>QZKV01000053.1 GCA_003599575.1 Desulfobacteraceae bacterium | reverse complement strand
TGAGAGATCAAATACGTCCGTTTATCCCCCTCCCGGGGGTAGCCCGAAAATCAAATGCTGAGAATTGCGACACAGTCTCTGGAGCTTGGGAACCAGCGGGAAGGTGGCGCTCGGGGACCAGCGCAATCCTGGCTTTCGAACATGTTCAAGCCCGGCAGGAGCGGCAATTCCAGTCTGCAAATTGAAAAAGATCGATACCGAAGTCAAAGACAGGCGCTCGCCCTGGGAATACGGAACAGCGGCCTTGACAGGAAGGTTCAATCTTTCTACAAACAGCACCTTTCAGTGTTGAGGATGAGATTCCCCCTTTTGTATCCGGAACCGTTGCCCGTGACGAAGCCTCGTAAACATCAACCCGCCCGCAAAAAGATTCCGCAGCAGCAAAGCGCCGCCCGCAAGCAACCGGCCGTCGGCCCGCAAGACCTGGACCGCCTGGAATTTTTCCGTCATGGGATGGCCCTGATGCCCGACCCCTGCGACCCTTATCCGGCCGTAGCCTATGATGTAACATCCGCCCATGGTTTCTTGGGCCACCGCTTTTGTTCCTGCCGCAACCCGGCAAAGACCACCTGCGATCATTTAAAGGCGCTTTCCAGAATCGGCCATGTCTTCCAGAACCGGTATCAACCCGGCGCGGCCGAGGCATTTGAGCGCAGTTTCTGGCACCGTCTGGCCGTCGTTCTGGCGGACAACTGCCGCGAAACCCTCGAAACAATCCAACTGATGACCAGCGGTGCAAAAGAAGAAGAGGGCGGGCTGGTGGCGGCCGGCCGATCCAAAGAGCCCTTGCTGGTCTACCTGTCCAGGGGCGGGGACCGATCCCGTTTCATCGAGCGCTTAACGTTGTCCGGCGATGCGGCCGCCGTGCCCACGCGCGCCGATGTGTTGCGGCAGTTGGCCCTGATGACCATGACCGGGAATGAAATGGTGCTGCGCGACAAGGGCCTGAAGACCGCCCGCCAGTCCTTCGAAAGCAAGTTCTGGCAGCGCTTTGCCTATCACGGCTTCAAGGAATTCGGCCATGACGGATGCAGGTTGCATCCTGCCGTGGATGAGACGAGCGGAGAGTTCATCCTCAGCGGCAAAGACGGGTCGGATCAGGTCATATTCCACTTGCCGGTGCCGCGGGACAGGGTCAAGCGCCTGCTGAAGGAGCTCAAAGATGTGCTCACCAACCAGCATGGCTTGAGCATCCAGCCCGTTTCCCTCGATGCGGTCTTCGATGTGACCTTGAGTGAAGGCCTGGATTTGGAAATTCAACCCCTGCTGCGCCTGGTCCGGCAAAACGGCGAGCACCGCTTTTTTAAAAGAGAGGACCTGAAAAAGTTTCAGTACGGCGATCTTTACTACATCAAGGAGCTGGGTATGCTGGTGGAGGATCACTACCCCGCACCCCCGCCCCGGTTTGCAGGTCCGGTGCGCACCGTCCTCCAAGGCAGCCAGGTGCCCCAATTCCTGGCCGAATATGGCGCCGTTCTGAATCAGGAACTGTTCCGGCTGGACGAGCAGGTTCGACAGCTCAAAATCATGACAGGCTTTGATCGCATCGAGATATCGCCCCGAGCCATGGACCGGGATTGGTGCTGGCTGTCGGTCTCTTATGGCGACGGCAGCCAATCTGTTTCACTGGCGGCCGTTCTTCGCGCCAAGCAGGCCGGTCAGCGGTTTGTCGCCAGCGCCGGCGGATGGGTGGATTGTGATGGGCCGGAATTCGATTCTGTCGAAGAACTGGCCGAACAAATGGATCCGGCCGCTCTGGACGACGACCTCAGCGGCGTGCGTTTTTCGCGGGCCGATGTTTTCCGGTTCAGCGCCATGGGCGGGCTGTCGATCCAAGCGGGCGGCGATCCCTTAACGATGGACAAGCTCAGGCACCTGCTGGAGATGAGGCCCCTGGCACCTCTTCCGGACCGCAAGGGAATGACTTCCACCCTGCGGGGATATCAGGAGCGCGGGGTCCAGTGGCTGTGGTTTTTGTATGAAAACCGTTTCGGCGGGCTGTTGTGCGACGATATGGGTTTGGGCAAAACCCATCAGGTGATGTCTTTTTTGGTCGGCCTGCGCGAGTCGGCAGGTACACGCGATCCCTTTCTGGTCGTTTGCCCGACCTCGGTCATCAGCCACTGGGAGCGCAAGCTGGCCGAGCATGCGCCCGGCTTGTCGGCGGCGGTCTACTACGGCGGCCAGCGCGATTTAGCCCAGATGGCCGACGAAGCCGATGTGCTGATTACCTCGTATGGCGTTTTGCGCCGCGATATCGCCTTGCTGATGCCGAGAGCCTTTGAGATCGCCATATTCGATGAGATCCAGCATATAAAAAATGCTGAAACCCAATCTTACAAGGCGGCGCGGAGCCTGAACGCCCGCATGAAAATCGGCCTGACCGGCACGCCCATCGAAAACCGGGTGGGCGAACTCAAATCGCTCCTGGATATCGCCGTACCCGGTTACCTGGGATCGGATGAGCGCTTTGCCGAGCGTTATCGGATCCCCATCGAGAATATCGGCGATGCCTCGCGGCGCAAACAGCTGAGCCGTTTGATATCCCCGTTTACCTTGCGGCGCTTGAAAAGAAGCGTGTTGAGCGAACTGCCGGAAAAAATCGAAGATCTGCGCACTTGCCGGCTCAGTGAAGATCAAATCAAGCTCTATCGGGATGCCGTCGACCGCCGCGGCCGCGAGCTGCGCCAGGCCCTGGAGCAGGACGGCAGGCCGGTTCCCTACATACACATTTTCGCCCTGCTCAATCTGCTCAAGCAAATCTGCAACCATCCGGCCCAGGTTGCAAAAAATACCCAGGCCTATCACGAATACGCCTCCGGCAAATGGGATCTGTTCACCGAGCTGTTGTCGGAGTGTCTGGACAGCGGACAGAAAGTCGTGGTCTACAGCCAATATGTCGGCATGATCGAGATCATCACCCAATACCTGGCCGATCAAAAAGTGGATTTCGTCTCGCTGACCGGCGCCAGCCGCGATCGCGGGCGGATCATCCAACGTTTCGACCTGGATCCGAACTGCCGGGTGTTCGTGGGCAGTTTAAAAGCCGGCGGCGTGGGCATCGACCTGGTGGCCGCTTCGGTGGTGATCCATTACGACCGCTGGTGGAACGCCGCCCGGGAGGACCAGGCCACGGACCGGGTGCACCGCATCGGTCAGAAACGCGGCGTGCAGGTCTTCAAGCTGGTCACCGAGGGCACTTTGGAAGAGAAGATCGCCGCCATTATCGCCAGGAAGCGCGACCTGATGGAGAACATTGTCAAGGAAGACGATCCCGCCCTGGTCAAGACCTTTACGAGGCAGGAGTTGATGGAAATGATGGCCATGCCGGCGTTTCAGTGAGATTCCCTTTCCCCCTTGCACACCAGCCCTTGAACGGTATACCTTGCATTTGCAAATTTTGTCCGTCGTGGCTTCTCAACCGCTTGCGGAGGTGGCATGCCCGGGGCAAATTCAACCATGCATGCGAGGTGATATGAGCGATGTGGATGCCATCGTGGTCGGCAGCGGCGCCGGCGGGCTCAGCGCGGCCCTGCGCCTGAGGCAGTTGGGGGCGTCGGTTCTGCTGCTGGAGGCCATGCCTTCGTTCGGGGGGTACATGAATCCATTCACCCGGAACGGGTATACCTTTGACACCGGCGTGCACTACCTGGGCAAACTTGGCCCGGGAGGCTCTTTTCGCCAGCTGCTGGAGCTTCTGGAACTGGACCAGGCGGTGCAGTTCGCCGAAATCAACCCCCATGGGTTCGATCGCTATCTCTTCCCCGATTTTGAATTGCAGATCTGCAAGGGCCGGCAACTTTACCGGGAAAGGCTGCAGGCGCTTTTCCCGGAAGAAAAAAAGGCCGTGCAGGCCTACTTCAATGTGATTGAACGTTTGCTGAGCGCCTTTTCCGATCCGCACGGACCGCCCAAAACGTTTTTCGACCGGATCCGCTATATCTTCCGTCATCCGGTGCTGATGAAATATCATCGCGCAACCTACCAGAAGCTGCTCGACGGCATCACCCGCAACCCGCGCCTTCTGGCGGCCCTGTCGGCGCACTGCGGCAACAGCGGCCTGCCCCCCAGCCAGGCCTCGGCCTTCGTTTGCCTGATGTTGCTGGACCACTATATGGAAGGTGCTTTCTATCCCAAGGGGGGCAGCGGCGCCCTGCGCGATGCGTTCGTGGACGCATTGACGCGTAAAAAAGCAGTTCTGAGAAACAGGATGCCGGTCACCGCCATTGCGCGCAAGCAGGGGCGCTTCGTGGTTTCCACGGCCAATGGCGACACGTTTTCAGCCAAGACCGTCATCAGCAATGCAGACCCGTTGATCGCTTTCCGTCAGATTATCGACCCGGACATCATTCCCCGGGCGGCAAAGAAGAAAATCGCGCGCATGCGGCCGTCCGCGGGCGCTTTTTACGCTTTTATCGGCACGTCGCTCGATCTGGCCGCGGCCGGTATGACCGACGCCAACATCATTCATTTCGCGCACCATGATGTCGACCGCTGCTTCGCCTCCATTTCCGCGCGCGGTGCGGCCGACCCGTTTGCTTATTTTTTCATCACCTCACCTTCCCTGAAGGATCCGCACGGCCGCCATGCTCCCGATGGGCAGCATTGTCTGGAAATCATCAGCGGCCTGGGCAATGATCATGCGTTCAAGCCCTGGGCGGGCATTGCCAGCCGCAAAAGAGGCGATGCCTACAACCGGCTCAAAGAAGAAACCGGCCTGCACCTGATCCGATCGGCCGAACGCTATATCCCGGGATTGAGCCGCAATCTGGATTTTGTCGAATTCGCCACCCCCCTTTCCAACGCCTACTGGGTCAACAGCTTCGAAGGCGGCAACTTCGGTCCCGACCAGACCCCGGATCAGTTCGGGCCGGGCCGCTTCCTGGATTGCACCACGGGCATCGAAGGGCTTTTCATCGCGGGCGCCGGGGCGATCAGCGGCGGTGTATTAAGCTGCATGGCCTCGGGCGTGTGGGCCGCGCAGCAGGCCGTGGAGTTGCTGAACAGGCTGGAGGGGAGAAAAGGGGACAAACCTTGAAGCTTGTTGGGTTCGTTGGGTTTGTTGGGTTTGTTGGGTTTGTTGAGTTCGTTGGGTTTGTTGAGTTCGTTGGGTTTGTTGGGTTCGTTGAGTTGGTTGGGTTGGCGAGTTCATGAACCAATTACTTTTTTAATACATCGTTGCGCAACTTGTGAAAGAGGATCACCAGGGCGAGCACCCCGGTGATCGCATTGGCCAGAATAATTGAAAGATCCTGCTTGCAGGTTCCGTACAAAAGCCAGAGGAACAAACCGACGGTGAAGAGACAATACATGCCAAGCGAAAGAGAGCGTGTGTCCTTTGACCGGATGGTCTTGACCGCCTGCGGAATAAAAGCCGTCGTCGTACATAAAGCGGCCAGAAAACCCAGCCAATCAGTGGGGGTGAGCATTCTCTACCTGCCT
This sequence comes from Desulfobacteraceae bacterium, assembly GCA_003599575.1. Taxonomy (GTDB): domain Bacteria; phylum Desulfobacterota; class Desulfobacteria; order Desulfobacterales; family Desulfosarcinaceae; genus Desulfatitalea. The sequence continues at coordinate 18,774 of QZKV01000053.1, read as the reverse complement.
TTGAAATCGTAGCGCTCGAAGCGTCCGGACCGGTAGACTTTCGATCACGCGCCAAGCGGCCCATCCAAACACAGCGCATTGGTGTGCGTCAAGCAGATTTGAAGCCCGTAAAATGTGTAACCGCATTGATCCAGAGCAGTTTTTGGTCGCCGTGGAGCATCCCCGCAGGCCTTTCAAAATGCTTCGAGCTGCCTATCGGACACGCCCGTTGATACGGGGCGGGTTGCCTACATTCCAGCCAAGCAAAAATGATCCCGCAAGCAGCACCTGATCCAAACAGGGTAAAGGGTTGGGTTTTACAGCGGTAGTACCCCCTCCCGGAGATATTAAAAAATTTAATAGTACTAAGGATTTTTTAGGATTCGGAGCAACAAATTCTTGCCGGCATGGTCATTCGGATGATGTCCAGAATACTTGATGAATACTTGTAACTATTTGAAATAATGGAATTGCCATAAATGCAAACCTGTCAAAAAAGTTGCTGCAAGTTTATCTAACGGGCGAGTGGTACGTTTATTGCTGCGTTGCTTTCCCAAGCAGCCTGGTTAGACGATTGCTGTACCCGATAACGGACGGATGGAAGGCTATGCGGACCTTACGATTCATTGAAGGCAGGAAGACCCGCAGCAGAAGCGGGTTCACCTTGGTGGAACTGCTCACCGTTATTGCCATCTTCGGTATTGTGGCCCTTTTCGGCGCCCCGGCGATCCATTCGCATTTGCAGCGGCAGGGCCTGGGCAATGCCAAAGAGCGGCTTAGAAGCGACCTGCAGCAGGCCAAGCTGCTGGCCATTAAAAATGCCGGCTTTTGCGATATCGATTTTAATACCCCGGCTGCCAACCAATACCGAATCACCCTGAGAGAGAACGACCTGACCCTGACCCGGGTGATCGGTGTGGTCGATTTGGCCGATTATCGCGGCAGCGTAACATTCACAACCGACCCTGGAACCGGAGACCCCACCGCGGGCCAAATTCGCTTTAACGGCCAGGGCCTTATCGATGGTCCTGCCGGAGCTGCTTTTCTGACCAACGCCGATAATGCCGACGGCTTTCGCAGGGTGCGCGCATCCCTTTCCGGCGCCGTTTCAGAGCATGTCTGGAGCGCCGCAGTGAACGCGTGGGTAACCTCGGGAGGAGGATGGCGCTAATGGTCAAAGCAAACCTATCCAATCTGGAACCGCACAAAGCATCCGCAGGATTCACTCTCGTGGAGCTGATGATCGGCATCTTTATCGCCGCCCTTGTAAGCACAGCCATACTGTCCGTTTATGAGGCTGCCGGGCGCATCATGCAGGACCAGCGCTATGTTGCGGACATGCAGCAAAATTTGCGCGGATCGATCTATGTCATGGAACAAGATATCAAGGCGGTTGGTTTTGATCCGGATGCGGCGGGGCTGTTCGGTGTTCTCAACATTCAGCGCTGGACCATCACGGACGAGAAAACCAACCCTGAGGTGGACGGTAACGGCAGCCCTTCGTTGACCCTTGCCAGCGACTGGAATCAAAACGGGGTCTTGGACAGCGGATTGACGCCCCCGGAAAGGGTGACCTATCGCCTTTTTGATGAAGGCGATGACGATATTCTCGATCTCGTCAGAGACCGCGATGATCCTTCGGATCCTACGGTTGGTGGACGCGAATTGGTGGCCGAAGGCATTGAAGCCATCGCCTTTGCATATGCCATCGATAACGGCAGCGGCGTCCTGGCCGCCACGGCCAACAACAATCTTATCTGGGCCGTTGATACCGATAACGACGGTTTATTGGATGCACACCTGGACAGCAATGATGACGGCGCAATTGATGCAGCGGACGATCAAAACGGAGACTGGATTATCGACGGACTCGACGGCGGGGTGCTCAATCCGCCTGTGCCCATGAGTGAAATCCGAATGGTGCGGATTTGGCTCCTGGCCCGCGCGAAACAGATATCCAAAAAATATGTGAATACGGACCGAACTGTCATCGGTGGGCGCATTTTCCCCTTGGATAAAGACGCCAATGGTTTCAACGATGCCTATAAGCGGCGCGTACTGGTTCGCACAGTGGACTGCAAAAATTTGGGCATTTAGCTGTACTAGAGAAGCAAAAAAGCTGCAGGAGTTTGGGTATGAATACCAGGAGATGGTTCATTAGAAGATGCTCAAGCGATCAAAGGGGTTTTTCGATCATAGATGGAATGATCGCGCTCGCCGTATTCGCCGTCCTGTCGGCCATCATCATGTCGATGCTGGTGGGGGCTATCAGGACCAATTCGACCGCAAGAAAAATGACCGAGGCATCCGCTTTAGCCGCGGATGTGGTCGAATATCTATCCGGTTTGCCGTTCAACCATCCCGAGCTGGTCGACACCCCGCCCTGGGCCCAAGGGCCGTACGCCGTCTCCTATACCGTTGATCCTGATGCACTGATCGCAAACACGTTGTCCATAGGGGTTACGGTTTCTTGGCCGGATGAAAAGATGGGCACGCGCTCTGTGAATTTCGATTATCACAAAAAAGATATCATATAAGAGAGAGGTGACCGATGCGGAAGCATCCTAAAAACGTAATGAGGAATCAAGAAGGTTCAGCCCTGCTTATTGCGGTATTGGTAATGGTCGCGATTACCATTATCGGTGTCATAGCCATTCAAACGAGTTCCACCGAGCTGAGCATAGCGGCCCATGACAAATGGCATAAAATGACCTTTTTCGGTACGGATGGCGTGACTTCCGAGATAACTCCGGAATTGATCGAACAGGCCATCGAGGAGCGCGGCTTTGGAGACACAACGCCGGTCGCTTATGGCCCATCGGGCGATCTCCAGGTCCATGTGAGCGATTTCTACCTGAATGAAGAAGGCACCTGTGAAGCAAATATCCCCTCACCTACAAACCGGGACGTAGAGATCGCCAATCAAGGAGAAACCTCGGTATACCTGCGAATTTACGGAGACACGGAATTCTCTCCGGGCAACGCCCTTCAACTGCCGGAAGGCTATCATGGCAGGGGCAAGGGAGCGGCCGGCGGCGGCGCGATCATCATTTACAATGTTCGCGGGTTGGGCATCGGCGCCAATGAAACCAAAGCTCGCATCTCAACACGCTACATGCATGTGATATGAATCCAGCATGCCACGGCGGCTTCTGCAGAAAAGATCCCCTGCAGTAAAGCATAATCGGATGGAGACGAACAATGATACGCAAAATGCACGTTCTTGCGAATAGAAAAAGAAAAGCGATGCTTTTGATTCTATCCCTGTGCGGCTCGCTTTGGCTCGGCGGCGGCACGGCCCTGGGCGTGAGTAACAACTGGCAGCAACCGGCCATGGGGGATTATGTAAAGATTCCTGAATTCATAGGATACTCCGTGCGGCCCAATGTCATGATCATCCTGGACACTTCGGACTCCATGAACTACAACGCCTATGGTGCCTGGCCGGGCAGCGGTCGCACTGTCACCGGTTCGCCCTTTGAGGGCGAACCGTACGTCACCTCGCTGTCTTTTCCGATTACTTCCAACTACGATGACATGGAAGAGCGTAAAAGCGATGGCAATGTTCATGATTCCAGTGTTCTGGATATCGGCGTCCACCTCGTGGGACTTCGTTTTCGCAATGTCAAAATCCCCCAGGGCGCCACGGTGACTTCGGCCCATATCTACTTTACTGCGGACGCGAGCAACAATGAAGACTGTACATTCACCATCGCCGCCGAAAATACCGGGCATGCCGATCCGATTGCCACCTCCACCAACAATCTTTCCAACCGGCCCGCCACCGCATCGGTGACCTGGACGCCGGATCCATGGGAAAGCGATGAGAACAATTACAGCACACCCGACCTCAGCGGCATTGTCAATCAAATCGTCGCCAGGCCCGATTGGTCTTCCGGCAATGCCATTTTATTCCTGATCGACGGAGAGACTCCCAAACGCGCGGCTGAACCTCGCAACGCAGGAAGCGGCTATGCGCCGGTCCTGCGAATTACTTATGGGGGTACCAATGCCACGCGCTACTATGGGTACTTTAATCCCGATTACTTTTACAAGTACACCGGAGGTGTTTTTCAAACCGAATACGAAAAAGGGCATTATGATACCGACCATTGGGTACTGAAAGACGGCACCCTTCTCACCGACACCCAAATCGTTGCGAATGGATTGTGGGACGGCAATTGGCTTAACTGGCTGTGCATGCGCCGCATCGATGTGCTGCGCAAAGTATTGTTCGGCGGCGATACCAAGGCTGCCCGCGATGGTGACGGCGATCAGATTCTTTACGGCGAGGCCGATTCAGCAAACAACTGGTATAAATGGTTTGATTCCAGCAGCAAATCCCCGGTATCGCCGCATGACGGCAACTATCAATATCGGGTACGCAACGGTAAAATTATTGTTTCAGGTACCGAATATTATATTCGCGTCCGTAAAAGAATAAGCAACGAACCGGAAGAGTTTTTTCGATATGACAATGGCGATAACCTGGCCGGTATTCTGCAGCGCATCGGCGACAGGGCCCGTTGGGGCAACATCTGGTTCAGGAACGGCGGCTCTCCCGAGGGCGGCTGGCTGCAAAACCCGATCGGCGCGGATGTGGTGAAGTTGGTCACCGACCTGGAGGCCAAGGACACGGATATGTATACGCCCCTGGCCGAAACCTTTTACACGGCCATGCAATATTTCAAACAAGAGGGCATCGCCCTGTCCAATTACAGCCCCAACTTCCCCAATACCACCAAGGGCGACGCCGACGACCCCTACTACATCAAAAACGATGACGGCAATTTCGTGCCGCTGCCCTGTGCCAAAAGCTTTGTGCTGCTTCTGACCGACGGCGCCTCCACCATGGACAGCGTTATCCCCACCATCTACCAGGATTACGACCAGGACGGCAAGGACGCGGTGAATTGTACTGAAAGTTCCTGGTATTCGAATTGCGACTATCAATACGGCGGTACCGACTTCCCGGACGATATCGCCCTGTATGCCCGCCGCAACGATCTGCGCACGGACGAAGGGATGGACGGCGTTCAGAACCTCTTTCTATACCCCGTATACGCCTTCGGCAATGACGACGATGCGCGCAACCTCCTGATGGATGCGGCCCGCAACGGTGGGTTCGAGGACTTGGACGGCGACGACTGGCCCGACGGCGCCCCTACCGATCCGCCCGAAAAGCGCCTGGAGTGGGATAAAGACGGCGACTACATTCCCGACAACTATTTCGAGGCCAGCGATGGCTTTGTGTTGGAGGTGGAGCTTAAGAAAGCGGTCGATAAGATCATCGAAAGCGCCTCTTCGGGTACGGCCGCATCGGTGGTCTCCAACTCGCGGTCCGGAGAAGGTGCCCTGTACCAATCCATTTTTTATCCCAGTCTGAAAATAGACAATAAAACTATTCAGTGGGCCGGCCAGGTTCATGCCCTGTTCGTGGACGACTACGGCAACCTGCGTGAAGACACCAACGACAACAGGAAACTGGACCTCAAAACAGACATGTTCATTGAATACGCCGGCGAATATGCCAATAAATATACCGATGACAATGGGGACGGCATTTTCGACGATATCGAAAAATACAAAGATGCAAATAACAACGGAATCATTGATCCTGAAGAATTGGCCGCAGGACCGTCTCCGGATGCAACGGTACCGCTTTCAAAGCTGCATTACCTATGGAACTCCAGCACCTGGCTCAATGAAATGAGCGACGCCACAACCCAAAGAAACTATACGTCAGCGGACAATCGCCGCTACATTTTCACCTTTGTGGATGCAGACGGCGATATGGTCAACAAAGCCGACGGCACCGAAAGAAAGGATTTCGCTCTGACGACGGATCCTGAATGGGACTCCCTCATCAGTCCTTCCAATTTCCCGGCCTATATCCATTCCCACGAGCCATTTAACGCACCGGCTGTTCCGGCCGTGACAACCGCCGAGTTCAAGCAGGTGGTGAGCCGCAAGATCCGGCGCATCGTGAATTGGATCCGCGGCGAAGACCAGGGGACCGACAGCGTGGGGTCAATCGAACTGACGCCGTTGCGCAGCCGCAAAATCGATTACGATCAAGACGGTACTGAGGAAACCTGGCGCTTGGGAGACATTGTTTTCTCCACTCCCATACTGGTGGAACGACCCGCCGAGGATTTTGACCTTATCTACCGGGACAACAGCTACCAGGCCTTCTATCGCAAATATAAAAACCGGCGCAACGTGATCTACGTGGGCGCCAACGACGGCATGTTGCACGCCTTCAACAGCGGCTTTTTCGATACGGAGACATCGCAGTTTCTTACCCGACCGCTCGGCGATCCCGACCCGGTGAGCGGAGAGAGAAATCCAATAGCGAGCTATACACCTCATCAAATCGGAGCCGAATTGTGGGCCTATGTGCCATACAACCTGCTGCCCCATCTGTACTGGCTGACCAAACCGGATTACCGGCATGTCTACTATGTGGACCTTGAGCCCAGGGTGTTTGATGCAAACATCTTTGCTAACGACGATGCCCACCCCAATGGGTGGGGTACAGTGCTGGTCGCCGGCATGCGCTTCGGCGGCGGCAAGATCGCTGCGGATATCGATAAGAGCGACGGAGCCTACTCTGCAGCCAAAGACAAGGTCATGAGCTCGGCTTTCGCCATTTTCGATATCACCGACCCGGAAGCAGCGCCCAAGTTGCTGGCCGAGGTGACCTTCCCCGAGCTCGGGTTTACCACCTGCCATCCGGGCGTCATACCATGGAGGCCGTTGTCAAAGAACCTTGACGGCAAATACATGGCGGACAACAATGATTGGTTCCTGATTTTCGGCTCAGGGCCCGCTTCCAGAGACGCATTCGCGGTGAACGGCGCCAACAATGATGCGCTTAACGACGGCATCAGTACGCAACAAGCCGTCATGTATGCCCTAGACCTGAAAACCCTGGCGCAGGAGGGCAAGGTGGTCACCCGGACCGGCACAGGTCTGAAAACATTCACGGCCGCTACAGCTGCCGATCCGTTCTATCTGGTCCAATTCAGCGAGGAAAAAAGTTATGTCTCCAAGCCCATTTCCGTGGATTGGGATCGCGACTTCATCACCGACGTGGTTTATTTCGGCACCAGCTCCGGCGACCACGGCAGTGCCGGCTGGGGCGGGAAAATGCGTCGCTTGGTGATTACCCCATCTGAGAGTAGCAACACCTTCACCAGCAGCACCGTAGCCGCCAACACCCTGATCGACCTGAGCAGTATCAGCTTCTCGGAAGAAAACAGCAATGGACAACCCATCACGTCTCCGGCCACTGCCAGCATCGATAAAGAAAACCGCCGCTGGGTCTTCTTCGGCACAGGACGCTTTTACGCCACGTGGGACAAGCTCAACCTGAGCGATCAGCAGTCCTACTATGGTATCAAGGAACCTGTGGATAGCAACGGCGACCCTACTTACGGCGAGGTGTCCTTGGACGGTTTGACGGATGTCACCAATGATCTCATCAGCAGCGCAAATGATCTTTGGACATTAAGCGATGATATTGTTCTCAAAGACGGCTGGCGCATGGATTTCAAGTATGCCGAAGGCGAAAGAAACCTGGGTCAAGCAGTTCTCTCCGGCGAAGTGTTGCTGTTCACCACCTATATCCCCGGAAGCGATATTTGCAGCAACGAAGGCGAGAGCGCTATCTATGCACTCTACTACGGCACCGGAACCTCCCATTACAAATCGATCCTGGGAGGCAATCTGGATAAAGTGCGCGATTTGGGCAAAGGCTTGACCCTCACGCCCAATATCCAGGTGGGTCGCGGTAAAACACGTGCATTCATTCAAAAGGGCGATTCGTCCATTGAAGACCTTCCGATCAAAACGCCCGCCAAGAACAAAAGCAGCGATCTGCTGTGGCGGTCTGAAACCTGGGAGTGCCCGTAACAAATGCCATGGATCACGTGCAAGGAAATTTGAAATCGCAAGCAGGAGCAAATGATGAAACCATTCACACGGAAAAATGAGAAGTCAACTTCCGCTCGATCATGTTGGACCAGGTTTATCACGAGTATTGTATTGATCCTTCTGGTTGCCGGCATGGGGGCGACCCCGGCCGGCAAGAAGAATTTCCATGCGGACGGCAAAGAGGATTTGATTCAACTGCCTTTGGTTAAAATGATGATCCACAAAAAAGGGCTGAACCAAATTTCCGATGGAGCTAAGAAAACTTTCGATGTATCGGAGCAAACCATTATCGTCGGGATGGATGGAAAAGAGATGGATATCCGGGAGATGCTGGTGCCCTGCGAGGCTCAGGTCGCCTACTTCACCGAGAACGGTGTTCCACATGCCCAGCGCATAGACATAAAAAAGATCGACCCCAATGCTTCAAATAAATTCAATCTGGGGAAGTCCGATTAACCCTATTGGTTAAGGCGCTTAATCAACCGTCACCCTGAAGGAGTACTGCGTTGCGCGGGGCAGGACCTCCGCTATGCCCGCGAGTACTCCTCGACTTCGGTTTATTCCCGTGTCTCATTGATCGATCATTGCAACATGCTTTTACGAAGCAGCTACAGAGTTTGAAAGCGATAGCGCTATCATCGGGAGGGCATGGGTTCGGCATTTCACCGTGAGCATTCATCCTCCTATTACATATATTGGATTTTGCGTAATAGTATGGAGGATGACCTTTGAAGAGTTCATAAGAAGTTTGAAAATGCGTCACCCCCCGGGCCAAAGCCGATGTTCAGAAGATCTTGCTGGATTCCGGCTTTCGCCGGAATGACGAACCAAAGTAAATCAAAGTATTTCCGAGGTCTTTGTCCATACCGTGATAAGTAGCTTAATAGTTCATTACCCCCCACACTTCCTTATCCAGAACTTTCTGTGTCTCGATACCAAACCCTCGGCCATGCAAGTCCGGCACCTTCTATTTGTTATTTAAAGGAAACCACAAGCAGGTAAACGCGGGGGAATAAAACCGGCGGGCGGTTGGTGGAGTTCAAAGCATGCCGGTGTGTGGCGATCCATCGGACTTGATTCCGGCAAGAGCATTCCGGCTATTGTCTATCGTGACTTGTCTTGGGCGAGAAGAGAAACGGTGGTGAAGCCTCCGGAGGCGATGGAAACACCCCCGGAGGCTTCAGGTTATTTCTTACCATGCATACTTGGAACAGAGCTTGGTTGTTTTTTTAGCGGTTTGTTGATCAGATAACTGCCAGATCACATTGTTGACGTAAGCTGTCATTAAATCAGCAGCGCCTTTGTCCATTTGACTGCTCTTCAAGGATCTAAGAACAAGTTTCAGCGCATGTAAAGTGTATATGGCTGAACGGTTTTTGCCTTTGTGAACCGCCCATTGGGCTTTCTTGAGCTCCCACAATATCAGAAGACGCGCCCACTTGCTTCTGATGGCGCCATCGCTAATTTTTGCTTTGAACAAGGCCGCTAAGCCGGCCAAAGAATCGGCACAACCGTCTTGATCGGCATCATAGCCATTCGCATCTTCTTCCGGGCAGAGATCGTCTGTATCGAGAACGCCATCACCGTCACTGTCTAAATCGGGTGTTTCGGGGACTTCCAAATTCCAGTCCGACACATCACATTGGCCCATGTAGTTGCTGCCGGCTGCAACAACGGTGCCGTCGTTCTTCAAGGCAAGTGTATGAAAATTCCCCGAAGCAATTTGTTTGACGCCTGTCCAAGCCGCCACATCGGTTTGGCCGTCGTCATTCTCTCCCACGGATACTACTGTGCCGTCTGACTTCAGCCCGACCGCGTGATAGCTGCCTCCTGCAAGCTGAACGATGTCCGTCCAGCCACCCAGGCTGCAATTGCCGTAGTCACAATCGCCTTGCGCCACGGCCGTGCCATCAGATTTTATGCCTAGCGACAAGTCGCTGCCGGATGCAATGTCGGTAATATCGGCCCATGCGCCCACATCGCATTGGCCGTAGAAATTGTCTCCCGCAGTTATTACAGTTCCGTTTGATTGCAGGCCGATGGTATGGGCATTGCCGGCGGCGATATGGGTAATATCCTGCCAGCCGTCCACCTCGCACTGGCTGTAATTGTTGGCGCCCACTGCGATCACGCTGCCGTCCGATTTCAAGCCAATGGTATGGGAGCCGCCGGCGGCAATCCTGATGATGCCGGTCCAGGTGCTTACTTCACACTGGGAATTGTCATTATTGCCCGCTGCGACCACACTCCCATCCGATTTCAGACCGACCGTGAAATAGTTACCGGCAGCAACTTGAATGATGTCGGTCCAATTCTCCACATCACATTGGCCGTAATTGTTGTTTCCCACAGCAATGACGGTTCCATCCGATTTCAAGCCGACCGTGTGAGTGCGGCTCGTGGCAATCTGTGATTGCGCGGAGAATGCCAGGCCGTTGAGTCCCAGCACCCCGATAGTTAAACCGACGACAACGAAGAAAAAGATACGAGATCTTTCCATTTGGTCCTCCTCCCCTATTTAAAATTTAGAATGAATATCGACGAGCATGTGAACAGAGCAACTATTCTAAGCGCAAAACAAATGCCAACTTTGCGCATGCGGTCACAATTCCGGGGAGGGTCCCAATGGATCAAATAGATATTCAAATCAAATGATTAAGCATTATCCAGGAGAGGTTGACGGGGGAGGAGCTTGGTTTTACGGGATTGATCACCAGGGCATATAAAAGTTCATACAGCTTGTGTGCACGGTTGTTTACAACGGAAGTCTCAGATCATTCCTGCCGCGCCACCACGATATGCTTCATGGGGGCGTCCGAAAAGGTGGGGAAATCGCGGATGAACTGCCGGTCGAGCAGTTGCGTGGACAAGATGGCGACCAGGGCCATGTTCTCGCGTTCGCTGGTCAGGCGGCCGTCCTGGCGGCGGCTTTTTTCGACCAGGCGTTTGACTTTGGCGGCATCGAAGTATCCGTTTGCTTTCAGACCGGATTCGGAAATCAGTTCGGTGACATATTCGGGTGCTTCGGCGGAGAGAAAGCAGCGGCTGATGGGTGCCCGGTAGGGCTGTTTGGTCCGCTCGATCAATTCCGCCGGCACTTGCTCGCGGGCCAGCTGCTTGAGGAGAAATTTTTCGGTCAAGCCGTTCAGGCGCAGCTTGACGGGCATGCGCGCGGCCAGTTCGATGACGCGGTAGTCAAGGAAAGGATAGCGGCCCTCGATCGAATTGGCCATGGCCATGCGGTCGCCCTGGGAAGATAGCAGGTAGTTGGATAGGAACAGGGTGCTTTCCAGGTACTGGGCCTTGGCCAGAGGCGACCAGCGCCCGAATGAATCCGGCAATTGAGCGCCGATGCGTCGGGTGAAGGATTCGATGTCTGCTCCGTCGGGAAGAATGCCGGGCGCGAAGAAGCTTTTCAACTGGCTGGTGTTGAGCCAGCGCACCATGTGGGAGTAAACCGGCGAATCGACTTCGGTCAGGTTCTTCTTGAAAAAACCGAACAGAAAAGGGTTGGGCCGCGCTCCATCAAAAATGTAGGGATATAGCTTTTTAAGCAACAGCGGGCGGTATTTGGATTCGGGCCGGCGCGCCCAGAAGCGCCTGATCTTGGCCTCCTTGAAGATATTGTAGCCGCCGAAGATCTCGTCGGCGCCTTCTCCGGTCAGCACCACCTTGAAGTCACTGCGGCGCACCAGCCCGGAAAGCATCATCAAGGGCGCCGGCGCGGTGCGGATCAGGGGCACTTCGGCATGCCAGACCACCTGCGGGAAGAGCCGGCCGATATCTTCTTCCGAACATGTTACGGCACGATGTTCGGTTCGGATGGCGGTGATGGCGGTCTGCTGGAAGCGCGTCTCGTCATAGCGCGGATCGGTGAATTGAACCGAGAAAGTATTGAGCCGGTTGTTGAAATTGTTCTTGACCAGGGTGCTGATGTAGGTCGAATCGATACCGCCGCTCAGATAAGCGCCCACCGGCACATCGGCGCGCAAGCGGATGCGGGCCGCATCCAGGATCAGACTTTTCATCTCCTCGGACCACGCTTCGTAGGAGCGTTGATCCGGATCGCTTTCCTCGAAAACCAATTGCCAGTAGCGCCGGATGTGCATCCCTTCGGCATCGAAAACGGCCCAATGACCGGGAGGCAGCTGGTGTACTCCCTCAAAAGCGGTCAGAGGGTCCACGGGCGTCCAGCAGGTGAATACATCCGAGAGGGTCTGGGCATTGATCCGGCGCGGCACCCGCGCATCGGTGAACAGCGCTTTGATTTCCGAGGCGAAATGCAAGCGGCCGTTGCCGAGATGGTAGAACAGCGGGCGGATGCCGATGCGATCGCGGCCCAGCAGCAAACGATTTTTGCGCTGATCCCACAAGCCGATAGCAAACTGCCCGTTGAGATGGGAGAACAGATCGGGTCCGTATTCTTCATAGAGATGAATGATCACTTCCGTATCGCTTTGGGTGTAAAAGTGATGGCCGCGTTCGATCAGTCCGGCTCTCAGTTCCGGGTAGTTGAAGATCTCCCCGTTGAATACGATCCAGATGCTGCGATCTTCGTTGTGCATGGGCTGATGCCCGCCGGAAAGATCGATGATGCTCAGGCGCGCATGCCCCAAACCGCAGCCCTGGCTCAGATATAGTCCCGAGGCATCCGGCCCCCTGTGGCTCATGGCGCGCAGCATGCGATTGAGGATCGCTTCCTGGTCCTCAGCATGTTTGAAATTGACAATTCCGGCTATGCCGCACATGGTGGCTCCTGGTTGGGCTCCTTGCGCTGAACCCTCCTTGGATGGCGCGTGGAGAAGGTTTTTTGTTTCGTAAGGTACAGCCTTTTTGCCCGAAGGCAATACGCCGGCGCGATTGCCTTATTCCAAAGCAGGTACGCACGCCCCTGTGACTGCACCAGCGTTTTATTCCAGAGGGTGGTTTTTAAGGCCATCCGGTCTTGACATGTCCTCCTGTTGTCTTTTGTCCCGCCGCCGCGATTGTATCGGACGTCGCCCTCTGTTCGAGTCCGTGGCGCCTTACGCAAAAAACATCGGCCGGTTCCGGCATTGATGCCCGATTCCCGGCCGAGGCGAGTTCATTCCAACAAAGGATCCGGATGCGACTAAATATCGAAGTACAATGCGAATTCGTGCGGATGGGGCCGCAGCTTAACCGGATTGATCTCATTTTTGGTCTTGTAGTTGATCCACATGTCTATGGCATCATCAGTGAAGACATCGCCTTTTTGCAGGAATGCTTTGTCTTCGACCAGCGCCAGCAGGGCCTCGTCCAGAGAACCCGGCGCGGATGGAATCTGGGCCAGCTCCTCGGGCGGCAGGCCGTAGATGTCCTTGTCGAGCGGATCACCGGGATCGATTTTGTTTTCGATGCCGTCAATGACCGCCATCAAGCAGGCGGCAAACGACAGGTAGCCGTTGCAGGAGGGATCGGGGGTGCGGAATTCGATGCGTTTGGCTTTGGGCGATGCCGAGTACATGGGAATGCGGATGGCCGCGCTGCGGTTGCGGCTGGAGTAGGCCAGGTTCACCGGCGCTTCAAACCCCGGTACCAACCGTTTGTAGGAGTTGGTGGTGGGGTTGGAAAAAGCGCAGATGGCGCGGGCGTGCTTGAGGATGCCGCCGATGGCCCAGAGACCCATCTGGCTCAAACCGGCGTACTTATCGCCGGCAAACAACGGCTGGCCTTCTTTCCAGATGCTGATGTGGGTGTGCATGCCGCTGCCGTTGTCTTCAAACAAGGGTTTGGGCATGAAGGTGACGGTATGGTTATGCCGGTGGGCCACGTTTTTAAGAACGTATTTGAACCACATCAACTGGTCGGCCATCACCAGCAGAGGCTTGAAACGCATATCGATTTCGCACTGGCCTGCGGTGGCCACTTCATGGTGCTGGGCCTCGATATCGATCCCCAGCGAAAGCAGGGTCAGGACCATCTCGGTGCGCAGATCCTGGAATTTGTCCATGGGCGGTACGGGGAAATAGCCCTCTTTTTGTCGCGGTTTGTAGCCCAGGTTGGGGCGCTCGTCCCGGCCGGTGTTCCAGATGCCCTCGATGGAGTCGATTTCATAGAAGGCCTTGTTGCGGCCCGATTCGAAACGGATGTCATCGAAAATGAAAAACTCGGCTTCCGGACCGATAAAGGCCGTATCGCCGATGCCGCTGCTCTTCAGGTAGGCTTCGGCCTTTTTGGCGATATAGCGCGGGTCGCGGCTGTACGCCTCGCGGGTAACGGGGTCGGCGATGTCGCAGATCAGCACCAGGGTCGGCTCCTTAAAAAAAGGATCGATTTTGGCGGTGGCCGCATCCGGAATGACCAGCATGTCGCTGGCGTGGATCGGCTGCCAGCCGCGGATACTGGACCCGTCGAAGCCATAGCCGTCTTCGAAATTGCCTTCGTCCAGCTCGCCGGCGGGGATGGAAAAATGCTGCCACAACCCGGGGAAATCCATGAAGCGGAAGTCCACCATCTTGATTCCCTTTTCTTTGACCAATTTGAGTACATCCTTGGGTGTCATTGAGTTCTCCTTTCAATTATGATGACTTCGTAAAAAGCCGATTGCGTGTGGCCTTGAATGTCAAACGATTTTGCCATCCCATTCCGGCTTTTCGGGTTCAGCAAACTAATGTATATGGCCTTTTTTACAAGGCATCCTTGCCCGTTTCGCCGGTGCGCACACGGATGGCCTGTTCAACCGCATAGACAAAGATTTTACCGTCACCCAGTTTGCCGGTATGTGCCGCAGACTTGACGGTCGCGATCACCTTGTCGACCCACTCGTCTTCAACCACGATTTCAAGTTTGATCTTGGGAATGAAATCAACGACGTACTCCGCGCCGCGATAAATCTCCTTATGCCCTTTCTGCCTCCCGTAGCCTTTGACTTCCGAGATGGTCATTCCTTGAATGCCGATCTCGTTCAAGGCTTCCTTCACGTCATCGAGCTTAAATGGTTTGATGATGGCTTCGATCTTTTTCATGTATGCCTCCTGTTTTGATGCTGCTGCCTCAAGCCCTGCAATCGGGCTGCAATAGGGAAAAACGTCGGCTTCGGGATCAAGCCTGAATTTCAAAACCGCGTTCGCCGTGGAAGGCGCTGTCCAACCCGGCAACTTCACTTTCAGGGCCGATCCTGAGTGTCCCGGTGATCAAACGGGTCAGCCCTATCACGGCCAAGGTGGCCAAGGCCGAATAGGCGGCCGTGGCGATGATGGAGACAAATTGAACCCATAGTTGCCGCGGGTTGCCGTACAGCAAGCCGGTCCCGATGGCATTGACGGCCGGATCGGCGAAAATGCCGGTTGCCAAAGCGCCCCATATGCCGCAGATGCCGTGCACGCCGAAGGCGTCCAGGGAATCGTCATAACCCAACCGTTGCTTTAACTTGGTCACGAAGATGAAGGCGAGCAAACCGGCGCCGATCCCGATCACCAGGGAGGCGCCCAAACCGACGAAACCCGCGGCCGGCGTGATGGCGACCAGACCGGCCACCGCGCCCGAAGCCATACCGAGCAAGGTGGGCCTCTTTTCCAGGCCCCATTCCACGCACATCCAGGTCAGGGCGGCCACCGCCGCGGAGGTATTGGTGACCAGGAAAGCCGAACCGGCCAGGCCGTCGGCCGCCAGCTGGCTGCCCGCATTGAACCCGAACCAACCGAACCAGAGCAGGGCAGCGCCCAGGGCCGTCAGCGCCACGCTTGCGGGGAACATGGCTTCCCGGCCGTACCCGATGCGTTTGCCCAGTACCAGCGCCAAAACCAATCCGGCCACTCCGGCGTTGATGTGCACAACCGTGCCACCGGCGAAATCAAGGCTGCCCATCTGGCTCATCCAGCCCCCGCCCCAGGCCCAATGGGCCACCGGGCAGTACACCAGCGTAACCCAAAGCAGGGAGAAGACAATCCAGGCGGCGAAGCGCAACCGGTCGACCACCGATCCGATCACCAGGGCCAGTGTAATACCGGCAAAAGTCATCTGGAACAGGACGAAAACATACTGAGGAATCGTGCCCCAGATGGAATTCACGCCGATGCCGTTAAGCAGAAGATGGTCCAGCCCGCCGACGATGCCGGCCCGATCGGTTCCGAAGGCCAGGCTGTATCCCCAGACCACCCAGACCACGCTGGCCAGGCAGTAGGCGGAAAAGGTCATGGCGTAGGTGTTCAACAGGTTCTTGTAGCGCGACAGGCCACCATAGAACAGCGCCAGGCCGGCCGGTGTCATCATCATTACCAAGGCTGTGGAGACAATCATCCAGGCGGTATCGCCTGGATTGATGGTATCGGCGGCAAACGCGGGTGAAGCGGAGAGGGGAAGTGTCGCTGCGAAATACCGGGAAATTTTGCGTACCATGATCTTGATTCTCCTTCAATCCGAAATGCACCGCTGCGCGCCGGATGCATATTTCAGGGCCAATTTTTTATGAATATCCCCATTGCAAGTCATCATCGACCCGCTGTCATGCCCTTTGCTCTATTGAAGAACTCCTTCAATGGTTTTGCGGATATTATCCACTTCCTCGGGGTTATCGGCCTTTTCACCATCGAAAGTGCGCACATAGAAGACATCCACGACCTGATCGACCCGTGTAGCGATTTTGGCCACCCAAATATCCAGGCGGCAGCGGAAAATGGCATCCGTTATACGATACAGCAGCCCTGGGAAATCCCAGGCCACCACCTCGATAATGGTGAAAAAACTGGAAGTTTCGTTATCGACGAGCACTTTTTGCGGCCGGTGTTTGGTCAAGGTTTTGATCGAGCGGAAGCCGTTCTGCCTCTGGGCCAGTTCGGCCGACAGATCGAGTTCATCCTTGAGCGCCGCCTCCAGGTGCCGGGCGGCGCGTTGCCAGCGTTCTTCTTCGAAAATCAGATCGGGCGGCGGCATGACTTCGAAAATATCCAGGGCGATGTTGTTGCGCCAGGTATAGATGCGCACATCCAGGATATCGATGCTGTTCAGTGTGAGCACCCCGGCCACGCGCGAGAGCAGGCCGGGCCGGTCCTTGGCGCACAGCGTGATGGTGCGCGTGCGGCCGTCGGCCGATTGGTCGATGCGCCATACGAACCGCCGATCCTGCAACTGCCGGTAAAGCGCAACATGCTGAGGAATATCCTGTGCAGGCGTGTAGAGCAGGTAGCGCGGGGACATGTAATCGATCAACTCGGCATTGGCCCGCACTTCTTCGGCCGGCGAGGGGGAAGCGAGGGCAAGCTCTTTTTTCTCTTCTATGATACGCGTGGCCCGCCTGGATACCAATTCTCCACTTTCCATGACATTGAGCGTCTTCAAGAAAAGAGAACGCATCAGCGATGCCGTCCAGTCGTTCCACGCTTTGGGGCCGGTGGCCATGGCATCGGCCATGCTGAGCAAATAAAGCATTTTTAAGCGTTCGGGCTTGACGACCTGCCGGGCGACCCGCAAGGAGGTCTCCTCATCATTGATATCCCGACGGGTGGCGGTTTCAAAAAGCAGCAAATGCTCCCGGACCAAAAACACGATGCTTTCGATCTCCGCCTCGGACAAGCCCTTTTCCACACAAATGCGCGCAGCGGTCAGGGCGCCGCGTTTCGAGTGCCCGCCGGTGGGCTCGGCTTTGCCGATGTCGTGCAGCAGGGCACCCCATAAAAGAATGCGTTTGTTGCGGATCTCTTGATAGATATGTTGTCCCAGGGCATCCTGGCCGCTGTCCCGGCCAGTGGCGATATCTTTGAGAAGCTCGACCGTGAGCAACAGATGCTGCGCGACCGGATAGAGATGGTACTGATCGAACTGGATGCGATTGATCACGCCCTCGAAATCGGGGATAAAGCGCACCAGGAAACCGGTGTCCAGCATGGCATTGAGTGCGTTGAAACTGCTCATGGGACGTGCCAGAACCTTTTCAAAAGCCTCCACGGCATCCGGAGAACGTCTGAACCACTCCTGGCCGATCACATCGCTGAATTCACGCACCAGCCGGCGTGCCTCGGCGTTCAGCGGCGCCCTGTGAACCGCGCTTTCTACAAATATCCGCACCAGCAGCAGGGGATCATTGAGAACCGCCTCGGGGGAGATGAAGTTGAGCATGCCGCGGTTGAATTTGAGCCCGGGCACCTGGGTCTCTTTCAAGGCCTTGTTTTTACGCTTCAATCGTTTGCGTTGATCCAATTCATAAATGAACACGCTGTAGCTCTGCTTAATGAATTCCATGCAGCCGTGCAATTCCCCCAGCAGTTGCTCGACCGGCAGATGACCGTTGACTCCCTTCATCTGCATCGCTTCGGCCAGGCGGGTCTGGTGCTCCAGATGCAGCTGATCCAGTTTGCGGCCTACCAGAAGGTGCAATTGATTGCGCACCGACCACACGAAGTCGAGCGCCTGGCTCAGCGACCGGTATTCGTCATGCGAGAGAAATCCATAGTATTCCAGATCGCGCGACTGCTTGATGTCCGATTGAATGCGGGCGATCCACAGCATGGTGTGATAGTCGCGCAGACCGCCTTGACCTTCTTTGAGGTTGGGTTCCAGCAAATAGGCGCCGTCCCCGAAACGCGCATGGCGCTCGTTATTGATGGTGACCAGCTGGGAGATGATTTCCGCCGGCTTGGCGGACAGCAGCTTTTCCCGTAAGCTTTCCATCAGCTGATGATAAAGGGGCGACATCCCGCAGACAAAACGGCCGTCCAGCAACGAGGTGAGCACCTCCAGATCGTGCCGGGCCAGCTGAATGCATTCCTTGATGGACCGGGTGGCATGGCCCACTTCGATGCCCATGTCCCACAAGGGATAGACGATTTCCCGCACGAGGGCTTCGGCTTCTGCGGGTACCTTGTTTTCGAAAAGAAATAGCAGATCGATGTCCGAATGCAC
>QZKV01000035.1 GCA_003599575.1 Desulfobacteraceae bacterium | reverse complement strand
AGTTCTGCATGGTAGCCGTGATCCAAAACGATGGCGGAGACGAACATAACAAGCAAATCAAGCGGACGGCAAAAGCGCCGCCGCTTATTTGCAGCGTTAGGCACATTGAAATAACGACTTAACGTGTGATCCATTGGAGCCTACGATGAGGAGGAGTCTCCTGAAAATGCCAATATGTCGGCCCCAGGGAATTCCCATATTCCTCTGGAGACTTTCTTCTTCCGCGCAGGTCTCCGGCAAAGTCACGCTAAACGCCAATCAGTGACAGTTCGGCGAACTGCTTGGTTAGTGCCCGAAAGCGGTCAGCCACGACCTCACGTCCTCTCAACCCAGTTCCACGCCTATCCGATCCCGGCCGAACAGGGCACCTAACAAATGATTATAAAGTATTCTATAATTTGTCAAAATTGAATCTAAAAGTCAAGTAATATTGACAGGATAATAACAGCTTATCTGGCGCATTACCGGGTTTTGCCCTCCGTGCGCAGCATCACCAGCTCGTCATCCAGTCCGTGGCGTAAAAGTTCAAGGCGACCAGACGCCGCCAGCAGGCTCTCCGCGGCCAGGTGCTTGATCCGGAACGGGAACAGACCCGTACTCTCCACCAACTCCTTCAGCGGCGCGCACCCGTTAGACCGGGCACGCAGGGACGCTTCAATCAACCACGAGGCAATTGAGGGATCCTCAATGGATAAGGACAGACCCTGATTGTAAACTCCTTTTGCGCCTGTTTCCCTGAGCACGTCCCAATCAATGAAAGAGCGCAGTACGCGGCGGGCCGCTCTCGACACCGTTTCCCGCTCCCCGTACTGTTCCCGCATCCGCCGCTGGATGTGCGCCGCGGCCGCCGAGCCCTGAAGTTTCAGGAAACGGCCGGCGTGACCCGCCACTGAAGCCCAAAACGGATAGACAGCCATAACCATTCCCCAATGAACCGCCATGCGGTCCGGACGGGGGACCCGTTTGAGCAGTTCAAGGCCGTCAACCCGCAGGGCCTCGAGTCCGGGCGGCGATTTAAGCCAAACCTTCATCAGAATTGTAATGATCTTCTCGCGGTTGCCGCGCACGGCTTCACCACCTATGGACACCTTATCTTTCAGGAGTTCCTGCAGCGCCTCATTGACGGCGGATTTGCCGTTTCCCGCCAGAACGAGGTTTGCAGTAACTTCAAGCCATTCCAGGCGGACTCGCTGGCTGAAACCAATTTGATTTGTACGGTTGTTCATATATCTTTCCTTTCGATCCGGATAAATGGAACGATAATTTCCTCAATAGAAATACCGCCGTGGCTGACAACACGTTCTCCCTCGCGGACAAATGCCTGCCGGGCCGGGGCGATAAGCGGCAGGAAGGTGTCCGGCAGGCCTGCCGGCTCCCATTCCAAAGCGGCAGGAAAACGCTCCTTTACCTTATCCCGAAGAACCCTGTCGGAATAGATCCGGACCCGCTCACCGCGCAAATCAGCCGCCGCGCCTTCGGCAGGACGTCCGCAGCCTTCAGCTTCAATATTGCCGTGGTCGGAAGTCAGGAAAACATTAAAACCCCGGTTCAGCAGGAGGTCTAAAAGCTGAGCCAGGCATGGCTGCCGGGCCCACTGACGCACTTGATTATGCATGCCGGCGGCGCCTAGTTCCATGCCGTGCATAATTCTATCCACCTTGTCGATAACCAGACCGGCGACTCTTACTTCAGGGTGGGAGAGCATTTCCTCAACGCGTTCCGGGCTGCCGTCACCCAACCCCCTGGCGTAAACGGCCCCATTTGAGGAAAGTCCCTGGTCCACCCAAAACTGCGTCCACAGGGCCTGTTCTTTATCGGTGGTCTGCAGGCTGTTCGGGAAAAAGATGGGGGGCTTGCCGGCGAAAGCAGCCTGGCGCGATACCGATGTGAGCGATGGAACCCAGGCAAATATGGTGTTTTCGCGAAAGAGCAAATTGGGTCGCTGCGTTGCCAGCGTCTCTCGAATGGCAATCCACTGGTCAAGAGAGAGTCCGTCCACCAAAAGCAAGGCGATCTTAGTGTCCCGGTCCTCTCCCGCATAGCGGGCTAAAAACCGCGGAAGGTGGTGAAGCATGACCGGGGGAACAGGCGGCAGGTTGATCAGCCCGGCGTATCGCCTGGCCAGCCATGAGGTGAACGATTTATCCACCTGATTTTGCAGACTTTTGATGCTTTGAGTTAGCTTCCCGTCGATAGGGTTTTCCTGTTCGTGAGCCATCAGATTAAGTTCCGCCCACCCGCGGGCGAAGTTGAACCACTCCCCGTGCCTGGCGTCTTCGGCCGGCAGGGCGGACTTGAGATTATTGATCAGTCTGGTCAGGCGACAGCGCCTGTCCTCAGCTTCACCGGTTTGAACACCTGTGCTCACCCAGGTTTGAGATAGTGTGTCCGCATGCTCGTGGGATACGGAACGCAAAAACCCCTCCAGGAACAGATTGTCCAGGTAAACCCGAATGTCATGGTGGTCAAAGGGTAGATCGAGGGGGCCGTTGATTGCCAAACCGTACGGTTTTTTGTCCTCCTGCACAGTAGATTCCTTTTTTCCCGCCAGGCGGTCGAGAAAAACCGGCCAGCGCTCTTGGAGAAACGTAAAGAAAACCTCCCGGTCCGGGATGATCGTTTCCAGCGGCCAGCCGTCAAAGGCGCTGTTTTGGCGCAGGAGTTGGATGAATCGTCCGTCGAGCACAGCCGGTATGCGCTGTCCACGGTAGTGGCGCCTGAGCAGCACACGAAGCAGGTCGGATGGCTGCTTGATGAACTCGGGCGCAATTTCAAAGACGTGCCGGAGAACGAACTCCTTCGTGGCGTTGTCCCCGGGCTGTCCGGGCGCGTATCTTCGCCGGGCGTCATACAAAGCGTCAAGGTCGCCCCGATCCAGGGATGCTACGACCGGGTAGCTGAGATTGGGGAATATGTCGCCGAGGCTGAAAGAAAGCCTGCGGCCCGCCTGCAGCAGATCAAACGGCAAAGAGCTCAAGTCGCCGGCCGGGGCCCGTAATACAACCACGAGGTCTGTCTGTTCGCCCCGGTCCCAGCGGGAACGGAACTTTGATTCATAGGCATAGCGGAAAGCGACGTGATCTTCGAAGGTAATCAGTTCAAAGCCCCGCTCACGGATACTTTCGAGAATCCGTTCCTCCAGCAACAGAGCGTCCGGGTCGGCCACCAGGGTAAGCCGGGTGACCCCGGGGGTAAACTCCCGCAGAATTCGGCTGCGCCAGGTTTCTTTCATTTTGATACTAACGGGAGAATACATCCACGACAAGTTGCAATCACTCCCCGTTGAGTCGTCTCCACACTTCACGGTAGTCTGCTCCAGACATGCTTGATTCACTTGAAACCGCATTTTTCCAGCCACGCTCATCCAGCGACCTGAGAAACTGACGTGCATTAGTTACAGATTTTCAAAATCTAACCCTGACGTCGGCATTTTGCTTAATGCGGCAAGTCCCCAGGGTCCGGAATTAACAATGGTCTTGTAAATGGCCTTGCAGGTATTCGTTATCATCTTTGTCATATCTGCATCTCTAGCAGTAAAGAATTTCTTAGCAATTTCCGGTATCGAAACCCCGTTCACCACCGGCATCATCCCGGAGAATGGCCGAAACCGGTCCGCTAAGCGCCGTTACCAATTCAACCTCACTGTAGACCAGACCCCGGCAATAACCGGACTGCAATCCGCATTGTAGCATTCTGTTCCTTTCGGAATAGGCATGTTACACTTCCTCTCCGGTGCGGGTCAACGCCTCTGGTGTAGTTTAATTATCAACCACTTGGCGTATCCGGTGGTTCTCATCGTTTCAGGCCCCATTTACAAAGTCCCTGCATGAAAATGCGGTAATATATTAACATAAATTAGGCCTTTCGCCTGTCCCTGTTTAACAAGTCGCAATGCGACCGTATGGTTTTTATCTCGCTTATTGAGGATAGCGATAATGTCGCTGGTATCAATCAGTGCCCGCATGTTAATTTCCCCCGGTTAGGTAATAGTCGTGCCGCTCAGATAGATCCTCCGGTCCCTCAAACGAGCCCGCGAGGCGCAGCAGGCTCGTTCCCGACCACGATACGTTGCGTTGCTTCTTCTTCGCCTGTAGTCGTTTAGAGATTCTTATCAGCTCCGCCGCTTCTTTCCTAGACATACTTTCCATTTTATGGTAGCTCAAAGGGCCGCCGGCAATATGTCCTGCCGCGAAAAATCGCTGGCATATACAGCGAGAATCTGCTCTTATTACACACGCTACTGCCTTGGCCATCGGAATGATAGATTCTTTGGATCAGTTCCATGGATCACCAGTTCCACCCGGTCTCCTGGTTTGATACCCAACGGCTCATTGTCAGGGAGGATGTGACCTTTTAAGCTACCCTCAATCGTTTGCGCTTTCCAGCCGCCTTTTTTCGTCTTTTCCTCCAGAAGAAGACAGTGCACTCTCGTACCACTTTTTATCGCCGGATGAGGCATCGTCGCATGTGGCGCGCTTGGGCCAGGTCTGTTTGCGACAGATGGACCTGAAGCATTTACCACACCCTCGGGAGTCAGAAGAACGCGTCTTTGCCGCCACCATTTCGCCCCGTCCTTATCCAGACCCACATAGTCGGTTTCTATGCGAGGAGGCGCCCCGTTCCATTCAAGCATTCTCCCAAGCCGGGCAATGCGTGGAATGCTCCAGATAGTACCGTCATCACCGGAAAGCCTTTTTTTATCATGCGCTCTAACCAATTCGTTAAACTCTTTAACACACGCTTCCTTGATTCTCACGATCTCTGGGTCACTTTTAAGGCCGAACTCCAATCCGCCATCATCGGTACAAACCCGCTTATATCGAGACTTCGGATCTGTTAATCGAAGTGTTGTTTCAATCTTAACAGATCCCATGCCGTATGGCTTGCTCATTCCTATCTTGTGGCGCATGGACGGGCAAAGATTAAGCGCCGAAAGCAACGCGCCAAGCTCAATATCGTTCAGGTTTTCAAATCGAATTCGTGTCTTGAAGCAAGTCCCGGACCTAACCGGTCTGACAATAGTGTGCTGCTTATCCATCATGATGTTTGGCTCGAACATATCCGCTTCCGGTACATCTTTCTTGTGCCAATACAATTTGTGGCCTCTAATCTCTGTCGCTTCCGGGCCGCTGTCATAATGTCGCAGTTTGGACTTATCCGGCTGAACCAGGTAATGCTGAAAAGCAGTAGGTTTTGGTGAACTCAAGATCTTCGGAGATTTAAATTCGTTATTGCCAGTGAGAAAAGGATTGTTCCCTTGCCCATCCCAAACAGCGTCTTCGAAAAAAACACGCCCCTTAATGGTCAAGGTCTCATCGTCACGTGCGGTGTCTTTCTCTTTTACCGTCCCAAAAATCGCCTCTGCAAGGTCAACATCTTCTGTGCGTTTGAGGCAGTCTGGAACATAGGATGCTGCGTTGTAAGCATAGGGCAGTCTGAATAACATCGTAGGGCCAAAAAACACCAGCTTGCCGTCATTATCAAGCAGGTAGAAAAGTGGATCGCCATCTGAGAGCCGACGTGTATCCGTCTTTTCACCCCGGCTTATTGAGAGGTCGTCTTGGTAGCGAACCCACATATCGAAAGGTATCCGGATTGGTTCCGCGTCAGGGTCCGGATCATAGATGGCGCAATGCATATGTTTCTGATGAAGATCTGGGGTTTCACCTATACCCTTGCCCATATGTCCTGACTCGACCAGCTTGGCATGCAAGTAGCCATCTTTTTCGTTTTGTGAAACACTTCTTGTAACGGCAAGGTTTAGTAACAATCTTCTTTGGTTCTTAACTTTGCCCCTAAGCCCTTTATCAACCCACTGCCTAGTAGCCGGCAACACATAAATGTCGTGTACACATTGCCGTCCCCGATCTCCAATAATTGGTTCTACGTCTTTATATTCAATATGCACGAAGGTTTCGCCCTTGACAACCTTGGCTGAGTGAATAAAACATTGACTCGCTTTGCGCTTCAGATATCCGCCTTTTAGTCGAGGAATAGGATATTCGAACTTCATCTCCTGATCAGACTGCTCGGACAAATTTGGCCCCAGCATCGTGTCGCGGTAGACGTCGCCGAGATTAGTCTGGTCCGCCACCGCACGATACATGAGGTCCTTATTTGAAACCCACTGCATCTTGCCGTAGGCCATGATCTCCACCAGGGACCTTGTCATGCCCCGTATGGAACTGCCCGGGATAACCGGCCGGGACTCATTTCCGTGGTGAAAGAAATGACGGCGATGTATATTGGTCTTCTCGTCGGGGTCACCGGCATAAGCCACATCTGGAGCACACCGTACGAACAAAGGTGTCTCTGCAGTCAACGCGATATCAATCCAGCCGGTGTTACGTTCGAGAATGTACCGGTCATGCCTGACCACATCCGGTGACCAATCGGGGGAACACAGCACCGCTTCAGGGAGCGGGACGAAGTTGTAAGGCGCTTTTGAACGTCTGTCTTTCGAACCTGGGTTTACGTGTTCAGGACGACTCACGATGATACGCCTCCTTTCGAACGCCCGTAAGCCGGTAGGCCACTATACGGATTGCGCCGCTATCATTGCACTGGGAGAAATACTGCCTCGCGTCCAACCTGAGAGGGCGCCACGGCATCCTGGCTTGCCCTTTACCCGTTAAAGGAAAGTCATCCTTATTACAGCATACTGGAACCGCATGACGTACGCCCGTTGGCTCTGCGACAAGTGAGAATCCTCCCTCAGATTTTATCAACCGTGAACCCCAGAGAACATACGATATGACACAAGGCCGGAAGGGGTCATTCTGATCTGACTGAGTTGCCGGATCCCGAATTAACCGGCCGGTGATGCTGGAACCGCGTCTCCAGAGCATGATTTCGCCCGCGCGGTTGAACACCCGCAACTCCAAAAGATTAGCCCCGCCAGCCTTAATCACAGGTGACACCTCAGGGAACACCGAACTGGAAAGGCGCCAAGAGTCTCCTTGAAGATACCCCCATACTACCCCGTCCTCGCAGTGAGCTAACATTTCGGCTTCGTTCAACGGCAATCGAAAATCGTTTCGTTCTTTCCCACCATTTACCCATGCGATAATCTCAAGCGAATCGCTATAGCTAATAGACTCTATTTCCGCACCCCGGACATGCATCAACCCTCACCTCCCGAAATTGGCCTTTCGTTCCAAAATTCCTCTACTGCACGGTTCAAACACTTGGTATCACCCGGCTGGGTTTTGCCTTCACAGTCAAGAATAATCGTCCGGCTGTTTACATTGATCTTTGCTTTTCCCATGACGACCCCTCGTCCGACAGAACCTGCGCCTCCAACTGCCAAATCCCCCGAAATCAGATCTTTTATGAGGAGCAGCAAGAACCCAACCTCACCCGGCTGCGGTTTAAACACTTCGATATTTACGTCAACCTTACAGCCGTATTCCGGTTCCTCTTCAAGCAACGCTCCGCTCATAGCGCCTCCGGTGAACCGGTCAATCTTTATTCGCGTTACCCTTAACCTGCTGGCATCTTGAAGGAATGCCTCGCTTACGCGGATTCGCGCTGCGCTCATGGACCTTTTGGCGCCGGACCCTAATGCTTGGAAACCAAATAGCCGCTCGACCCAGATATCAGCATCTCCTTTTTCCTGCCTCACGATATGCGCGATGCGTCGGGCCCGCGCACGTAAGGCGCCTGCCAGGCTTGTCCCCGGCAATACTGGTTTCCCGGCGGACCGAAGATGTCCAACGTCTGCGGAACCCATCCCCTCTTGCGGTTTTCTCACCAGCAACCCCCCTCGAAAACGGAGCTCAAGACTAACCTGAACAACGTCGTTAGCATAGCCGCTTTTGGAAAAATTGGACAGGTTGATCCCTGGTGGAAGCAATCCTTCAATGGCTTCTCTGATTGATTGGTAGCAAGGAGTACCTTCGTCTATCGGTTCCGTGTAGTCTGACATTAACCATTTAAGCCATCCCTCCCGCGTTTTTAGATCGAACCTGCAGGCACAGCAATTTTGAACCCTGCACGCGCCCAGGCCTTTCGATTTTTTCGCTCCGATAGGAACGGCTCCCTGTTGTAAACCCTCAAGAACACATATCAAGAGCCCTACAAGGGCACCCTCGTCGGCGCCATCATCTACCAAAAGGTCTACTCTGATTGGGAAGACCGTACCCGGTGGAATCACCTCATAATCGAATTTCGCTGTCTCCGTCGCTACTCCGCGCCCAGGATCAATGCGTACACCGTCACGCGTTTCTATCATTGCGCCACCAAGGCATCCGATGCTGTCGAATGTGATAATGGGACTCTGGCTTCCTTCATCTTCAAAACTGGCCGAATCTGCACCTGGCGAAACCGGGCTCGAACCAAAAAGCGCTTCTACGACGGAGTGCTTCTCTTCTTCTCTTAGCACACCCGTTGTCACAGCCGTCAGGTAGGCACGCAATCCTCCGGTGAGCGAAGACCCTGTCAGGATTGGCGGCCCAAAAGCATCAACCGGTTCTGCATCGATGGTCTCCAAAGATACCGCCCTGCTAATTGGCATATCCACGATGTCGCCCGGTTCCCCATTTCCGAGATGGGCCGCGCTGGTAAGGCACAAATCCCCGGTAACAAGCCATCGAGCCTTGAGAGCACGTACGCCGCCCGGGCCGGCTATATCATATTTTTCCTCCATATCACTCCCCCCTTTCGGCTCTTTGGCTTTGGCGGGCTATCTGCGTGAACACGGCATCAATCAAGAGACTGATGATTTTTGGCAGGATTCCGGTCATTGTCTCCTTGACTGAACCATCGGTAGTTATCATGCACTCTCTACGGATGAGGTCGAGTCCAAGGGCACTCCGTAACGTCCCCTGTGTCTCCACCAAAGCGGGCGTCTTACTTTCGCTGATGCGCGCGCATAACCAATCGTACATTGTTACCGTTTCGCCCAGCCCCTCCAGACGGCAGCGCTTTAGCTGGTTACGGGCATGGGGACGTAGCGCATCTGGATCATCATTGTCTTTTAACCAGAGTTCCATCTGGGATAACGCTTTGTCGCACGGCATGCGCAAGACAACGCGAAACCGGCCGATAAGACTCCTGGATGGCGGGTCGTTAACTTTTATATTGCTTGCTAACTTGTATACTTGATCTGTAAGGGCTTGATACAGCAAACGCCGCTCGACTTGCCGCAAAGTTATCGGCGGGGTTTCACTGGTTATGGCCGGAGGTTTTTGTACTGTCCTCTCGTTGTCCATTTCGATACTCAGCTCTTGATCACCTATGGACAGAAAGCTAATCCGGCCGTAACCCTCGGCAATGCGTTCCCCAAACGCCCGGCTTTCTAACGCTTTCAGGGCAGACAGAGAGATCTTTTTCTTAGCCTTCAAAACCATGATAGAACCAGCCGCCAACGCCGAAGCCTGCGGCAACGGTAACTGCCACTTCCGGTTAAACCCGCCATTTCGCTGGAAGCCAAGGAACTGGTTTGCAACCTCGGCCGAATCGGCGCCAAGGGCGTGCGCCAATTCTTCCCCCAAAGCGCTTGGATTCACCAGGCCAGTATGTATGAATCTACCAACATAGTCGGAGGTCAACAGCACTTTAAATCTTTCACCCGGCTCGACGTCCCTGTCAAGGCGTACCCCGTAAGGCGCCAACTCGCGCTCACGGACATCTTTCTCTTTCCAGGACAACGAGGCAAGGCCCCCGTACTCCGCCCGGCGTGACCTGCCCAGCAGAAGAGTGTCACCCAGTAAGGCAGCAACCCTGTCAAAAAGCTCCCTTATCGCTTCGCGATCATCTCCCTGTATGACTAAGTAGCCTCCAAACGTTTGCCCCGGATCCATAGATTCGTAGGCAAAGAGTCCCGTTTGCCTGGTGGCGTGGCCCAACTTTCTGTCACGTTGATGATGTATCTTCAGGGCGGTTGCCACCTTCACGAACATATGATCAGGTTGATCCAGTGTCACAAACTCCGCTGGCGTTTTCTCAAGTTCTTCCTCAGGCCAATCCTCCTTGCTTTTATAGTTGCTCAGATCATAATACTTGTTTAACGGCTCATATTTGGGAGCGCGCAATGATACTGGAACAGGAAGCGACCGGTGGCCTTCTGAAGTCTGCGGATAACAGTTGAGGCAACACACCTTCCCCGAAAGGATAAGCGTATGGAATAAAGGATTTTGCGGGTCCATTTTTCCTGCAAGGGCGCCCCGGATCATAGACCCCGGGATAAATCGTGATGTTGCCGCGCTGCTGGTATCCGCGTCCACTCTTGTAGCAAGCAACGGTGCCCCCAACGTCAGAGTATAGGGAAAAAACAGTGTCAACACCCGGATTCACCCCCCGCTCGTATTAACTGTCCGGTAACGTCACAAGGGCCTTCAAATATAGAGAGCTTCACATAACCCCGCCCTCTGTTCCTGGCCAAACCGATGTGCCTGGAACCGCTGGCTGCCATCGCCAATACCTTTAGATCCGTGTCCGTCGGCGCCGGCGAGCCTTGCTCCCGTACCCACATCAGCGGAGCGTCCAGAATAAGGCCCCTTACCGCCACCCTTGATGACCGCAGGGTTCCGTCTTTCGGAGTTCCAGTCGCGCGCGATATCGAAGTCTGACGACGAATATCGGTAAAACCCCTGAGAATGACCCCTTGCGGGACTGGATGCGATTTCCTGGAAGCGGCGGCTTCGACCCATCTTCGGATATCGCCGGGGATTTGAGCCTTGCCGATGCGCAAGATTGCTACTTCATCAAATGTTCCCGGCAACCCGAATACTCGTTCTCCAGCTTCCCATAGTTCGGGAAAACAATTTTTCATAGTAAGCCACGTCTCTTTAAGCAGTCCGTGGATGGTTTTTCCTCCAATAACGGGCAAACCGAGGGAATCATGTTCAATTTCCACGTCTACCTCACCCGGGGTTCCCTCACCACATCCACAAGTGGTGTCGGACAGAAGGCGCACCCGCAGAGTATCAGGCAACATGATCTCACTCCTTCCCCAGCGGAAAATGGATATCCATAAGTTCAATGGCATCCAGAAACGGTGTATGTTCTCCGAGATACCCGCACCTTGCTAACGCATCTCCGCCGGGCAACGACGGAACCTCGGCAAGAATGCTCCAGGATTGAATGGCTCTCTCCACTGAATCCGGGCCACACACAAGGGCGTTGCGCAGTGAACTGATCTTGGTCCGGTGACGCTGCCAGGTATCACCGAGCAAACCCGGGCCTTTGTCCGGGTCAACATGTGTACCAAGTATCGTCTCGTTAAACCATGTCCATGTTTTTGCTTTGCCCGGACTGGAACCAAGTGGGTAAGGCCGGCAGGTAAGATGGTATTTGCGATCCGGCGTAGTGTAGCTTCGCTCTCTTTGCGCTTCGACATCCGCGACCCCTGCCGTGCCAATATGCCAATCCATACAGGAGTCATTAATTTTTTCCTTATGCAAATGACGTTTAGCGGATTTACACAGAACCTTCGCAGTATCGTATAACCGGGCAAACGGAGTATGGGATTTCCCGATGGCAACACCGGCGCTTGCGGTCACCTGCTCCAATCCACATATTTTAGCCTGCATAAAGTGGCGCAGGGCGTTTTCCGCAAGGTCAAGAGCAATCCGGCCGTCGCAAACAAAAGTAATATCGTCTCCGCCTACGATGATGGGTCTAATTGGAAGATAAACGATGTCGCGATCTTTCTCCCGCACCCTCTTAAGAGCAAATCCTCTGTCCAGCGGACCGCTATATAAAACGTAATCCCCAGCATTATTCTCCTGGTTTCCGGTCGGGGCGTCTTCTGATAAAGAGGCGGGTTGCCAGCGTACAGCGCCAATAATCCGTTCGCGGATGTGAGCAAGACAACTACGTGCCAGTTCGTCTATGGCTTGAGATATTATCTTATACTCGTTTTCAACCTGCTCGTCCGGCGCGCCGTTTTTAATTTGTTCCTTCAGCCAATCGGCCAATCTGGAACCCACCTTGTTACCGTCAATATGCACCACCCCAACAAGACTGGTATCAGCGCGCGTTCGTCCCAGATTATCAATATCCAAAGGATAACAAAGGTCCACCCCTGGGCCATCACCTTCCGTAAAGCCGAAATACACCGTATCAGGCAATTGCTGTAGAACTAGCCGGCGGGAAGCAATAGGGCCGGAAAGCGGGACGGGGGGCTCGTCCCCAGGCTGACTGATAACGGCGGTAGCCGGCAGTCTGGTTTCAGAGCACTCTGCAATCACAGACAGCCCTGGAAGGCAAGCAAACGGTTCCATGCCGAGCTTTGCCTCTTGGATGTCTCTGTGTATTGCCTGAATTGCTATGGCCAAATTACCGGGGGTGTATTCGCGATGGCGTATCGCAACATCAAGGCCAGGGACCTTCTCAAGAAGAGCGCGAGAGTAGCTCGCTGCAAATTCTCGAGCTGGCGCCATGTCATCAAAGCGCACCAAAGCGTTGCCGCCCGCAGCCATTATCGTCTCGCCCCCTAAATCATGGGCGATACCACCCAGGGTACTGCCGCTGCTGCTATCCAAGGCTTTGCTGAGCATGTCCGACCCTGCAACCGCGTCTCGCAGTCTGTTCGATAAAAAAACAAAAGACTGTATTCCTATTGCATCAATGAAAGTCAGAACCGGCATTCTCTTTCCCCCTTTATCCCTTCAGCCATTTCTTGAGGCTTGAGAGATCACCATCAAGCCAGGCTTTAATATGGTTAATCCCGAACACTTTTGGCACGTGCGCGACAAGACGGTTGCCCTTCTCATCGATAGGGCCGTATGCCGCCTCAACATCGCCTTGCAACTCCCGCACTTGATTCTGCCCACTGCCAGTCTTTTTGTCCTTCACCGGACCCAGGAAACAGACGACTGCCGAACGGGCAAAGTCACCACCCAACTGCCTGGCGCGTAGCGAGACTTCAAATAATTTGTTCTTAGCTTTTCCCAGACCATTTGAAGGCTTCGCGGCGGTACACGATAATACATGGATCTTATGGCCACGACAATGGGCCACGTCTATCTCGAAATCACGCCCGGCTAAAGTTTCACCCGTAACATTCCACAGCGTTTCGCCGGGCTCAAAACCTTCAGATTCGATTTGCCTGCCTGCCTCAGCAACACAATGTGCGGTGAATACCTCGAGCCACTTATGGTACTTAATAAAGTTAATCCACTCGCTGTGGTTTCCCCCATTCTTTGCCTTGGCAGGTGAGAAAGGAACCGAGCAAGAAAGCTTAGAAAAGATCGCATGAATCGGATCCCCTTCTTCATGAGTAAAGTTTACTTTGAAGTAAACCTCCAGGTTGTTCAATTTAGAAATGCCCTCGGGGTCCTTCAATGCCTCCGCAACAATGAGCGCCGCATCATTTGCCGAAGGATTCCCATCCAGTGAGTTTTCTCCAGGCACAGACTGGGCTCTAAACTCGCGTAGGCCATGTAGCTCCGCAAGGCCCTTCACAGAAATGAGCACAGCTCCGTCCACATTCTCCTCAACCCCATCATCAAAGCAGAGGTTCGTGGAGGATTCGTCAAGATATGATGCTTGCCCTAAAACACCACCCCCCGCTTCACGCCAGAAATGATATACATGAGCCGCCATGGTCTTCATGCCGCCTGTATAATGCAACGCAGAACCACCGGGTATGCTTTTGACTGCGCGACAGACTTCATCGACATCAGTTGCTTTTATTAGCGGAACATCCTCAAACTTGGGGGCACCGCGATCCCAACTAACGGAAGAAGATGCAAGGGCTTTTTTAAGCCTGTCCTTTACGTCTTCAGTATCATCTGTGAAAATTGCATAGACGGTTTGTGGCTGTAAAATACAAGCAGCGACAAAATTAGGTACGGGATTGCGGCCTATGAGCAAAATCAGATTATTCGGGGAACGGTCCTTTAAGCGCTTGCGGATCTCGTTAAGTGACGGCATCTTTTATAACCTCCTGTCTCATAAAAACTTGTCCAGCACTGATTCATGCAGCGTCCGGAGTCATAAACGCACATGGATACAGCAGATTATCATTTGTCACCCTCTTTCAGATCTCGTTACCGCCTGGTCATACCACATCAGCAGCTTGGGATCCTCACGCAACACATTGTCAGGTATCTTTTCCGCCACATTGATTACCGTAGCATAGTCCTTGTCCTGCCAGGCCCTTTTGAAGCCGGCGCGCACCGCTTCCATGCGGAATGCTTTCAGACGGCGCTGGGTTGAGTTCCTGTATTCCTCGAACTCCCGCAGCAGAGTCCGTTCGCGCAATTTTTCCAGGTCGCCCGCCTTGTTCGGGTCGGGTACGTACCAGCGGTCCTTCACCGCCCGCAGGAGTTCCGGGTTACTGGTTTCCAGCCGGCCGTTATCCTCCGCCTCCCGGCCGGCGGCAAGCCCGGCCTGGATGGTGTTGCGCAGCTTTTCGCTCTGTCTCATCCAGGAGACGAGCTGAGGCGGAATAGAACCTTTCCCGTCATACATGAGGAAGTTTTGCTCCAGCATTTCCATAAGCTCAAGGGGCTTTTCGTGTTTCCGCCAGCCCCCCTGAGTTTCCCGCATAAACTGCGGCTGAAGTTCTTGAAAGGTCTGCGGCTTTCTGGTTAGTTGCTGTTTGAGCCATCGAATGGCCGAGGCTTCATCAGACACAAAGAGGTCGAGCTGGAGCACTTCACGGGATGTCATCCGTTTCCGCTCATATTCAGCCACCTGCTCCTCCAAGAAATACATACCGTCGCGCTCAGGGAAACGCCGGGACAGCCCTTGATAAAACTCACCTGCTGACAGAGGAACGATCACCCCGCGCTGAACATGAAAGGCAACCATCCGGTCAAACAGCAACACCTGTTGCCTTTCTGCGATGACCTGCCCCTGCCCGCCCTTGCTGATGAAGATTGCAAGCTGTCGCAAATGAGTATGAATGAAGTCCCAGACCCCTGTTTCACTTCCCGCCTGAAGCTGAAATCTCTTTTCCAGTCCGCCGTTCGGCTTGTAAGCCGAGATAACCAGGTCCTTGTCGACTGCCTTGGTGTGCAGTTGCTTCTTGGTCTTCATCCCCTTATCAAGAACGCTGACATCGGCGATGATAAAGCCGGCCCGGCCAAGTGCCTCCTGGATGGCTGTCCAGACTGCATTTTTCGAGTTATGGAACTCGACAGTCACCCACCGACCCGGCTTGAGGACTCGATAGACCTCCCGTAAACAGGCCGTCATCATGTTCGTGTAAACGTTCAGGTCTTTCCGCTGCTTTCCGCTGACGACGGTGTCCTGACCGGAATTTGTAAATACCCGGAGCCAGGCTTCCCATAAGAAATTGAGTTCTGCGTATGGCAGATTGTCGCCGAATGGCGGATCGATGAACACGTAATCAACCTTGTTTTCGGGAATCAACATTGAAGCAAGCGACTGGGTAGTAATGACTGCGGAATGAATGCTCACGGGTACAGCGTTACCAAATCTTTTTAATTTGCCGGACAAGATATATATTGGACTCGGTTCACTAACGGTTGATCCGATATAGAGCGTGCCGCTAAGTGCTCGGTTCACCTGCGAATAGGCATTCTTCAGGAATCTATTTCGGCGCGTGAAGCTTACAAGCACGCTTTGCAGAGTGAAGCGCCAGAGGCGCTTCATTTCCCCCGCCGGCAACCCATCACCCATGCGCCAAAGCAGGGAAAAAGCGAAGAGCTGACGGGCAAGATGGAAATCGTAGGCACGGCTGATTCCCTCGTGATACCCCCGATAGAGATCTCCCCACTCCTCCCCTTCCGGAACAAACATCATCAACTCCGTTGGGTAATTGACGGTTTCGATCATCTTTTGGACTCTATTGAGGGTGACAAGGTCCTGCTCATCTGGCTTCTTATTCTTCTTCAAACCCAGGCGCTGAAAGTGAATTTCTACGGGACGTAAGACCTGGCGTGTTCTGGTCGCCCGGACCGCCCGGTCGTAGTAGGTGGTCGTGCGCCTGATGAGATCGCGTTTGGAAATTTCTGCGGAGCAATGGGGACAGGTGAGTTCATCTTCTACCTTGCCTGACGATTCGTCATAGGCTAGGTCCCAGAATACAAGTTCACCGGAGCAATGAGGACACGAGAAAACCTCAGACCAGACTGTGAAATCAATCTGACAACCGGTCCCAGTCTTCGGGTCACGTGTTTCATACATCCAGCCATATTCGCGGTTGAACCGATCCAGAAGCTTCCCGGCAATCCGAGCGAAACCTGTGGCATCAGTGGTCAGGTTGTATCCAGCGGCAATCAAGGTGGCGGCCGGCGAAAGGTCGTTCAAGACAGCCCGCCGCGCCCCGATCTTGGAGAAGGGCTTCCATACCGTCTTGCCGTTTTCATCCGGTTCCGGCGCGTAAACCGTGCCGTCGTCTTCCACCCGGTAGCCCAGGGATTCCACCGTAGCTTTATCACCGCAAAGCTGCGCCGCCACGCCGGTCATCCCGGTCCCGCAGAAGCCGTCGAAAACCACGTCTCCCGGCTCGGTATAATGCAGGATATACCGCATGATCGCCTTGTGCGGCACCTTGGTGTGGTAGGAGTGGGCGTTGTAGATGGGGTCGTTCTTGCCCTCGCTCACATCCGCCGCAAAGGGCTCCCGGCGGTAATTGTCCGTCGCCGGGTCATACGGCCTGCCGTAGTGCCTGATAAAATCCGCGATGAACGGGTTCGGACAGGCGGTGTAGTACGGCGGATCGGACAGGGCCAGGATGTCCTCATCCGTACCGGTGGGAAATCCTTCGATCTTGCGGAACTCCGGGTCCTGGAGTTTCTCGCGCAGCTTCCCCAGGAAATATTCCCGGCGCTTTTCATCGTCCGGGAATGTTCTGTCAAAGCAAGTCACAGGTCCCGGGTCGCGGGGTGCGGATTGTTCCGTTTCGAAAAGAGTCTGCTGAAAAATTGATTGTTTCTTACCGCTCATGCGCTACGCCCTTTCGTTAAATGTCATATGCAACTCAAGCGCTTGTTCTGGCGGTTCTATACACGAGTCTATGCACATGTGTATAGACCCTAAAAACATGTGTATAGCCTATGATTTCTGTGTATAGAAAGCATGGCGCTTAACCCCGTGTTGTTGAATTTTCCCTGAGTCTTTTAATCGCTTCAACAAATGATATGCTTGAGGCATACTCAGCCGGCAGAGTTCTGCCACTTCCGCCCGCTTGATGGAGCCATTCTCACCGATATACCGGAGCACCATTTGTTCTTGTTGGATCGCATCAAAGCCGGCTTGTCGAATATAACCGGCCTTTTGCCCCGCTTTCCGGTACAGCTTGGCGCTCAGTGTGTATGTCCGCCCGCGCCCGGAACCGTGGGCATCTACCAGACCTGCTTCCACGAGTGTTTCTATCGTGACGCGAGTCGCTTGTTCGGTTTTTTGTGTGGAATGCGTCAGGTCGGTTATGATAAGCCGCCGTTCCTGCCGCAAGCGGCTAAGAATAATCAGGCTATCCAGCGGCATGGAGCGGCCCGTGCGCTCCTCTTCCCGGAGGACCGTTTCCAGAAAACCCAAGTCGGATCCGGTGTTGCTCATCTGTACGACGACCGAAGTTGCATCGGAACGCCCATAATCAGGCGCCGGGCGTCCGTAGCGGAGCAAACCCTCAAAAATCCGGTCAATGCCGCGGCCTGTACGTTCTGCTAGCCCGATCCTTTTCACTATATCGGCCAGCAATGGATTCCGGGGACGCGGTTCGGTCACCAGCAGATTGGCCAGCGTTACTCCTTCCACAAAACTACCGGGGTTGGAAATGCTCAGCCCGTCATCATCCAGCCATTCACCCTTTTCGATCCAGTCATCGCGTTTTAAAGCGGATGTTGGTTTCTCAGAGGCTGTTAATAATGAGCCGCTCTGGAAGTCCAAAACCTTATAAAGAATATCCAACGCTTTGCTCATGACATACCTCCACCTGTAATTATCCTGCCCGTCCCGCAGACGCCATCACAGACCATACGTGTAGGCTCGGCGTAATGCAGGATATACCGCATAATCGCCTTGTTCACCCTCACTGATTAAATTCCGTAGGTTCTCCGCCTGAAAGTGGAACATACCATTTGCGATACTGCTCCTTTCCTCCCTCTATAGGAAACCAGGCAAACTGCATTTTTAAAGAATTGTCCCTACTAATGTCCCACACAACGTTGCTAACAAAATATGCGTGAGACAATTTTTTCAATTCATAGGAATGCCATACAGGGCACTGACATTGGCTATGAACATCTTGCCCATTTTCCCAGAAGCGGAAGAAGTGATCCGGGCCAAGAGAAACCCAGTTTATGGCCTTTTTTTTATCACCATTGGATGCCGATTGAAGAATTTCAAGCACCCTGTTCTGAGCCTCATTTAAACTCCGTTTTTCATATACAAACAATCCCGCTTGACACTTTGTATTCCCGTTTGAACGGGTCAGTTCAGCATCGTTGGAAAGTTTCGTAATTATACCTTCAACTGTTCCGCTGTTTACTGATGTTTTGACTTCAATGATGGCTTTAACCGCATCCGGCGTAACCAATACGAGTTCACCATCTTTAAAGAGAGTGGGTTTATTCCGGTCAGTGATAAGAATATCTATTTGAGAAGAATTACGTTCAGGACAGCATACAAATCCTTTTCCCACATGCAGCGTTTCAGGAAGGTGCATGCGGAGAACCTTTCTAAGAACTGCTTCCTTGTGTTCGCCATCGGTCTGCCAATGCGCCTGTCCTATCAGGTTACGTATTCTATCCTTGGTCGAAAGCAGTTCCTCTGCAATTGATTCATGATATTTCTTAAAGTCTCTTTGTACAGACATAAAAATCACTCCAATACGATCCGTATTTTGCCGGGCTCCTTGCCCCTGGTAAGTTCATCCAGGTATTCCTCAAACCGCTTCTTCATCTCCTCCGGGGTGACCGGTGAGCCGCCGGAGAGTAGCGCTGCGCGCAGGTCGGCGATCTTGACCGTTACCTTGAGAAGGCCGGAGAGCGCCTCCTGCAGGGCGTGGATGAAGTCCTGGCCGGGGTCGTCGGGCAGCGAGCGCCTCTTGATGAAGCCGTCCACCAGCTTACGCGGCCCGGGCTTGAGCAGGTCCAGGTTGGCCCTGGTCGCCGGGTCTTCCAGGTTGGTCAAAAGCGTCCGGGTCCAATCAGCAACCATTTTGTCCAGTTGTTCGTCGAGTTGATTGAGGATAGCGGCAACGTTGGTCAGTCCAAGGTCCAAGACCGGATATTCAAGGTCATCTTGACCCTGGACTGTGGACCTGGGACCATGGACCATCTCGGCCGCAGGCCGGAACCCGCAGTGCGGGCACACGGGCGAGGCGTCCAGCTCCCGCCAGGTGAGGTCGAAGCAACTCTTCAGACCCCCCAGGCGGTTCTGGTAACCGGTCAGTTGCCGGCGGGGCATGATGTCGATGGTGGAGAGTTTCTGTAGCGCCTTCAACCGTTCATCATTCATGAGCCCGGCCTTGCGCTTGTCCTCGTC
The DNA here is from genome assembly GCA_003599575.1 of Desulfobacteraceae bacterium. Lineage (GTDB taxonomy): Bacteria > Desulfobacterota > Desulfobacteria > Desulfobacterales > Desulfosarcinaceae > Desulfatitalea. The sequence goes on along the minus strand of QZKV01000035.1, from coordinate 4,920 downwards.
GACGCCCAGCCGCGCCCTGGTGTGCAGCGTAAGATAAGTTTGCGCATAGGCCTTTTTGAGATCGGCGAGTTTGCGCTGCAATTCGGGTCGCGGGTCACGAGTCGTGTGTTCCGGGCCTTTTTGACCCGAGACACGTGATCCGTGACTCATGACTGCCGTGAGGACTTCCGTCCGGACCGCCTTCATCCTGCTGTTCCATTCGTGCCCGGCGGGTAGTACCGCTTCGGCCGTGGAAAGGTACGCCGCCGTGGTTCCGAGGCCGGCCACCAGTTCTTGCAGGTACTCGATCTCTTCCAGAGTACGGAGCCCCTCGCCATGGTTGCTTACTTCCGGGGTGTCGTAACGGAAGTTTTTGAGCTTGCCCGGCGAATTGAACGCTTGCAAAGATTCAAGGAACGACTTCGTTTTTTCCAACTGCGAGTTCCGGGTTGCAAGTTCCGGGTCGGAAAATAGCCGTTGCCCCCAGAAGACCGGCCCGTCCCGCAGATTTTGTACGGCAAGCGCGATTCGATTGACCATGCCGGTCACAGCCTTTTGGAGTTCGGCAACCGGCTCCTCCTTGCTTTGGGTGACCAGATGCGCCATGCCCGGCGTAAGCCCGAGCAGCTCGAACAGCGCTTTCAGCGCCGGCAGGTTCCAGTCCTTGGGCCGTTCGATGTGCTTGAAACGGGTCAGTTCCTCGATGCTGGTCCCGGCCAGTTGGGGAAGCCCCGTAGCGTCAAACTTCTTGCCTGGAACGGCCAGCACCAGCTCACCGGAGTAAACCAATGCCGCCAGGACCACCACGGCCCATTCAGACTCCAGGCGCAGGGTCTGCGGGGCCAGGTATTCCACCCCGAGGATTTCCTGGATCAACTCGGAACGGTTGACCACCTGGCCGTGGCCCTTCTTTTTCACGATGTCGAGGATGTGCCGGGCGTATTTCGATTGATATGGATCAAGCCTGTCGCCGTCGAGAATTTCAAGGGCGTCCAGCACGGCGGTTGCCTGTTTGGTCGGCTTCTGCCCGGCGACGGCCCGCAGCGCGTCCTGGGCGGCCTGGGCCAGGTTGGCGCCGGTGATGAGCACCGGAAAGCAGGGGTAAAGAGGCGCCTGGTCCTGGAAGTGCGACCCGAGACAGACACCGGCGATAGTGTTGATGAGGTCGCGAAAGTTAAGCCGCTCGTCGGGGGCGATGCCGGAAAGCTCGCGGATCGACTTGTCCTTGGCCCAATCGACGAGGGGTCTGGCGCGTCCCTGGCAGGTAACCTCGAAGGCAGTAAAAATGTTTTCCTTCAGCCACTGCGTCAATTCTTGCAAACAAACAGACGCCTTGGATTCATAAGTGGACTTTTTATACCCCGAGGCGGTGGAAGCCAGATCAAGGGCCGCGGCATAGTTGCGCAGGGCTTTGTGAAAGGCTTCGTCCTTCTGTTTAAGGCGCAGGAATACCTCGTCGGGCTTCTTTTCATCTTTGAAGCGCGGCGCGTCGTAGGGCTGGATGAAATAAAGGTAGAAGTCGCGCGGCGGAACGGCGGTGGAGCGCTCGTTGGGCGCGCCGAAAAAGAGGTACCCCTGGCGCGCGGCTTTTCGTTCCAGCCAGGTAATCTCATGCTGCCAAATCTTAAATCCGGTGACGTAGGTATGGTCGGTGCACTCCATGACCCGTTTTAAAGCCTCGTAGTAGTAGCGGTCCAACTGGGAGCCGTCCAGGCTGTCCGCCCGCTTTTCGATTAGGGCGTCGAAGTCGTCGGTCTTTTTTAAATCAAGGTAGTATTGATGGTTGTCCGGGTTCGCCGAGATAAACTGGCCGCTCACCGTCTTATGTATTTCCCGCAGGACGGTTTCCACCAGGGAAAGCAAATCGTCGGCCGGGTCGCCGCCCAGGTCTTCGATGCCGGGCTGGTAAAGGCAGAGGCTGTCGCGCAGTTCCTCGGCCGTTGCGCCCAGGGAGACGTAAATATCGCCTGTGGTCAGCCGGTGGACGGACAGGGCGTGGATCAGCCGCAGCGCCACGGGTTTGTAAGCGGGCCGGGTGAAGGCCTGCTGGATGCGGGCTTCCAGCACCTGGCTGCAGTCGATTACCGCCTTGATGTCCGGCACGGCGCGAAAAGACGGATTTTCACGCAGGCTTGCCCAGTAGCCGTCGTAGGCGATTAAGCCGGGCGGCAGAAGTGATGGGTGTTGAGGACTCAAGTGCTTTGAGTCGGGCGTGGGCAGATCGTATTCAAGCATCTTTTTGATTTCGCGGCTGATGGTTTTCAAAACCTCGCGTTTCTCGATCGCGGTGATCCGCTCAAAGGTATCGATGTAATCGGGGTGCACCGGGAAAAGGCGGACAAACTCGTCCATGCGCTCATTCATGCGTCCGTAAAACCTGGCAAAAGGAGTCAGGTAAGCGCGGATTTTCGTTTGCTGTTCGCCGGTTTTTTTGAGCAGGCGCTCGGCTACCACGAACTTGATGTCCTTGCGCGCAATCAGGATCTGCTCGAAACGGTCCTTCACCCGGCGGATACTGTCCGCCACGAAGGAAAAGCGGGGGCTGTCGAAGATGGCCTCCTGCACGCCGGCGATAAAACGGAAGCGCAGGTCCTTGCAGACTTCGCCGATTTCCCGGAGGAAGTTCAAATCAAGGATGAGTTCCTGATCTTTACGGCTGCGGAGGTAGTCGAGCAGTTCGTCCACCACCAGGAGCAGGCCGTGGTCGGGATATTCCTGGTGGAAGGCGGACATCATCTCCTCGAAGGCCCGCTTGTTGTTGGATATTTGGGCCGCCGGCGGGAAGGTGTAAGTCACCCCCAGGGCCGCCAGGCGCTCCTCCAGTTCGGCCACTATAATGTCACGCAGGGACATGGTGGTCGCTCCGATTTCGGTGCGCGCCACCTGGAAACGGCCTCCGATTTTGCCCGCCGCGCCGGCAACGCTGCCGTCGTTGAAGTGGGAAGAAAGTTCCCCGTTCTCCGCCACGGCGGAGAGCACCGACATTAGATGAGACTTGCCGGTGCCGTAGTTGCCGACGACCATAAGCCCCTTGTTATCGACCGGCCGGTCAAACTGAAGCTGGGGAATGACGAGGCTTACCAGCCTTTCCGCCATCTCCCCGGAGATGACATAGGTCTGGACAAGCTGCCGGGCGACGGCGGCGTCGTCGGCGTCCCGCAGTTGCACCACGGACTCGATCGGTTCGAACTGGATCAAGTCTTTATATTTCAATGCGTTTCCCTCCATGCGGTTTTGCCCGCACAAGTTATGAGTGTATGGGTACTTCATGATTTATCCGGACTTGCTATGATCAAATCGCTGATTGCGTATCGCCGGTATTCAGGGTGTTCCGGCGCGGCATAGGTCAAATAACCGCCGCTGACAGATCCGTTCCAGGCCGCGACCAGCGTCTTGTTCCGGGAAAGTCCCTGCAGAAGCCGCAGGGGATCCTGCTTGAGGGACACATCAAACAGCAATTCAATGTTATCGAGCAGGACTGTGTCGCCGCCGGAAGCATTCACTATCTCCGCCAGCAGGCGGGGAAGTTGCAGTGCCCGCTGGCGCCCGGTAAGCTCAAGCATGCGGCGGGAGAGTTCGAGATTGACGTTGATCAGGGGCGCGCCCGTACGCTTGTGAATATCTTGCAGCGCAGTTGTTTTTCCCGCACCGGCCGGGGCCGCTATGATGATGAGGCGGTGGTACAGTTCAGCCGCCTGATTGATTCTTGACATAACCTGATCGGCAAGGGGTTCCGCCATTACAGTTCATCTCCGTAAAAATCAACAAATTGATCGACAATGACAGACGCACAATTATGGATTTATTAACCAATTCGTCAAAAAACGTCAAAAACCTTCCTTTATTAAGGGCAAAAGCCAAAATAAAAAACGTCAACCGGCAACTGCCGCCAGGGGAGAGCATCTGTCCGGTGCTGGCGATGGTATTGGTTTAAAAGGCATTTCTTGAAGGATTTCTGGAAACAGCGGCGAATGTTTCCAAAAATCCTTTTTTAACGTTTTTTCGGAAGGAGGTGATTGTTTTGCCCGGCAATAATGAATCTGTTCAAAGTGATCAAATGCGCATAAGGTACGGGTTCTGGGTGGTGATTATCGGCCTTTTGGCAGTTGTCATGGTGTTTTTCGCGGCTGTTGCAAAATGGAATACGGCCGGTGATGTGTCGGCGGTGGTCGGTTCGGTTACCGGTGTGGTGGGCACTATCGTGGGCGCCTTTTTCGGTATCCAGGTCGGTGCCGCCGGCAAGGAGAAGGTGGAAAACGAACGTAAACAAGCCGAAGACAAGGCCTTGAAACTGGCTTCACACCTGGACCCCGGTATCGCCAAAAGCATCCTGGATTCGTTTAAATAAAAAAGGGCTTGATACATTTGTTTCGGAAACCTGAAAGAAGGGGGGTAAGCCTCTTGAGCAATGTTCTTCTTGGGGTTGTTTTCGGAATAGCGTTCGGCATAATTGATGTTTTGTTGATGATTCCGTTAAAGTTCGAAGACGGGCGCAAGAAGCGGGAGGCCATGACTGCGGCTTTCGTGGACCGTTTTATGCTGGGCTTTTTAATCCCCAATGTTAATCTTGGTGTTCACCCCGCGGTTACCGGTGTTTTGTTGGGGTTGGGGCTCAGTCTTCCTTCGGCGATTATTACGAGGGCTTATATTCCCATTATGGGGATTGGCGCCGCAGGCGGCTTAATCATTGGCTTCATTACAAAGCTGTTGCAATAACGGGCAAGCGCTTTCTGTAAATATTGTCAGCAGGGAAATATACCCGTTAATAGCGCATTAAAAATTGTGGATTTTTCCAAACGGGCCCGCAAGTTCCACACTTTTTCCACATTTGACCCATACTTTTGCCGCACCGTGCTGTTAAATTAATACCAGCAAGGCAGTCCGGCCGGATTGCCAAAAAACAAAAAGGAGAGATGCAGGGTGAAGAAAGCGGTAGGGTTG
>QZKV01000086.1 GCA_003599575.1 Desulfobacteraceae bacterium | reverse complement strand
AAGACCGGATAAATGGACTTTTTCAGGTTTTGGCTTTGTTTGCTGCACGGCCGGATTTGTCGGCACAACCGGAGGTTCAGGCAATGGATCCTCGATTTCAGCCAGACGGCCGCCCCCTATGAAACGGAACTTGGGTCCTTTGCGGGTCAGGGCGATTTGCATGTCGGGTTCAAGCGGCGCCTGCATGGAGATAGGCTGCCCATCGATCGAGATGCTGTTGGTGCCGGTAAGATCTTTGATCCAGTACTGATTGCGCGCAAAGAAAATCTGCGCGTGTCGTTCAATCAAGGCCGAATTCTGGATGGGGAAATCACACGCAGAGCTGTTTCCGATCACAATAGGCAGGGTTTGGAACGATCGGAGCGCCGGACCGTATTGAATGGCAAAGGGTACTTTGACGGTTTCCGGGCTTACGACCGGGGAGGATGGCGAGGGCGGCGGCTGCACCGCATGGGCAGGCGGTATCGGTTTCTGGAGCGCCGCCTGCGCCATTTTCCCTGCAGGGGGTGGTTGGACGGGCGGCGCTTCCAGGGTCGACCGGGAGAAGGGCGGCGGTGCAGGCCGACCATTTTCGCGCGGTTCTGAAGAAGGTGATGTCGGTTGGGCCTGAGCGGTCCTGGTTTGTGTCAGAAAGCTCACTTTGGGCCCCCCTTCGGCAAACATCACGACATCCCCGTCTTTCAGATAGACTTCCGAAACCTTTTGCCCGTTGACATAAGTGCCGTTGGTGCTTTGATCGATAAGTTTGAAGCGGTTGCCCTCCCTGACGATTTTGGCGTGGATGCGTGAAAGCGTAACCAGATCCTTTGGGAAATTCACCTGGCAATCCGGATGACGACCGATGAGTATTTCAGTATCCGAGAGTTCTTGAATTTCGCCTTTCAAAGGCCCTTGGATATGAACGAGTTGCACTGATATGGTTGGCATCGCCATCATAAAAAACAAAACCTTTGCTTAAGTATGCATTAGACCAAACCCTGATTTGTGTCTTTCTGGAAAATCATGAATTCCCGTCAGCCGCTTTTTTGATTTTCTCCAATTTTTTCTGTAAAAGCTTGGCCTTTTTGAGATTTTGATCCACGTCCTTATAGTTGGGATCGATTTTGTGAACCGCTTCCCATTCAGCGATGGCCTGCGGCAATTGTTCCTTGCCGAAATGGACAATGCCCTTGTTGTAATGTGTTTCTTTGAAACTCTTTTCACTCTGATCGATATACACCGTGCATTTCTCACAAGCGCTATCATATTCCAAAGCCGATTCAAAACCCTTTTTGGCTTCAAGGAAATCGCCCTTGTTGTAATCGCCCAAGCCCAGCTGATAGAAAGATTTTGAGAGATAAGCACGGACTTCGCGGTCCTGCGGTTTTGCCTCCAGAAATTGTTCGAATTCGCTGACCGCCTGCTTGAATTCACTTTTATTGAAGTGGTCCAAGCCTTTACTGCGGTGCAACAACAAAGGCCCGGTTTTACAGTTTTCAATATAGGTCTGGCACTGATCGCATTTGGGATCAAACTGCCTGGAGATTTCAAATGAGTCCTGGGCTGCTTTGAAATCTTGCTGATTGAAGAATTGTTTGCCGCTTTCGAAATAGGCGAGGGCAATATATCTTCGGGTTTCAGAGTCTTTCGGGGATGCTTCTACGGCCTTGTTCAATTCGAAGATGGCATCTTTGTATTTTCCCTGTCTGAAGAGCGTCATGCCGGCTTCGCGATAGGCCAGGATTTGTTCGTCGCCGGAGGTCGGCTGTGCAACGGGGGCGGCTTCCGGCGCTTTTTCTTCAGGCACGCTTGACGAAGATGCCTGCGCCGCTCCGGTCCGGGCAGCATCGGGATAAAAGGGCAGACCGGGCATTTTGGGTATCTTTATTTTTTGGCCAGCCGTAACACGCGTGGCGTCCTCCATGCCGTTGAACTGTGCGATGATGTGAAATTGCTTGTAATCGCCGTAAAACAGCTGGGCCAATTTGGAAATACTTTCTCCCGCACGCAAGATGTGTTCGACATAGGCGGTCTCGTCATCCTGTTGGGTGGGTTTTCCCGCCGCGAGATCGACACCTTCAATCTTTGGAATCATAATGCGTTGCCCGGGTTGGACCATGGTGGCATCCGGAATATTGTTGAACTTGGCGATGGCCTCAAATTTCCGGAAATCTCCATAATATTGCTTGGCTATTATGGAAAGACTTTCACCCGCCTTGACAACGTGAAACACGTAGGCCGGTAAACCGTCGGGCGGGATTTTTTCGGGCTGACGGTTCACCAGCATCTGATATGCTTCGCTATGTTCGGGATGGAATTTCAGCGCCGTTAAAAACTCCGTGCGGGCCAATCCGTATTTCCCCTGGCCGTGATATTTCATGCCCATTTGATAATGTTCATCCGCCATTTGGATTAGTTTCTGGGATAAGCGCTCACGATTTTCCCTGGCCACGGCATTCTCGGGATCGACGGTGAGCGCCAATTCATACTGCTCCAATGCCGCCGGCAGATCGCCTCGTTCTTCAAGATCGCGTCCCGCGGACAGATAGTTATCCGCAATTTTCGGTTGGGGTTTGTCCGTGCTGATTGTGGCACAAGCGGTGTGCAGGACCACCAATACGATCATGCCGAGCATCAGTTTACGTTGTTTCATGCGAATCACCTTAGGGACAATGAGTGAAAGGTTTTAAGCCGCGTTGCGAAGATGCCCATATCTTTTTCCAGGATCTGATCGCGCTGCAAATTATATGGATTGGAATAGAAGGGGTTGCCGCCCCGCCGGACAGTCATCGCCAGCTTATAGCCGGCCTGATGGACCATCAGCATGGCGGCATCGTTGGCACGCCCGAACGGGTAGGCGAATATGAACGTATCCTGTTCCAATTTGGTATCGATCATTTTTTTGGACTGAAAAATCTCATGATGCAACCGCTTTAAGTAAGCCTCTTCGTTTTCCTGGTCACCTGGTTTGGATAAATCGCTGTGCATGATGCTGTGCGAACCGATGCTGATGCCGCCGGCCTTTAACTCCCGCAGCTTCGACCAGTCCAGCGCTTTGCTGGAAACCCCCACGAAATTCACATACACGAACAAAGTGGCCGTGAACCTGTATTTCTTAAGAATTGGCAGGGCTATATTGTAAAAGCAACTGTATCCGTCATCGACGGTTATCATGACCGATTTCTTGGGCAGAGGTTGACGATATTCAAGGAAACCCAGCATCTGTTCAGGCGTTATTGTGCGATAGCCGTTGTCCTTCAAATATTTCACTTGTCCCTCGAAAACCTCCGCGGGAATACATAATGGGGAGTCGCAGCGAATGTCAAAACGGTGATAGCACAAAATGGGGATTTGCTGTACGCCGTTTTCAAAGATGCCGCCTTTGTTCCTAGCTTTCAATGGAATGACAATAAGCGTATCGGGCTCGAAGCTCTTATTGGCCTCTTCTATGCGCCATAACAATTCGGGATCACCAAGGAACCTTTCGGCGAGCGATGCGGTTGTATCCCCCTTTTTCATCAAGTAAATGATGAACCGGTCGGATTGATAGGAACTTACAATGCTCCGATTGGGAAGGTTGGGAATAGAAGATGTGCAGCCCGCCGCAAAGATCAACCACAGGATTGCACAGAGCGCGTCACACGGTCGAATCGTTCGCATATCCGTTTCCGTCCAGCTCAATGGGTGACTATGGGTATGACGTGGAGCTTTTCTTCGATGCGCATCCGCGGCGGCGTTTCCAACCGCTTTGAACTTTGAAACTGCTGATTATTAAATTAATACTATTATATCAAAAGTTTGTTGTAGGTATTCCATAGCACAATCGATGCCTTTGTGCAACAAGCATGAAATCACCCTGGAGCAGGATGCGCAGCACCCATGCGGTCGATTGGAATGGAGGCAGGTTTTGCTTTCGAGTCGTTATAGGGGTTACCGGCTTAAAAAGCTTTTGGTTTTTTAAGATTCACCCAGTATAAAATGAATTCACAAAAAGTCGGCCAATGCCGATGTGTCATTTAGACCGAAGGAGAATCTTTTTCATTCAGCGACTTACAAGAGCAACAGCTCTCGTTTCACTTGAGATGACACTCGAAACGGAATTTCCGAATCCATCAAATATTGACAATATTCGAAATTAATTCTAAAAAAACCCGGTCCACAACCTAAGGGGCGAAGCGATCGTTGCACGCCCCGCACGAATAGTTTCTTTCAGGTTGAATCAATTCGAAAGAGTTGCTGCCCACGACGCAATCTGTGCCAAAAGGGGATAGGAGTTACGCATGACAGCGAATGCAAAAGCGTCAACGACCATTCTTTGGCTCAAACAGCTCACGACAAATACGTTTTCATCCATCAACCGGCGGCTGGAAAAGATCGATTTTCTAAGCCGCAATAAAAAAGTGCTTGCGGTGATTGCGCCCTGCTGGTGCGTGGTCGTAATCACGAGCATCTTCCTGTTCAATGCCCTGGCCGGACAACAGCGCGAAGTGCTTCTTGCGCAATATGCCGGAGAGGCCGTCGCCCTGGCAAATTTCAGTGCCCCGCTCGTGCTGGAAGACGATTTGTTGCGGCTGAATCGCGAAGTCTCGGAATTCGCCAGAACGAGAGATCTTTCTTTTGCTGCAGTGGTGAATCATGAAGCCAAGATTGTGGCGCACACGGATGCGGAAAAATTCAACCAGCCGTACGAACAGCCCGGCAATCCGGAAAGCATTGCCACAATCGGAGAAGTGAGCGTTGAAGCCGGGCAAATGACGGATGGCGCCAGGGTCATCACATTCATGAAAAACATCACTTTTTCGGGAGTCAAAATCGGTTCCGCGGTTTACGCAATTCCTGAAGAATCGGTGGGGGGCATCCCTCGCCGGTTTCACTGGTATTCTTCTTTGCTGATCCTGTTTTTCAGCATTGCCGCTGCGGCCATTGTATATAACCATGATCGTCGAAAGAGGCAGTTGGCGGCAAATCGCATGAAAGTCGCAGCGGACGGGACCCGGATCGGTCCTTACAGGTTGAAGGACAAAATTGCGCAGGGCGGCATGGCTGAGCTGTATATCGCCGATTATGTGCGTGAAGATGGATTCAAACGGCAGGTGGCCATCAAAAAGGTTCTACCCCATCTGGCTGAAAACCAGGACTTCATCAAGATGTTCATAAGAGAGGCGAGGCTGGCGGCTTTGCTTCAGCACCCCAACATTGTTCAGATATTTGACTTCGGCAAAATCCGGGACACCTATGTGATCGCCATGGAGTATATCCAGGGCATGAATCTGGGGCAAATCATGGCCCATCTTAAATCGCCCATGCCGATGGACATGGCCATATTCATCATCATGAAAATCAGCCTGGGGTTGGATTACTCGCATAAACGCAAAGATGATGAGAGCGGGCAGGCCCTGGGGATCGTTCACCGGGATGTAAGTCCGCAGAATATTCTGATTTCCTGCCAAGGCGAAGTGAAGATCAGCGATTTCGGTATCTCCAAAGCAACCACGGAACCGAGTTTTACGCAAGCCGGAGTCATCAAAGGCAAACTCTCTTATCTTGCGCCCGAACAAGCTTTGGGGCAACCTGTGGATCACCGGATCGATATCTATTCGTTGGGCTTGGTATTCTACGAGGTACTGTCCGGCCGGAGGCTTTATCAGTTCGATACCGATATCGAAGCTATTCGAAAAATTCCCGAAATGGTAATACCACAGTTGTCGCTCGAAAGGCCCGGCTTGCCCGAAGGGCTTGAACGTGTGGTCATGAAATGCCTTGAAAAGGATAAAAATCAACGCTACGACGACGCCATGGCGCTTCACGATGATCTATTGAAACTGAAGATCAAGCTGCAGATGGCCTACGATGCATCAGACCTGTCAAACTTCATGCGAACGATCTTGAACCATGCATAAAATCGATTTTTTCGGCATGACCGATATAGGGCTTGTACGCTCCAATAACGAAGACATTTTCATGATCGATGCCGATGTCGGATTCTGTTTGGTTTCCGACGGTATGGGGGGCGCGGCTGCCGGGGAAATGGCGAGTCAAATTTTTGCGCAAACTGCGGCCGAAATATTCAAGGCGTCCAAGCGGTCTTCCGAGCAAGAGGTGGTTGATTGTGTTCAAAACGTCTTCTTGCGGGCCAATGAGCGGATTCTGGAGCACGTTGATCGCTTTCCTGAACATAAAGGGATGGGATGTACAGCCGAACTGTTGGCTGTATCGGAAAACGGCTTCATCATCGGCCATATGGGGGATAGCCGGACCTATCGGCTGCGTCAAGGCAACTTCAAACAGCTCACCAAAGACCATTCCCTGGTTCAAGATCAAATCGATCAAGGTCTGATCACAATGGAACAAGCGCGGTCGCACACCATGCGCAATGTCATTTTGCGGGCCGTGGGGGTTCGGCCCTCCCCGGCCCTGGATACCTTGCGGGGTCCCATATTTTCGAGAGATCTTTTTCTACTTTGCTCAGATGGTTTGACCGATTTGGTAAAAGATGAAGAAATTGCCACGATTATTAAAAGCAACAGCCCTCTTTCATCAAAAGCAAAGCAGTTGATCGATTTGGCCAAGCTTCTTGGCGGCAAGGACAATATCACCGTTGTGCTGGCGGAAGTTGCATGAAACTCACCGCGCGATTTTGCCTTCCCATGCTTTTGCTGTGGACCGGTGCCCTTCCCGCCCGGGTGGAGCCCATCCATATAGAACGCATTTTTTCAATGCCTCTTTCTGAAATGGAAGAAATACTGACAAGCTGGCTGAAAAACAACGGGTTTCAGAATCCGCGGGTGACTCACGATCAGCGCGGCGTGCAACTGGAAGCCGGAAGAAGCCATGTGAACTGGACCATTCGTCTGTATGCGCATTCCGCCTTGGCCACGAGGGTAGAAGTGCAATCGTCCGCAGATCGAGATGATCGGCAATGGGATGCCTTATGGGGCTATCTAGAGGATTACCTGAACAAATCCGAAAAAAAACCCAAGGTAAACTTGCCGGCCATTCCCGAGGCCGTGCGCAACCACCAAAGCGCGATCGTTTGCATTTACGCGGAGCGCAGCGGCGTGCCTTTCCAGTTCAGCGGTTTCGCCGTCGGCCGTGAAGGTTTGATCGCGACGACTGCGCATGATTTGAAGCTGGGACAAACCGTTTCAGTTCATCTTCATGATGAGCGGCAAATGAACGGGCGAGTGGTGAAACTGGATGCCCATCGCGACTTGAGCCTGATTAAAGTACCTGAAAATCTGGACTCGGTTGTCTCTATAACTGGCGGACGGCATGTGCCGGGAATTGATGATGTCCTTTTTGCATGCGGCTGCGCTCGCTCTGAATCAGGCGGTATTCAGGTGGGGGTGTTGGATGGGGTGCCCAGACGCGTGGAAGGGTTGCCGCTTTGGCAAGTCCGCATGCACATCGAACCGGGCAGCAGCGGCAGCCCGGTATTCGATGCGATGGGGAGGGTCACGGGCGTGGTCAAAGGGCGTTACAAGGGAACCGTCCAGGTCGGTTTTTTAATTCCTTTTGAGACCCTCCTGAGTTTTATGGAAAAATAATAAATGATTTCGGAATACGGGCGCTACCGGATTGTCAAGGAACTTGGGAGAGGAACCATGGGGGTCGTCTACCAGGCCCACGACCCGCAGATCGACCGCATGGTGGCTCTGAAAGTGCTGCGTCCCGATCGGGTCTCAAGTGAGTCGTTCGTGGCGCGCTTTCTCAAGGAGGCTCGAGCGATCGGGCGTTTGTCGGATCCGCATATTGTCACCATTCATGATGTTGGTGAGGACCACGGCACCGTCTACATTGCCATGGAATATCTCCAGGGTGAACCGTTCAACCAAGTGATCCGCTCCGGCCGTTTGACAATTCCGCAAAGCATCGATATCGCGCGCCAGGTGGCCCTGACATTGGATTATGCTCACCGGCAAGGCATCGTGCATCGCGACATCAAGCCGTCCAATATCATTTTGGCGGAAGGAAATCAGGTCAAGCTCACCGATTTTGGAATTGCCCGGATCGAAGAAACGGGTGCCGGGCTTCAGACCCAGGCCGGTGAGATTCTCGGCACACCGGTATACATGTCCCCCGAGCAGGTGAAAGGGGAGAGAGTTGATGGCCGGTCAGATCTTTTCTCGCTGGGTGTCATTCTGTACGAGATGGTAGCAGGGCGGAGGCCTTTCAGCGGGAACAATATTGCCGCCATTTTCCGGGCTATTACACAGGACACTCCCGAAAATCCGGTAAACGCGGACCCGTTTATTCCCACATCCCTTTCCGATCTGGTGATGAAGAGCCTGGCCAAACAACCCTCGGAGCGCTTTCAGAGCGGTCGACAAATGGCCGATGCCTTAGACGCAGCGGGACTTCAAGCCCAGCCAGCCGTGGCGCAGGCCAACATGCGTCAACCCGCCGCCACTCCCAAGGTAGGAATGAAGACCGTTTTGGCTTTGGCGCTGGTATTCGTGCTGGGTTTGGGAGGGTATTTGATTTTTCATCAACGCGCCGCAGATACCGCGCGCGGCAACACTCAAGGAGTCCCAGTCCACCTGGAGGGGAGGGCGGGCATTCAATCGGATTCAATTCCCTCTTCATCCCATGGTTCCGGTGTTCCAATTACGTTTGGGCAAGCCACCCTGAAAATCAGCAGCGACCCCCAAGGCGCCCAAATCTTTGTGGACAGAGAGTTCAAAGGGGTCACGCCGATGAATATGTCGATGTCCACAGGGAAATATGAACTGCGCTTGAACCTGCCCGGGTATTTTGAATGGGAAGCTCAGGTGGAATTGGATGTAGAAGGTGATGCCCCCCTGCACATCCCTTTGCGTCCTCTCGAATAAACAACACGCAGCGGTACTTTGAACTCCTTGATAGTTAGCGAAAACTTGATTGCAACACGGTGCCGTGCTCAGTTGCTCGTTGCTCCGTTAAAGGATGGCACGCAGCTTGTTTATGACCGACGAGGGAGGCAACGCGGCGTTGCCTCCCTCGCGCGATGCCGACTTGCTGGAGCACGGAATGGCCATCCGATGGTCTCGACCGACCATATGGGGTCCATAATCAAGTAACCTAAAGTACATAAAGGGCAAAATTGCGGTCCGGCACCAATCGATACCAACGGGAGCATAGGCTATGCAGAGGATGTCCATGCAACGTGCGTGTCTTCCAAACATCCTTCCTGCGGAGGGTACAACTGATGACCGGTACCGCATATTCCTTTGAAAAATCTAACGGGTTATGTTAAGTTATGAATTTTGAAAATATTCAGAGAGACCGAACAGCGGAGCTTTTTGATCAAACTTGAGTGGCTCGGCAAGTGCAACAACGACCGTGGCGCGCCTGGCAGGATTTGAACCTGCGGCCTACGGATTAGAAGTCCGTTGCTCTATCCAGCTGAGCTACAGGCGCTTGGTTAAGGCGTACGGCCCGGCAATTAGCATAGGATCTGCGTATTGTCTATAGAAAACCAAGTAGATTAATAGAAACAATTACAAGATATTGAAAGCCGAATACAATGGATAAAGCTAAAAATACATGCACGGCAGTTGAAGAACGCAAAGAAACCACGACCAAAACCACGATCGATAACCGCAGCCCCAAAGCGGAGACGACCGGCCGATCATTGGCCAAATTCGACCCGTTGCAGCGCTATCTATCTGAAATCAGCCGTTACCGTTTGTTGACGCGAGAAGAAGAGGTAGAATTGGGGCGCAGGGTGCAAGAAGAGGACGATATGGAAGCTGCCTATCAGCTGGTTACTTCCAATTTGCGTTTGGTTGTAAAAATTGCGTTGGAATTTCAACGAGTTTGGATGCAAAACCTTCTCGACTTGATTCAGGAAGGCAACATCGGTTTGATGCAGGCAGTGAAAAAGTTCGATCCGTACAAGAATGTCAAATTTTCATACTATGCTTCTTTTTGGATCAAAGCGTATATTCTTAAATTTATCATGGACAATTGGCGGCTGGTCAAGATCGGCACCACTCAAGGGCAGCGCAAACTTTTTTTCAAACTGAAAAAAGAGAAACAGCGCCTGATCGAACAGGGTTTTGATCCCAAACCGAAGCTGCTGTCCCAGCGATTGGGGGTTTCCGAACGTGAAATCGTGGATATGGATCAGCGTTTGGATGGATGGGATGTATCTTTGGATTCGCCCGTCAAAGATGGTTCCGAGACCGGTCGCATTGAATTCGTCAGCGAAGGGACTGCTTCGGCCGAAGACCGAGTGGCGAAGAAGGAGATCGAAGCCCTGCTTCACAATAAGGTTTCCGAATTTCGTGACCAGATGACTGAAAGGGAATTGGAGATTTTCGATCAACGTATCTTTTCGGACGCACCGGTCACTCTTCAGGAAATAGGCGATCGGTACGGCATTTCACGTGAACGCGTGCGCCAAATTGAAAAAAATGTGATTAAGAAGATGAGGGATTTCTTCAAAAACGAAATTCCTGATTTCGAAGCGTATACAAATGATAAAGATGCGTAAGCCGTACACCGATGACATGCAGCGTCATCAAGAACAATGTCCAGGGCTGCGCGGCTGCGCTTTTCAGGTTCAGACATGTATCTAAAAATCATCCTCATTGTTGTCTGCGGATTTCTGTGGGGCCTTGGATTGGGATGCCAGAGCAGTACAGGTTCGGCGCCAATTCCTCCACAACAATCCGCGATGCCGCCAAGCGGAGAGAACCGCGCCGCGGCCTATTACTACTTCAGCTCGGCACAGATGAAGCTAAAAGAGGGGGATATAACGGAAGCGCTATGGCTGCTTGAAAAAGCCATCCACTACGATCCTGTTTCCACGCTGCTGAAGCTCGAATTGGCCGAACTGCTTTTGATCCAGAAAGATTCTGAAAAGGCCCTGCATTTGATCCAGCAGGTATTGCACGATGACCCCAAAAACAGCAATGCCCTGATCTTGGCCGCGCGCATCCATCAGCAACAGGAAGCTTTGCCCGAAGCGAAAGCTTTTTTGGAACGCGCGCTGGAAAATACGCCCAATGACCCCAACATCTACCTGTATTTGGGGCGGATCTACTGGAGCGAAAACGATCTTGCCAATGCCGAGCGGATTTTTCGCCAGATGGTGGCTCAGTTTCCGCTATCCTATGCAGCCCATTATTTCTGGGGCAAAGTGTCGGTCGCGCAAGGTAAGAACGAAGCGGCCGAAGCGGCTTTCATGCGGTCCCTGGAATTGGAACCATCGCTGGAAGAGCCGCGTTTGGAATTGATCAAAATATATCAATCCCAGAAACGCGACCCCCGGATCATCGAAATGTATCAGGCGATACTGACGTTTAATCCGGAAAACGCCGCGGCAGCCCTGGAATTGGCGGTCCATTATCGGCAAACCGGCAAACCGGAGCAAGGTTTGGCGCTTCTGACCGAATTGGGGCAGCGCAGCCAGGAAGAAGACGGCATTTTGTCCTATGTGTTCGAGAGCTATTTGGAGACCAAGCAGTATGAACTCGCGGCTTGGGTGATTCTCGGTATGTTGCGAGGAGCACCCGAAAATTCTGAACTGCACTATTTGGCCGGTGTTGCCTGCGAGGGATTGAAGCTTGTCTTTAGCGCGCTCGACCACCTGGGGCGTGTATCGCCCGACTCGCGTTTTTATAAAAATGCAGTCGTGCAGAGGGCAATGCTGCTTCGAAATTCCGGCAAGCTCGATCAATCCATCGAGGTGGTTCAAAACGCCGTACAGCACGAGCCCAAGAATGCCGACTATTATCTGTATCTGGGGATTTTTTATGAAGAACTGGAGCAGTATAAAAAGGCACTCGAAATTTTGCACCGCGGATTGGCCGTCGATAATAAGAATATCCGTCTGCATTTTCGGGTCGGGGTAATTCATGACAAGGCCGGTCATAAGCAGGACGCTATCGCTGCAATGAAAGACGTTCTTCAGATTCAGCCTCAAGATGCCGAAGCGCTTAATTATTTAGGCTATACCTATGCGGATCTCGGCATCCATCTGGATGAGGCGGAAAACCTCATTCAAAATGCACTCAAAATGAAACCCGACGACGGTTATATCACCGACAGCCTGGCATGGGTCTATTATAAGCAGGGAAAGTATAAAGAAGCACTGCGATGGCTGACCAAAGCCGAAGAACTCGTTCCCGATGATCCTGTGATTCTAGAGCACTTGGGAGACGTGCATTTAAAACTCAACAGCCATGAGCAAGCTTTGAAATATTACCAACGCTCCCTGGATATAAAAGACAATGCCAAGGACCGCGATCTGTTGGAAGAAAAAATCCGTGCATTAAACCATGATTCTTCACAACCCAAGCAGTGATGCCATACCCGGTGCCTAAATTCCAGCGGTCGCGGATCCGCCTTTTTTTCTTGGTGGGTGTGCTCTGTTTAGTGAATGGATGTGCCGGGTTGATCCGTCCGGCGCAACATGATCAAAAAGCGCTGGCATGGGTAACGCGCTGGACCGAGCGCAATGCCTCGCTCGAGCAGTTTAAAGGCCTGATGCAAGTTCAAATTCAAACCCGAGGCCGGACCCTCCACGGGCGTGCGGCATTTGCGGGCGCCATTCCAGATCGGTTGCGTTTGGATTTCCTCAACGTGATAGGTCAGCCATTGTTCAGTCTTGCGGGCAACGGCCGCAACATTACCGTGATGAACATGCAAGCGGGCCAGATCCACATCCTGGAGCAAACCGATGCTGCATTGGAACGGTTTACCGGCATCCACATGAGCATCGAAGATTTTCTGGATGTGCTGGCCGGGCGCCCGCCGCTTCCCGAATACGCTGCGGCGCAAGTACCTGAAGGAAAGCGGCCGTGCGCGGTCGAGCTGAAAACCCAATGGCATGTTCTGCTGGCCGAGCTGCAATCCGATGCGTGCGAACACCCTGACGTCTTAAAGGTGTACGGCAGGGAAGGCGAACTGCAATACACGATCCACTGGCTCCAGTGGCAATCCTTGCAAGATTATGCCGTCCCGCGAAAAGTTCTGATCACATCGGGTGGCGGCGCCAGGGTTGATTTGGTTATCCAGCGCTTCTGGCCGGAGCCGACTTCTTTATCTCCGTCCACATTTATACTAGATTATCCCGAATTTTTCCCGAAAAACGGCGCTCCCTGATCACCAATGCCGATAAAGAAATAAAATCCGGATGACCTACACAATGGCTTGCGATCAGCAGACAGATCTGGCCTTCGTCGCCGACAGCACTTTAGGCAAACTCGCCAAAAACCTCCGCCTGGCCGGATTCGATACACTGCTGGACAAGGGGGTTCCAAGTACCCGGAGACTGGTGTGCCTGGCCGCCGGGCAACGAATCGTTCTGACGCGCAGCACGAAAGTGAAAAAAGAACTCGGCGCCGGTCACGTGGTCTTTATTCATGCGAACCAGCCGTCAGTGCAAATGAGTCAATTGATCGCCACGGTCCATCTGAGAAGGGAAGACCTGAGGCCGATGTCCCTGTGCGCCTTGTGCAACAGGAGGCTTGATTGCGTAAACCCGGATGAAGTCCGTGGACGCGTGCCCGATTTTGTCCGGCAGCAGCATTCTCGATTTAAAGCTTGCCCGGCTTGCAAGAGAATTTACTGGCCGGGCACACATACCGATCGATGGATGCGGCGAATGGAAATGTGGTTCAATTCGGGATAGCTCCAGGCGGCTCAGGGAACTCTTTGGCGCCATCTTGCAAGAGGCCGGCAATCCTGTTATAGCCGGCTCGTAAGCTCGGCTGCGGGCCTGCTTTCGGGCGGCAAACTCAAGCGAATTGCCGCTCTTTTCAAGAGAATTCGCCTGGACAGGGCTTGGTGTTTAGAAAATGTCGTTCAGGTTCATCGGGAGTTCGTTCTATGGCAAACGAAAATAGCCCCCAAAACCGTAAGGGAGGCGGCCCGACCGCAAACGCGGCTCAAGACGATGGCGTTAAACAGGTACTTGACCTCATACGCCAACCGCTGATGGTCATGAGCGGAAAAGGAGGGGTGGGCAAATCGAGCGTTTCGGCCGGTTTGGCCGTGGTCCTGTCCGCGCGGGGCTACCAGGTCGGGCTGCTGGATGTAGATATCCATGGCCCCAGTCTGGCGGGAATGATGGGGGTGAAGGGCTTGTTGGACATCAGCACCGATCAGAAGGTGATTCCCAAAGAGGTCAATGCCCATCTCAGGGTTGTCTCCATGCAATCGCTCATGCAAAATCGCGATCAAGCGGTCATATGGCGCGGGCCGGCCAAGGCAAGCGTGATCAGGCAATTCATCGGTGATGTGAAGTGGGGAAAACTTGATTTTCTCGTGGTCGATGCCCCGCCGGGTACCGGCGATGAACCGCTCAGCGTGGCCCAGACGATCCCGACCGCCAAGGCGGTCATTGTGACCACACCTCAGGAGGTGGCTCTGGCGGATGTCCGCAAATCGATCAATTTCTGCCGGTCGGTTCATTTGGACGTACTTGGAATCGTTGAGAATATGGGGCCTTTTGCGTGCCCCTGTTGCGGCAAAGCCATTTCACTTTTCAAGAGCGGCGGGGGACAGGCCACTGCCCTTAAAATGCAGGTGCCCTTTCTAGGATCACTTCCTTTCGATCCAAAGGTCGTCCAAGTTCTGGATGAAGGCCGGCCCATGCGCCTGCATTCGGAAGCCCCCGGGTTTGTCAACGCTCTGGAAGGTGTTGTCGAAGATATTCTATCATCCATGCGATGAGGATTGGTTGGTGTGTCGCCCTTTCAGGATGAACTAGATCCATGAATGCCGCTCACTTAGATACGCCGGCACGATCTTGCGGGCCATGGGTGGCACTGGAAAGGCGCTTGCGGAAATGCCCTCAAGTCACCACCTTGGGGGTCCGGCCCAATTTTGCCGATTATAGCGCCCGGGAGCGCGAGCTCATACGGCAGGCCGCCAAGATTTACTACCCGTCCGCCCTCTATGCCGATCTGATGGATACCCTAGGGAAAAGAATTTTCCCCAGTTATCACACCTATAAATTTTGCCAGGACAAGATCAAACAGACGGCGATTTTCCAAATAACGGGTATCCCGCATCCGCGCACCCGCATATTTTTTGGCCGTCGCCAGAAGGCCGTCATCCTCGATGCCTTCAAAATGCCCTTCATCGCCAAGGCACCGCGCGGATCGGCCCTGGGGCAGGGGGTTTATCTGGTCCGCACGCAAGAGGAGCTGGATCTATATTGCCTTGCTTTTTCACCTGCCTATATTCAGGAGTATTTGCCGATAGACCGTGATATTCGGGTGGTGGTCATCGGCAGCAAAGCCGTTCATGCCTATTGGCGCATCGCTCCTGCGGGCGGATTCCGCACCAATGTGGCCCAGGGCGGCCGGATCGACCTGGCGCCCGTGCCCCGGGAGGCGGTGGCATTGGCTGAACAGACGGCCCATACCTGCCGGTGGGACGATGTCGGTATCGATATATGCGAGCACAAAGGGTCTTACTTTGTACTCGAAGCCAACATGAAGTATGGACGAGAAGGATTCCGTAAAGCCGGAATAGATTACGCAAAGATGATGGAGCGCTTGATCCTAAATGGAGAGATCTGAAGATATACAGCTGACCCTGGCGGCTCTTAAGGATGATTTGAACCGCAGGGAAGCCGACATTTTTTCACCGCTGGCAGCCTTCAGCCAAGCGGCCCGGCGCCGTCGGCCCGAGCAAAAGGTGCAGTCCGGATACCGCCAGGCCTATGCCCTGGATGCCGATCGCATTCTGCACTCCATGGCCTATGCGCGTTATATCGATAAGACGCAGGTCTTTTACCTCATTCGTAACGACCATATCACCCACCGGGTATTGCACGTGCAACTGGTTTCCAAGATCGCGCGCACCATCGGGCGTTTTCTGAAACTTAACGAGGACTTGATCGAGGCGATCGCTCTAGGTCATGACATCGGCCACACCCCGTTCGGACATGACGGCGAACGATACTTGAGCCTATTGTGCCAAAAGGCCGGTATCGGCCATTTTTTACACAACGTGCAAAGCATTCAGTTTTTGGACCGCGTTGAACGCAAAGGCCGCGGGTGGAATCTCTGCCTGCAGACATTGGATGGTATCCTGTGCCATGACGGCGAGATTCATAGCCAGGTACTCCAACCGAAAAGGGATAAATCGTTCGATACGTTGGCGCACGAAGTCGCCTTGAAAAAAGCGGATCCGCACTATCCATTGACGCCGATGACCCTGGAAGGCTGCGTGGTGCGCATGGCCGACACGGTCGCCTATATCGGCCGTGATCTGGAAGATGCCATTCGGCTCAATGTCATTGAACGCGAAAAAATTCCCAAAGATATTGTGGCCGTGCTCGGAAACAGCAACGGCACAATTGTCTATAATCTGGTCACCGATATCATTCATTGCAGCCACCATAAGCCGTATGTTGCCTTGAGCGACCGGTTTTCCAAAGCCTTAAAGCAGTTAAAGGATTTCAATCTGGCCTATATTTATCTCAACCCCGCAATCAAGAAGCATTCAGATAAAATCAACAACCTCTTCGATGTTTTGTTTGAAACCTACCTCTCCGATCTTCAAACCGGCCGGATGGATTCAAGGATTTTCACCGGCTTCCTGTCCGATATGTCGCCGGATTATCTGCAGACCCACCAATCAGCCGAAATAGTGCGTGATTTTATCGCAGGCATGACGGATCGGTACTTTTTGCTTCAATGTCCGGTCCATCTGCGGCCGGAGGTGGTGGATGTGTGAATGGGTGCGGCTTCGATGAACGATGCCATGGAACGTTTCTACCGCAATTCGGTGCGCACCCATCTGCATATGACGCGCGTGGTTGTCCAGCAGACCGATCTGGGCATTTACAGCAATATACGCCTGGAGGCAGCTATTGCCAAAGACGCGGCGATCGAGCATAGAGGCTACCTGGAAGCCTATATGCGCAGGCATCCGGAATTCATGCATGCGCTTGCGCCGCTTCCGGATGACCCTCTCGCGCCTGCCATTGCAAGGAAAATGATCCGTGCCGGCCGGGCGGCCCAGGTAGGCCCCATGGCGGCGGTGGCCGGCGCCATGGCCGAGCAGGTGGGGCAATCTTTGCTTAACCACGTCGAAGAAGTCGTTGTGGAGAACGGAGGCGATATTTTTTTATGCGTTCGCCGTCCGCTGACCATAGGGATCTATGCGGGCGCATCTCCCTTGAGTCTCAAAGTGGGGCTGCGGATTTCTCCGGGCACCGGTATTAAGGCCGTGTGCACCTCCTCAGGAACAGTCGGGCATTCGCTGAGCTTTGGCCGGGCGGACGCGGTCTGTGTCCTCAGTTCATCTTGTGCTTTGGCCGATGCCGCCGCCACCGCCATCGGAAATCGGGTGGGCAGCAGCAAAGATATCCGCTCGGCCATCGCCTGGGGCGAACATGTCGAAGGGCTGATTGGCATCCTGATCATCAAAGCCGATCAAATGGCTGCCTGGGGGCAACTTGAAGTCGTGCCGCTGTAACTTGGTTTATTGGACGATTCGGTTTTTTGAGTTGACTGGCCTGAACCCAACAAACCCAACAAACCCAAAAAAGGGTTGAGTTTTGCCATTCGGAACTGTAAACCTAAAGCAGCTTAATCCCCCGATGTCACGATGTCTCAAATGGAGAGATGACGCATGAAAAAGCTCAAGGTGGTTCTATGGCTCATCATCATCGGCTCAGTCGGAATGGTCATGTATCAAAACAGGGATTTTTTTCTGGCCAGGCAAAGTTTGGGCATCGATTTAATTTCCACCCAGTATCAATCCCCCGCACTACCCAATGCAATTTTGTTTATCGCTTTTTTTTTGTTCGGGTGGCTGATTGCCTATCTGTTCAGTTTGGCGGAGCGCTTTAAAGCAGGTAAAACAATCAAAAGGCTTCAACACACCGTTCGTTCTCAGCAAAATGACATTGACATCATGAAAAAAGATGTTGCGGCCTTGAAACCCCAAATCGGAGCGGCCGGTGCAAAGCCTCCGGCGCAAACTCAAACCGATGCGGACACCGCCAGCCCTTAACGGCTACAGGCCTCCCGGTCTGCCATGCGGCCCCACGATGATAAGGCCGCGCCTCGGCTGAAAACACAATCGCTTCATTTTCCAATCTTTGACAAACGGCCGGCGATAGGAGGCGCGAAAATCTCACCAGCCATGAACGCACCCAAAAGCACCCCCATGATTCAACAGTATTTGTGTATCAAAGAGAAGCACAAAGATGCGATTTTGTTCTACCGCATGGGGGATTTTTACGAGATGTTTTTTGAAGATGCCCAAGTGGCTTCACGGGTGCTGGAGATCACCCTGACGTCTCGAAACAAGAACGAGGCCGTGTCCGTTCCCATGTGCGGCATACCGCATCGTGCGGCACAAGCTTACATCGCCCGTCTGATCGGGCAGGGATACAAGGTGGCTATTTGCGATCAGATCGAAGATCCCGCTTTGGCCAAAGGTCTGGTGAAAAGAGAAGTTGTACGGGTGATCACTCCGGGCATGATCGTGGAAAATGAGCTTCTGGACGCCAAAGCCAACAACTATATCCTGGCGCTCGCAAGGCATCAGGAAACGTGCGGGCTGTCCTCCCTGGATATTTCAACAGGTCTTTTCAGGGTAGTGGAATCTATACATCCATCAAAGATCATCGAAGAACTCCAACGTATCGGTCCTAAAGAGATACTGCTGCCGGCAGTCATGCACGGTGAAGCACTTTTCAAGCAGCTGTCATCGGTCCTGGATCAGCAGGCCGTCAATCGCCTGGAAGAAGAGGCCTTTGACATCAACCGGGGGCGTAAACGGTTGATCGATCAATTCCAGACGCGATCGCTGGAAGGCTTCGGGTGCCAGGAGATGACGGCCGGTTTAGGCGCCGCCGGAGCCTTGCTTTGCTATGTGCAAGAAACCCAGAAGCAGTTGGTGACCCATATCCGGCGGATCGAAACGTACAGCCTGGAAGAGCATTTGGTCATCGATCACATGAGCCGCCAGAATCTGGAATTGGAAAAAAACATCCGCAACGGCTCACGCCAGGGCACACTGATCGGCATTCTCGACCAAACCTCTACCGCCATGGGCGGCCGCCTGCTCAGGCATTGGTTGCGGTATCCCTTGCGATCTCCGGAAAAAATTGGCGATCGTCTCGATGCCGTGGAGGAACTCCTGCTCCAGGGTGACATCCGGCGGCGCCTGATCGAATCGCTTTCCGGCGTATACGACCTGGAACGGCTGAATGCCAGAATCGCCATGGGGCATGCCAATGCCCGTGATGTGCTCTCTCTCGGACGATCGCTGGGGGTCCTTCCGAACGTACTGGAATTGCTTGCGGGACTGAACAGCGAACAATTAAGGTTTCTATCTTCCATCGAGGAATTGACCGCATTGAGCGGACTGATCGAGCGCGCCATACGCGAAGACGCTCCGCCCGGCATTAACGAAGGCGGGATGATCAACATTGGTTTCAACGAAGAGCTCGACCAGTTGATGCAGACCTCGCGGGATGCCAAAGGCTATCTGGCCCAATTGGAGGGGCTGGAAAGACAGGCGACAGGCATCGGCACCTTGAAGGTGCGATTCAATAAGGTCTTCGGATATTATATTGAAGTTTCCAAAGGACAGGCCAAGCTGGTGCCTGCCCACTATATCCGCAAACAGACCCTCGTCAATGCCGAACGATACATCACCGATGAGCTCAAGCAGTTCGAAACCAGAGTACTGGGCGCAGAAGACAGGCGCTGCGTGCTGGAGTTGGAGATATTCAATCATATCCGCGAAAAAGTTCGAGAGAGCAGCGTCGCCATTCAAGAAACCGCCGGGTTCGTGGCGCGCTTGGATTGTCTGCTGGCGCTGGCGGAAGCCGCCGATCAAAACGACTATACCCGACCGAAAATCAATACCCTCGGCATTATCAACATCCGGGAGGGCCGCCATCCGGTGGTCGAAAAAACCATCCACAGTGAACGGTTTGTGCCCAATTCCGTTTATCTGGACAATGACAACCATCAGGTGCTCATCATCACCGGTCCCAATATGGCCGGCAAATCCACAGTTCTCAGGCAAGTGGCCCTGCTGGTGATCATGTCCCAGATCGGATCATTCGTTCCGGCGGTCGAGGCCGATCTCGCCGTTACGGATCGTATTTTCACCCGGGTGGGGGCATTGGACAACCTGTCCGCCGGCCAAAGCACATTCATGGTAGAAATGGAGGAGACCGCCAACATTCTCAACAATGCTACCGCCGACAGCCTGGTGATCATGGATGAAATCGGCCGCGGCACAAGCACTTACGATGGATTGAGCATCGCCTGGGCGGTTGTGGAATACCTGCACGATTTGAAGGGAAAGGGCACCAAGACGCTGTTTGCCACCCACTACCATGAATTGACCGAGTTGGCCAGAACCAAGGCCCGCATCAAAAATTTCAATATCGCCGTCAAGGAATGGCGTGACGGGATCACTTTCTTGCGGAAATTGGTTCCGGGCGGAACCAATCGCAGCTATGGCATCCAGGTGGCACGTTTGGCCGGTATTCCCGAGCAAGTCATCGAGCAGGCCAAAAGCATTTTGGAAAGGATCGAAGGCCACGCGCCGGAAGGTTCTGACCTGTTCGCACGCAGCACTTCTACAGGAAAGGAGAAATTAAAACCAGTGCAAATGGAGTTGTTTCAACCTGTGGACAAGGAAATCGTCGCAATTCTGCAGTGCATGGATTTAAACCGGCTCACACCCATCGAGGCCTTGAATCTGCTGCATGATTTGCAGAAGCGAATGCGGGAGTCGCATTGACATCCGTGCCACCTGTTGTTTTGACTGCGGCCGACTCGGATGCTATAGAACGGAGCATGTGAACAGGCCTCTTTTTAGTCGGCAACAAACGGCAAGATGGATCCAACAAAACCCAAAAACCGTTTTGAGCTTGAGTTGATAAGTGAAATCGATGCTACTGAAAAGAACTGCACGAATTTTCTTTTGGATTACTGCAGGCGTACTGCTGGCTTCAATCCCGCATAGCCCGGCCTGGTCCGCAACAGCCGAAAGCAAATACTACGCGGCCGAACGTTGCGTGCGTGAGTTGAAAAAGAGTCCCCAGCTTCAGAAATATCGGGATCGCTGGTTGCGCTGCATTAAAGCGTTTCTGGGCGTTTACCGGGACGATCCGCATGGCCCCTGGGCCGCGGCCGGACTTTACCAGGCCGGCATTCTTTATGGCGAGTTGTACCAGCATTCTTTTCTAGAAAGTGATCGCCGCGAAGCGATCGATTTGCTGGACAATGTGATGCGCCATTTTGCCCGCAGCAGCTACAGCGAACGGGCACGCTTGGCAAGTGACCGTTTGAAAGGGGCGCGTGTTGCGCAAGCAGAGCAACAAGGCGTTTCTAAAGCTGAGCATTTGTATAAAAGCGCAAGGGCTCAAGAACAACGTCTTCAGGAATCGCCCGAACTGCAAAAAAAACGTGATCAATGGCTGAAATCGATCGGGTTTTTCCGACAGGCCTTTCAGGCCGACCCCGCGGGCCAGTTCGCGCCGGCGGCGCTTTACGGTCTTGCGGATAATTACGCCGGGCTGTACAAGTGGTCGCGCAACGACCTGGATCGTTTGCAGTCCGAAAAAACTTTTCGGGAGCTG
The DNA here is from genome assembly GCA_003599575.1 of Desulfobacteraceae bacterium. GTDB lineage: Bacteria > Desulfobacterota > Desulfobacteria > Desulfobacterales > Desulfosarcinaceae > Desulfatitalea. Next base: position 2,858 of record QZKV01000086.1, on the reverse strand, counting down.
ATCACCGCCTTCCCCCAAAGTCCCTATGCCCAAAAAGCCCGCGCACGGTTGGAAAGTGGCTTTCCGCCGCAGGAAAGCAGTGCAACCGATGCCATTGCCCAAGTGATTCAAGGCGCCGGCGAGGTCGTTCCGCCCCCAAACGGGCCCGCTTTACCCGGCTCCTCTCCGCAACTCGCCATGGTCGAAGGATTGCGTTTCTGGTCCAATCCACGCTATACCCGGGTTGTCATCGATGCCAATACCGATACGATTTTCACGCACCGTGAGTTACGCGAGGATCCCTCCATCGGCAAACCGCAGCGCATTTTCATCGATGTGCAAAACAGCCGGCTCAGCCAGGATCTTCAAAAAGTAGTGCCCATCAACGACAACTTGCTCAGCGATGTGCGCGCAGGGCAATATTCTTCGGATACGGTGCGCGTGGTGGTCGATATCAAATCGTCCAAAACCTACAAGATCTTCTCACTCAAAAATCCCTACCGCATTGTGCTGGATGTATGGGGCATCGATGTGGCAGCGCCCGGGTCAACCGAATCAACCGCGCCGGTGATCACCGAAAGACCTCCCCGGAAGCTCCCCGACAGCGCCATTGTCAAGCAGTTGGCATTGGGTGTGCGGCGAATCGTCATCGATCCTGGACACGGCGGAAAAGATTATGGTGCGCCCGGCGCCATCAAGGGTGTGCATGAAAAGCACATTGTCCTAGAAATTGCACGCAAGCTGGCCGACCGAATTCGTTCCGAACTCGCCCTCGAAGTGATCCTGACCCGCGACAGCGATACCTATTTGAGCCTGGAAGAACGCACGGCCATCGCCAACACGCAATATGCCGATTTATTCATCTCCATTCACACCAATGCCTCACCGAATAAAGAAGCACACGGTCTTGAGACCTTCATTTTGAACCTGGCGACCGATGATGAAGCTTTTTTGGTCGCAGCGCGTGAAAATGCCACGTCCACCAAAAATATCAGCGATCTGCATTCCATCTTGAAAGATCTGATGCAAAATGCCAAAGTCAGCGAATCGACCCGGCTGGCCAGTTACGTGCAGCAGGGAACATTGCTCCAAGTGAAAAAAAAGAATAACGGGGTTCGAAACAAGGGCGTCAAAAAAGCGCCCTTTTACGTACTGCTCGGTGCGGATCCGCCCTCGATCCTGATTGAAACAGGTTTTATCAGCAATCATGCGGAATGCCGGCGTTTGATCGATTCCGAGTACCAGGATCTTTTATGTCGGGGAATTGTCGACGGCATCAGGCGGTATATTCAAGAGATCAATCCCATGGCGCTGGGCGGAAAAGCGGGACTGAAAAACAAAGAAATGTAGAATATAGATCACGATTTTTTTCCTGGAAGACAAGGAGCGGAGATGACCTACAACAACATTATCGTGGAAAGTTCGCAAGGGGTTGCCACCGTCACTTTTAATCGGCCCAAATATTTGAATGCCCTGAGCAGCGAGCTGTTGGCAGAATTCTCCCAGGCACTGGAAACATTGGACGCGAACGAGGATGTGCGGGTGCTGGTGCTTACAGGGGCCGGCGACAAAGCCTTTGTGGCCGGTGCGGATATTACCGAACTGGCCCGGTTGGATACGCTCAAAGCCAAGGTGTTTATTCAGAGCGGTATTGCGGTGATCAACCAATTGGCCGAAATGCCCATTCCCGTGATCGCCGCTGCCAACGGATTTGCTTTGGGCGGTGGTTTGGAAATCGCCATGGCTTGTGATTTTATCTATGCGGCCCAGACCGCCTCCTTCGGGCAGCCGGAGATCAAGTTGGGGCTTATTCCTGGATATGGCGGCACACAACGGTTGCCGCGTGTGATCGGATCGGGTCCGGCCAAAGAATTGCTTTTTACCGGTAAAACGATTTCAGCCGAAGAGGCGCGGCGGCTTGGAATCGTAAATAGCGTCATCCCGCCGGAAAAACTGATGGATGAGGTCATGGCGATTGCCAGGGAAATGGCTTCAAAGGGAAGAGTCGCCCTGCGGGCGATGAAACAGGCGGTCAATCATGGGTTAAATGTCGATCTGGCCTCGGGTTTAAGAATCGAAACAGATGCTTTCGCCATTTGCATGGCCAGCTCGGACGCCAAGGAAGGTACCTCGGCTTTTCTTGAAAAGCGTAAACCTGTATTCAACGGCCGTCTTACGGAATAAGTGCGTTCGCCCGTTGGACCGTAAGCCCGTTTCCACATGGCCGGTGAACAAGATCGGTCCGTTGCGCACCGGCGGACATGTTGTGGATTTGACCAAACGGAACAACCGGCCAACGTAAAACGGTAGATTTTGAACTATTGCCCCACGGCCTGTGGACAAGCGCGACATCGCCATGTTGTCACGGGCCGGCCGGAAGGGGAAATGGGCCGGCGGGCAAGCGGCATTGATGCGATTGCATTGCTATGAATGCGTTGAAGCGATATCTCTAAAATGTTGCAGGGCAGGACAAGGAGGAGTTCCCGATGATTTACAACATGGAATTCGAAACGATGCCGCGGGAAGCGCTGGAGGCCATTCAGCTCAGGCGTCTTCAAACTACGGTCGAACGGGTGTATGCCAATGTGGCGTTTTATCGTGAAAAATTTCAGCAAACCGACGTGTCGCCCGCCGATATTCGTTCCTTGGATGATTTGCGGCGGCTGCCTTTTACCACTAAACAGGATTTGCGCGACAACTATCCGTACGGCATGTTTGCCGTACCTATGGATCACGTGGTGCGCATTCACGCTTCATCCGGTACGACCGGACAGCCCACTGTCGTAGGCTATACTGCGCGGGACATCCAAACCTGGGCTCAGCTGATGGCCCGCTCCTTGATGGCCGGAGGCGCCACACGCGGCGATATCATTCACAAT
>QZKV01000067.1 GCA_003599575.1 Desulfobacteraceae bacterium | reverse complement strand
CCATATTTGAATCGGTGAGTTAGATCAGAGCAGCTGGCAGGAGCTTTGGGACGGTAGGGCTTGGTTTTGTTTTCTGCCGCGTAGCGGCTTACTTGAACCTTTATGTTCACGGGACGGCGAGGACCATGCCGCCCGTGACACTGGCGTTGGGCCTCAGCATAAACCACAAATCTCTTGACAAATGTAGTCAGATGGCTACAATATTACCATGATCGAAATTCGTAAAACTGATACTTTTGCTTAATGGATTGATGGGTTACAAGACATCCGCGCTCGTGCTCGTATCCTGGTCCGGATTGAGAGGCTAAGGGCAGGAAATCCAGGAAACGTTAAGCCAGTTGGTGAAGGGATATCGGAATTACGGATTGATTACGGCCCCGGTTATCGGGTGTATTTCAAAAAGATAGGACAAAAGGTGATCATCCTCTTAGTTGGCGGTGACAAAAAAACTCAGCCGAAGGACATTAAAACCGCCTTAAGCCTATCTCGTAATTTATAGGAGAAAATCATGGTAAAGACCAAAACTTCCAAATATGACGTAGCTGAACACCTTCGTACCCCAGAAGAAATGGCGGCATACCTTGAAGCCTGCTTGGAAGAAGCGAATGGCGACGCTGCGTTTATCGCCAAGGCCTTAGGGGATATTGCTCGAGCCAAGGGTATGACTCAGGTGGCTCGTGATGCCGGTTTATCACGTGAAAGTCTTTACAAAGCACTTTCCGGCGAACGTACGCCAGGGTTTGATACTATCCTTAAGGTTGTTGGGGCGCTCGGTTTAAAACTGCATGCTGAAGCGGTGCAGGTTAATACCTAAATGGCCCAACAAATCACTGGTGCTGACCCGGCCAAGAAGCGGCCGGGCCGCACAGTTCAATCGTCAACCCGCGACACGATGTCGCATAGTTGAGTGTATCCAGGCACTTGCCTTGGATACCCGGCATGTTCCTGCCGGTCTCTACGCAGGCGTGCTACCCTGTAGGCGTTTGCGAGAGTCGGGGGCAGTAGACGCACTAGGTCCTCTTCTCATCCTGAGAGGGAAGTGGAGGCCCAATAAGCTCGTCAATGAGCGAGACTACAGCAGTTTCCCGTTTGGGTTAGAGGAGATCTCCCGCAATGATGACAGAGTTGAGGAGGACAGGGGAGAGGGGGACGCCCTTTGTATTTTTACATTGAATGCACTATTGATTGTGAGAACCAAAAAGGGGCTGCAGAAGAGTGTGGAAAAGTCAAATGTGAAGATATTTTCGGCGCTGACACCGGGCGTTCCTCTGGACGGCAATTCCGCTGCGCTCCATTGCCGCAGTAAGCTTACCATCGTTAAGCAAGGGAGTAAAAAAAGGAAGAATCATCAGATCATCCAAAAAGATCATATTTCTTGATTTTACGATAAAGCGTCGCCCGTGAAATGTTCATCTTCTTGGCTATTTCAGATTTCTTGAATTTCATCCCCAGCATTGTTTGAATTATTTTTTTTTCGGTTTCTTCAGGTGGTTCCATGTAGTGCATTTGATCTATCGTGATCTGGGCTTCAGTAATCTGCGCTGGTAAAAGGTCGTACGTAAGCTCGTTTGACTGGCAAAAATTCATCATTCTCTCAATCACATTCTGCAATTCTCTGACATTTCCCGGCCATTCGTAAGTCATAAAAGCTTCGAAAATTCTCTCGTCTATCTTTTCGATTCGCTTTCCGAGCATTTTCTCATATTTTTCGACAAAAAAGCACATCAGGTTCCTGATATCGTCGATCCTCTCGCGGAGAGGGACCATTTCTATCGCAAAGACATTGAGCCTGTAGTAGAGATCTTCCCGAAAATTTCCCTTTCGGATTTCGTCTTTTAAATCCTTGTTCGTGGCCGCAATTATGCGCACGTCTACTTTATGATTTTGCCTGCCGCCGATACGTGTGACGACCTTATCCTCGATCACCCGCAGGAGAGCTGTCTGCAATTCAAGCGGTGTTTCCGCGATTTCATCGAGAAATATCGTGCCGCCCTCCGCCAGTTCGAATTTTCCCTGGTTGCCCCCTCGCCGTGATCCGGTAAAAGCCCCTTCCTCATGGCCGAAGAATTCGCTGGCAATAAGGTCTCTGGGAATAGCACCGCAATTTATCGCAATGAAGGGCCCACCCTGACGATCGCTCGCATTGTGTATGGCCTGCGCAAAAATATCCTTCCCCGTTCCGCTTTGTCCGAGCAAAAGAATATTCGAATCGCTCTTCGCAACCATCTTGGCTTGTTCAAGTGTCCGCAAAAACTTCAGATTGTTTCCACAGATGTCCTCAAAGCAGAAAACCGCATTGGCGCCCACCATTCTGGTCGCTATCATCCTGGACCTTTTGATTTCATTCAGGACGATGACTTTGCCAATCGACTGTTTCTCAGGGCCTATTACAGGGGTCAAGGTCAAAGTATAATCCGTCCAATACTTTCGGGAGAAAATCCGGACCTCTCGGTCAACAAGTCTTTCATTGCATTCGATCAATTTGAGAACGTGTTCATTTTCTTGTCCCAGGATTTTCGAGAGTAACTTTCCTTCAAGCGGACCGGAACCCTTCGAAAGTATTTTGCGCCCCGCATTGTTGATCAGTGAAATATACCCCTCGTGGTCGACAGTGACCAGTGCTTCCATGATCGACTGTATGACGGAATCTCTGTAGATGTAGGCGGTCCTGGCCTTCCTCAGAGCGTCTCTGCTTTGCAGCTCATTTCCGATCGCATGCGCGGCAGCCACTGCCATCCCAATGGCATGCGAAGTTGCCCTGAAGTTGCGAGCCGTCAGCGTGACTCCCCCCAAAAATTCACCTTGAGGAAAGAAGATTGGAGCACCGGATCCCGTTTCCCCGTGGTATGCCTTAAGGTAATGCTGGCTTCCAAAAATATGGACAGGTCTTTTTACTTCAACAATTGTTCCAGAAACGTTGTGACCGGCCGATTTCTCGTTCCATAAGGCGCCGACTACTCCGCTGGCTTCCAGAAGCAGTTGAGAAATATCATGATCTCCCACAATCTCCAGCAGATATCCCTCGCGGTCGAAGAGGCAGACATGGGTCTTGGACCCTTCCAGAAACTGATATAGGTTATTCAAAAATGGCCGGCTGACCTCAATGAATTCTTTGTTCCTTTCAAGCAGGCTTTCAAGCGCATCCCCTTTAAGGATGGGTTTGTCCGGAATTTTATAGGGATCTAAGCCATAACTGCGGCATCTTTTCCAAGCGTTCATCACCTCTGCAGGTACAATAGAATCATCGACCACACCGCTGTCCTCCACGAACTTTTTCCACTCATTGAGCGTCTTTCTATACTTATCTTTATAGAAAGAAAGTTCCTCTATTTTGGTCGAATCATAAATACGGAGCTGCTGTGAAATCGCTTTGTCCATAATTGTTCTCCGAAGCCCGCTTGGAAGTTTCATTCATGTTTCACCGAAACTATGGTGACACGAATTTGAGACACAATCAAGCCAATAAGTCAGTGCATAAATCATAACCTATCCAGATATTTTTTAAAAATTGAATGGCACGCGGGATGCATCAGATTCTCATATTTTCGAAAGGAGCATTATAGCACCATGCGCAAGGGGTTGATCAGCAGGATAGAGCGCTTTTCTCTGCATGACGGTCCGGGGATCAGGACACTCGTTATCATGAAAGGATGCCCTTTACGATGCAGATGGTGCTCTTCCCCATATACTCAGGAGCCCAGTCCGGAAATTCTTCATATCAGGACACAATGTGCGGGGTGTGGGAAGTGCATTGAGGCTTGTCCCCAAAACGCAGTATCATACCACCTCGGGCTATCTAAAATCATAACGGATCGAGCACTCTGTACCGGTTGCGGTGAGTGCATCAGCATTTGTTCGAACCGCGCCCGCGAATTGTCGGGCCGCTGGTACACGGCGGAAGAGCTCTTCGGCGAAGTCGAAAAGGACGCAGCCTTTTATCGGCGAAGCGGCGGCGGTGTTACCGTGGGCGGCGGAGAACCGACTGCCCAGGCCGAATTTGTCAGCGAATTTCTGTCGCTGTGCAAATCGCATTTTTTCCAAACTGCCATGGAAACGACCGCCGTGGGCTCGTGGGACAATCTGGCTCCCGTTTTGTCCTGGCTCGATCTTGTTTTTATTGATTTGAAACATATGGACGCGACGAAGCATGCAGAGTGGACCGGAGTATTGAACAGCCGTATTCTCAGGAATATCGTCCGCACCGCGCAGGTTGCCCCCTTGATTCTAAGGTTACCCGTCATTCCCGGGTTTAACGACTCCACAGAGAATATTTTGGAAACGGCCAAATTCGCTAAGCAGCTGGGCAGTCATTTTTTACGCCTTGAGCTTTTGCCGTATCACCAATTCGGCATTCACAAGTATGAGGAATTGGACAGGGCATACGCACTTGAATCAATGGAGCCCCCCTCTGAAGAGCATATGATAGCATTGCGCGAGGTTGCCCGATCCGTCGGCATCGATGTCGAGATTGGCGGTTGAACTCTGGATTCGGTCCATGGGAAATTTTGACCTATAAAACTCAAATATCAGGAGGTTCCATGAAGGCTGTGCAGGATAAAACAAATTTTCAGAGTCCGGCCTCCACCATTCTGAAACCGGTGCCGACTCGAAAACGGATGCAGCGCCTGAGGGAACGCCATTTGAATACGAAGCCCACCGCCTCCATAGATCGGCTGCGGATCGAGACGCGGGTGATGAAAGAAACGGAAGGGGAACCGATGCCCATCCGCCGGGCAAAAGTTTTTGCCGCCGTCTGCAAGGATATGCCTGTTGAGATTTGGCCGGGTGAGCTGATCATCGGGCATGCGGGTGCTCGTCCCCTGTGCAGGGATGTGATTCCTGACGACTGCCCGCTCCTGCTGAAAGGAAAGCGGATGGAATCCCTCATGGTGGATACGATTGAATACGGATTAAAGGATTTCGACCCCGCCGACCAGAAGGAATTGATCACGGAAATCGTCACCTACTGGAGGGGAAGCGGAGATTGGGAAAGGAGCCATACAGGCTGCAATATGCGCGCCCTGCCGGAGCATCTAAAAGATCTCCTGCTGCTGGATACGAGCACCTTTCCCCCGAAGCAATCGATGATCTACACGCCTTTTTTCATCTCGGGAGGACACTACGGGCACAATTCGATCGATTACCCGCTGGTCCTGGAAAAAGGGCTCCTGGGCATCAAGGCAAAGGCCGAGGCAAAGCTGGCATCGGTGGGCCGGGAGGACGGTTCAAGACCTTTCCTGGAAGGGGCTGTCCTCGCCCTGGGGGCGGCCGCCGAAGCGGGCAAGCGATTTGCGGCAAAAACAAGAGAGCTGGCGGAGAAGGAAGAAGATCCGGTCCGCAGAAACGAGCTCATGGACATTGCCGCAATTTGCGAGCGTGTTCCCGCGAACCCGGCCCGGACATTCCATGAAGCGCTGCAATCCATTTTTCTGACGCAGGTATTGCTCAACTGGGAATCGCCGAACATTTTATCGCAGACGACAGGGCGGATCGATCAATATCTTCTTCGATATTTTGAAACAGACTTGCAGCAAGGGGCGCTCACGGAGGAAAAAGCCCAGGAGCTGCTGGATTGCTATCTCATAAAACTAAATCACGTCAACCGCGGAAACCATCTCGCGGTTGGCGGGTACAAGGCCGACGGCCGTGATGCCACGAATGCTCTTTCCTACATGCTGATCGAGAGCATGAAACGCGTACGGCTTGCGCACCCCTTCATCAGTGTGCTCTTGCATTCCCGGACACCCGAAAAGCTGCTGATCAAGGCGGCAGAGCTGTCCGCGTTAGGGACAGGCCATCCAGTCTATCTAAACGCCGAAATACTGACCACCCAGATGCTCGTTCGCGGGAGCATGGGCGGCGCCCCCGTCACCCTCGACCTCGCCCGGACGGCGACACCGGTCGGCTGCTACGAACCGGTGATCATGGGCCGGGATTCAGGTTACATGTATGGTGGATACTTCAATCTGGCGGCAGTTTGCGAACTGGTACTCACCAACGGTTACAGCCGTAAATATGCGAAGAAGATCGGTCCGGAGACCGGTGATCCGCGACGCTTTGACTCTTTCGGGGTCTTTAAGGAAGCATATCTGGCCCAGCTTCGCCACATGATGCAGAACTTTTCCGCGGCCACAGATATATTTGAACGGGTTTTGGCGGATCTGTTGCCGACGCCCTTCGAATCGAGTCTCATTAAGGATTGCATTGCGCGGGGAAAATCGCGCGAGGACGGCGGCGCACGTTTTAATTTCAGAACGGTGATCGGTGCGGGATCGAGCGATGCCGGAGATTCGCTTACGGCCATCCGCAAGCTGGTCTTCGAAGAGAAGAAGATCACCATGGACGATGTGTGCCGCGCCCTTGAAACCGATTTTGAAGGACATGAAGATATCAGAAGCATGCTCTGCGCCGCCCCTAAATTCGGCAACGACGACGATTATGCCGACGAGCAGGTTGCCTGGGTGAGCCATATGTTCGCCCGGGAGGTGTCCCGGCAAAAAAACACCCGCGGAGGACATGCGGTCCCGATGGGGGCGCCGCTGCAGTACTACATGTTCGGTGGATGGGTGGTCGGCGCGCTGCCGTCGGGAAGAAAAGCATGGCAGCCGCTTTCGGATGCATGGTCGCCCTGCACCGGGAACGCCGTAAACGGGCCGACCGCCATTCTGAGAAGCATGGGAAAGGTCGACCATGCGGAGCTGACGGCCGGTGTCACCCTGAATCTGCGCCTGGATCCTTCGATTTTCAGGCACCGTGAAGGCATCTCTCGTTTTGTAGACTTTATCCGTGGGTTTGCGGACCAGGGCGTCTTCCAGGTCCAACTCAACATTGTCGCTACGGAGACGCTTCGTCGGGCTCAGAATGATCCCGAAAATTACCGTGATCTAGTTGTCAAAGTCGCAGGCTACAGCGCCTATTTTACGCAGCTTGCCAAGCCGTTGCAAGACGGGATTATTGCCAGAACGGAGCACAGAATATGATAGATATTCTTCAAACTGCAGCTTCCAAAATAAAGCCTATTGGAGGACAATAATGGAAGGTTTTTTGGAAAAAGTCATGACCGTTCGCCCCTCAGCCCGAACAATGCGGCTGCGGAACGTTTACCTCAAGAATTCGGCTCGCACGGACCCCGTTTACACCATTTACTTCGATCGCGCCATTGCCCGCTCCATGAAGCAGACCGAAGGCGAGCCCATGGTCCTGCGCCGGGCCAAGGCCTTTGCCGCGGCCGTTGAAGCGTTTCCGGTGGAAATATTTGCCGACGAGCCCTTTGTGGGCTGGATCGGTGGAAGCCCTGTTGCCGTTCCGGTCGGCGCGGAACAACTCGGCGCGCGGCTGGAGATAGAGATTGATCATTACAGACATATGAGCGATCAAGACCGCAGGATCGTCAAGGAGGAGATCATCCCCTACTGGAAGGGCGAAGGGGACTGGAAGCGCCACTGGTTTTATCAAAACTACCAGACACTGCCGCCGGAAACCCGCAATCTGCTTTACGGCGACCCCGATCCGGACTTGAAGAAGATCGGCATCATCACCCGATCCAAACCGCCAGCCATGCCCCGGGTGCCTATAGAAGAAGTGCCGGGCAGGACCGATGGTCTGGGACGCGGGTTTATCAGCGACGGCATGACCCGCCACCATATCGGCCACAGCTCCTTCGGCTATGAAAAAATCCTGAAAAAGGGCTTTCTCGGTGTCAAAAAAGACGCCGAAGAGCGGCTGGCCAGGCTGGATTGGAACGATGCCGAAGAGCAGCGCAAAGTCCCCTTCCTCAAAGGCGTGGTGCTGGCGATGGATGCCGCGGCCGGCATCGGCAGAAAGTTTGCGGCCGGAGCCAGGGAGGCGGCCGGTCGCGAAAAGGAAGCGTGGCGAAAGGCCGAGCTGGAAAAGATCGCCGAAATCTGCGAGCGCGTGCCCGCCCATCCGGCCCGGACTTTCCATGAGGCCCTGCAGTCGGTCTGGTTCACCCAGGTACTGAACTGGTGCGAAACGCCGATCACGTTCGCCATCTCGCCGGGCAAGGTCGATCAATACCTTTATCCTTACTACCAAAGAGATATTCAGGAAGGACGCCTGACCCAGGATGGGGCTCAGGAGCTGGTGGATTGCTGGCTCATGCGTTTCACCCAGGGCGTGTCGCCCTATATCCCCCAGGCCGGGGCCGCCTACCACATGGATGTCGGCGGGCTCAAAGCGGACGGCAGCGATGCCACCAACACACTCTCTTACATGTTTATCGAGGGCATGATTCACACACGCATGCTGGAACCGAATTTCGGCATTCTCATCCACAGCCGGACTCCCGAAGACTTTTTGCTCAAGGCCTGCCAGCTTTGTGTGTTGGGCACGGGTCATCCCATGTTTCTCAACAATGATCTGTTTGTCGAAAATTTTTTGGCCCGGGGCAATCTGGGCGGCCCCCCCGTTCCCCTCGAACTGGCCCGGACCAGCGGGGCCATCGGCTGCAATGAACCCCATGTGGCAAATTACGATTCCGAATTCAACGTCGGACCTTTTCTGCTGCTGCCGCAAATGCTTGAACTGGCGCTGGCGGACGGGTGGAGCCGGTATCACGGCAAATATATGGGCGTGCGCACCGGCGATGCGAGGCGGTTTGAAACCTTCGAGGCGCTCCAGGAAGCCTATCTGAAGCAGTTGGCCTATTTTGCCCACCATTGCGAAATCTCCAATAAAAATTCCGAGATAACGCTGGCCCAGCGGTATCCGACAGTTTATACCTCGGCGCTGATCGAAGACTGCATCGAAAACGGCCGCACACGGGAAGAAGGCGGGGCCCGGTTCAATTTCGGCCCCTGTATCGCCACGGCCGGCGCAACAGATGTGGGGGACTCCCTGGCCGCGATCAAGAAGCTGGTTTATGACGAGAAAAAGATCGCCATGGCCGACCTCCTCGATGCCCTCGAGAAAAACTTCGAAGGATACGAAATCCTCAGGGAGGAATTGCTGAGAGCGCCCAAGTTCGGCAATGACGACGATTACGTCGACGACCTCGTGGCCTGGGTCATGAAGAGCTATTGCGATGAGGTGGTCAAACATAAGAACACCCGTGGGGGATATCTGGTCCCTTACCAGAATCCCCTGGTCTGGTACGTGAGCACCGGTAGACTTATTGGAGCGCTTCCCTCGGGGCGTAAGGCGTGGGAGCCGCTTTCGGACGGGATCTCCCCTACCCGGGGCGTGGATGTCTCCGGGCCCACGGCCGTATTCAACTCCGTGGCCAAGATCGACAACGCCGCAATCTTTTTCGGACAGACCTTGAACATGAGGCTCAGCCAGGAGGTTTTCGGAAACGATCTTGGCGTCCGCAGGCTGGCAACAATGATCAGAACCTTTGTCGATCTGAAGATTCATCATTGCCAGTTTAACATGGTCTCGTCGGAAACCCTGCGGGATGCACAGCGCAATCCCGACGCGTACCAGGATCTCACCGTAAGGGTGGCCGGTTACGTCGCCTATTTCACCCGACTGGGCAAGTCCGTACAGGATAGCATTATCGCCCGCACCGAGCATGGCGCCTGAAAGGGTTCCGTCTGGGAAGGTTCAGAGAAAAGATGGTTTGTCCTGAGAGGAGAAAGTATGGGGCTGGAAATCTTAAGAAATGAAATAGAAAAGGCGGGACCTAGCACTGTCCACAAACTGTATGAATGGGCCGCGAAAAATCCCGATAAAAAATTTCTATATTACGGTGAAGATGATCGCGCATTGTCCTTTGCCGAATTCAATACCGCTACCAACCAGATCGCCCATTTCTTGAAGTCCATGGGCATTGTTAAAGGCGACAGTATTTCGGTGTATCTGTTCAACCCGTTTGTGACTTCTGTCGTCATGATCGGCATCTGGAAGACAGGGGCGGTTTTTTGTCCGATCAACTTCAGTTATAAAGGACGTCTGCTCTCCTATCAGATAAACGATACGGCACCCAAGGCACTCATTACAGAACAATCCAGGGTTTCTTTTCTCAACGAAGTGAAATCTGAACTGCCTGCTTTAAAGGTCCTCCTGAGAAAGCCCAAACGTGATGAGCACGATCATCGGGTCGACTCTATGGAGTTGGACAGGAAATTCGAACAGATCGACTTCGATGACATGTTGAAAGGCAACGGGGCGAATCTGGATACGGAGATCAATTACTGGGATACAGCCAGCATCATGTACACTTCCGGTACCACTGGACCGGCAAAAGGCGTTGTCCATTCTCACCGCTGGATATCTCAGTATATCTTTCCATCCCGCCTGGTCACGCATGAAGACGATGTCAAGTACAGCGACCTGCCCATGTATCACATTTCAGGCGCATATGCCGCCGTTGCCCGGGTCATATGGACGGGAAGCAATATAGCGATATGGGACCGGTTCAGCCCATCGGATTTTTGGAACAGAATCCATAGAAGCGGTGCAAGCAGCGCTTCTCTGATGGATGTCATGATGCCATGGTTGATGAATGCCGCAGAAACTTCGAAAGATCGGTACAACAGCCTGAAATGGGTTCACATGCAGCCTCTTCCGAAATACCACCACAAGATCGCGAGGAGATTCGGTTTTGATGTGGTGACCGTGGGGTATGGTTCGACCGAGACGGGAATGCCGATCTGGGGATGCATCGATGAACTCGAGGGCGAGGAGGGGACACCCGGTGAACTTTATCGAGGCCTGCCGAAAGCGTCCATTTTTAGGATTTTCCAAGAATATGGCTATCCGGTATTCACAGGAACGGAAGAATTGAAAAAAGGCATCATGGGTAAGGCCGTGCTGTTTGAATCGGCCATCCTCAATGAACGAGATGAGATTTTGGGGCCCGGCGGATATGGACAATTGGCCTTTCGGAGCAAACTGTCCTTCGGTTTGATGTCCGGTTATTTCAAAAAGCCGGAAGCCACCCTGGAAGCACACAAGAACCAGTGGTTCCATACCGGAGACGCCTGCTACAGAGATGAGAACGATATTTATTATTTTATCGACCGGATGGGGAACTTCATCCGTGTGAGGGGCGAAAACGTCTCAACATACCAGATCGAGGACATCCTAAACACCCATCCGGGTGTCGAAGTTTCCGCCGCCTTTCCGATTCCTGCGCAGGAAGGCGATGAAGACGATATCGTCGTGTATGTCCTATTGAAACAGGAAGGGGGCCTGGGAGAAGACGAACTGCGAAATTGGATCACCGCCGAGATGCCGAAGTTCATGTGGCCCAAGCATATTCGATTTATCAATGCCTTTCCGCAGACAGCGACCAATAAAATCGAAAAGTATAAGTTGAAAGAAATAATCCTGAAAGAGCTCGCTTCCAATTGATCGCCGCACCGAGTTCCCTGGGATCTCCCGGCGACTCATTCCGAAAGACCAGAGAGGGATTATGTTTGAGATAAGAGAAAAACCGGATTGGCTGAAACCGCTTTTCCCGTGGAGACAGCATTCTTTGAAAGTCAATGGCCGTCACATGGCCTACATCGATGAAGGCGATCCCCGTGCGCGTCCTGTTTTATTGCTTCATGGGAACCCTACATGGGGTTTTCTGTACCGTTTCTTCGTGGATCCGCTCACGCAGGCGGGGTATCGGGTGATCGTGCCCGATTTTATCGGCGCCGGCTATTCCGAGCATCCGCGTACGGATTCGCGGCTGACCCTGGCACATCACATTGCCGACCTGGTCTCGCTGATCGATCAACTCCGATTGCGCGGCTTCGTGACCGTCGGACAGGACTGGGGCGGCCCCCAGAGCATCGGTGCCGCCCTGCAGCGTCTTGAGCGCCTCGATGCGATGGTATTGATGAACACCTGGGCCTATGCCACCTACAAGGGCAAACCACTTACGCCGCCGGCCTGGTGGCTGACGCCCCAACAGCCAATGGTCGGGCAGTACTTCATGAAGCGGCAGAAGCTGTGGTCGCACGACGGTCCGTCGTTGACGACCATACGGGGGCTGAGCGCAGCCGAAGCGCGGGGATATCACCACGTCTTTGATGAAACCGACTCGGAGCATGTGGTGCTGTGCTGGCCGCGGACCTTGCCGAAGCGGGAAAATGACCGGGGATGGCGGGACTTCGTCCATATCCAAAGCCGTCTTCCCGAACTTGCCGGAACCCCCATCCTGCTGCTATGGGCACCCGAGGACAGCACTTTTCCGATTCAATTCGCGCATAGATTGAAAGAACTTCTGCCCCATGCAGAGGGGCCCCTCCTGTTCGACCGCGCGGCGCATTTCCTGCAGGATGACCGAGGACCGGACCTGGCCGACGCCATAGTGGAATTTTTGAACAGAAAGGCAGGTGCGGTCTTATGAATTTTATTACGCCTTCTTCTGATGAACTGGTGAACCTGCGCGAAGACCCGCTGCTCGTCGAGCAAGAGCTCGATGTCGTGCCGGCGGTGGCAGATGCGGTGGAAAAAACAACCGGTTTGCGTGCCGGACGCGTCTACTGGCGCTCGGATCATGACTATCTGTATGCCCTTGAACTGGCCGACCTGGGCAAGAACCGGCCATCCATGGCGACCGTCTACGGGTTTTGGGACCGCTATGAGCCAAGGCCCATGGAGCATGAAATAGAGGCCGATCTCATCGATTTTCTGCTATGGTTTGCCAGTATAACCGACGATATCCCCGTCGGGAACGTCGTCAAGCTGATCGAATTTGCCCGGCAACGCGGCAGATGCCAGACCACGTGGCCCCAGGGGGCTGTTTTGCGGACGCCGGAGGAACGCTTTGCCAAACTGCCCGGTTACGATTTTCCGCCCCGATATGTGGACATCGAAGGTTTGCGCATGGCCTATGTGGAAAAGGGCCAGGGCGATCCGATCCTGATGCTTCACGGCGAGCCCACTTGGGGCTACCTTTACCGGAAAATGATCCCGCCCCTGGCGAATACGGGGAAAATCATCGTGCCGGACCAGATCGGCTTCGGCCGGTCGGACAAACCCGTCGATATCAATGCATACAGCTATAAATCCTTTGTACGCTGGATGCGTAAATTCATTTTGGAACTCGACCTGTCACGCATCACCCTGGTCTGCCAAGATTGGGGCGGCCTTGTCGGCCTGCGCGTGCTCTCCCAAATTTCCGGCCGTTTTATCCGCCTTGTTGTTATGAGCACCGGAATCCCTTATGGCCGGGGCGTCGGCGACAACGAGGAATTTCTCCAATGGCGGCGGTATGCCCAGCGGCAGGACTACCTCGATGTACCCACTGCCATGCAGTCCCATTTGGACCAATGCGTGCTGAATGAAGACGAGGCGGCCGCCTACCGCGCGCCGTTTCCTTTGGCAGCATATCAGACCGGTGCATTCACCTGGCCGCGGTTGGTGCCGATACGGCTCGATCACCCGGGCAATTATGATAACTATGCCGCGGTAAAGGTGTTAAGAACTCTTAACATCCCGGTCTTTCTT
Source organism: Desulfobacteraceae bacterium (assembly GCA_003599575.1). GTDB lineage: Bacteria > Desulfobacterota > Desulfobacteria > Desulfobacterales > Desulfosarcinaceae > Desulfatitalea. The sequence continues at coordinate 11,107 of QZKV01000067.1, read as the reverse complement.
CCGTGGGGCGAAAGGGATGCCTTCAAAACCGGCGAAGCGACATTGCGCCAAATATTCAAGAATTGCGCCCCCCCATGTCCCATTGCCGGTGCAGGGCATTTTATGCAGGAATCCTCGGGCGAAGAAGTTGCGGATCGCATCCGCAAGTGGATATTGGCGACACCCGTATAGACCAAAAGATTGGGTTATTAAGCTACTTATAATAATATGGACAAAGACCTCGGAAAAGCTTTGATTTACTTTGGTTCGTCATTCCGGCGAAAGCCGGAATCCAGCAAGATCTTCTGGCCCCCGGCTTTCGCCGGGGTGACGCATTTTCAAACTACTTATGAACTCTCCAAAGTTTCATTATCCATACTATTATGCAAAATCTAATAACTCGAAGCTGCATTGGCCTTGCTACGCCTGATTTGTAAAATCACGCTTCAAGATAGTTCTTTCGGATCTCGTGATTGTGCTTGAAATCCTCCGCGGTGCCCTCGTACACGATATGTCCTTTTCCAATCACATACAGCCTGTTTACCAGGGATAAAGTCACTTTCAATTTGTTTTCGACCAGCAATATCGTCGTCCCTGCTTTGTTTATCTGGCTCAGTATTTTCTTCACTTCGTCCGTCATGGTAGGCGCCAATCCTTCTGTGGGTTCATCAACCAGGAGCAGGCGGGGGTTACCTATAAGCGATCGACCGATGGAAAGCATCTGCTGCTCTCCACCAGACAAAAAGCGCCCCATTTGGCGGGTTCGCTCTTTAAGCCGGGGAAAATGATTGTATATTCTATCTAAGGTCCAAGGATTATCATGACTGTTCTTTTTCTTTTCCCCCCCTTTTTGGCCCAGCAAAAGATTATCCGCCACCGACAGATCAGGAAAAATCCGCCTTTCTTCGGGCACATAACCTATGCCCTCCCTTACCACCCTGTACAGAGGCATCCCGGACACCTCTTTTCCCTGAAACATCACTGATCCTGATCGGGGTTTTACCATTCCCACAATTGACTTGAGAGTAGTGCTTTTTCCCATCCCATTACGTCCCATCAAAGCGACTATCTCCCCTTCCTCGATTCTCATGTTGATACCTTGGAGGATATGACTGTCTCCGTAAAAAGAATGTACTTCTCTGACATCCAGAAGCATATAATCTCCTCATTCTTTCATGGCCGTCGGGAATTCACTGTGTCCTGCTTTTTTCCAATTCATTCAGGACAAGCGAAGAAGGAAAATTCTCATAAACCCTCTTCGGGATGCAAATCTCCCAGGTAGGCAGACTTGACCTCCGGATCGTTTCGCACCTCTACGGGATCTCCAGTTATCAAAATTTTGCCATGGTGCAGAACAGAAATTCTATCGGCAAGTGAGAACACGACATCCATGTCGTGCTCTATAAGAACCGCTGTCTTTCCTTCCGTCAATTGTCTGACCAGCTCGATAGCCGCCGCGGTCTCCTCGCGCGACATGCCTGCCGCGAATTCATCAAGGCATACCACGTCCGGATTGACCGCGAAAGCCATTGCTATCTCCAGCACCCGGGATTTCCCATAAGACAAGTTTGACGCAAGCTCATCGCGGTGGTCGCTCAATCCAACTCGATCAAGCAAGCTGTCCGTCTCGGCGGTGATTTCATGCATTTTATCGATATACTTCAAAAGATTAAAACGAATGCCATGTTTGGCCATTACAGCCAAACGCAAATTTTGAAATGCGCTCATGCTGCCGAATACGCTACTGATCTGAAATGACCTGCCAATTCCCAGCCGGTTTATCCGATAAGGTTTCAGGCCTGTAATATTCCTGCCCTTATATACTATTCGGCCTTGGCTTGGCCGATACACTCCAGTGATAATGTTAAACAAGGTAGTCTTTCCCGCGCCATTCGAACCGATTATCGCGTGTCTCTCCCCTTCCCGTACCTTTAAATTGACGTCGAGGAGTACCCGTAACCCACCAAAATCATGAGATAGATTATACGTTTCAAGGGCCATCATATCATTCACTCCGATTTAACGCCAAAAACCTTCTCTTAGACCGTCGAGCTTTGAAAATTTCGATACTGCCCAGAATACCGCTTGGAGCAAATAGGACTATAGAAACAAGTACCAGCCCGATAACCAATTCCACCTTGCTTGTATACTGGGCTGTCATTTGTTCCAGGACCTGAAATACTGCGGCGCCCAGAACGGGACCGAAAAAATGTGCGGACCCGCCGATCAGGATCGCTATAATCGGTAAGAAATTTACCATTATCCCGAACGCCCCGCCTGCCGAAACCAGATTGTGGAAAATGGCCAATAGACTCCCGGCTATCCCTGAAAAGAATGCGGAGGCAAGATAGATCACCGCTTTTGAGTGCTGCACCCGATAGCCGAGAAACGATACTCTTTTTTTATTGTCTCGCATGGCAATCTGAACTTGGCCGAACGGCGTTTTCGTGAAAAACCACATGAGCCAGATGCTGCACACAATGACAACCATCGCAAAGTAGTAAAAATCCACGGAGGCCGGCCGCATATCCACCGAAAATGGCCCGATGATTTTCATGGGTGAGTTGAGAAAGCTACCCAGTCCGTCCTCACCGCCGGTTATGTTCGCCAACTTTAACGCCAGCACATAGAGAACCTGTCCAATGGCAAGATGAACCATTGCAAAGGCGGCTCCACCCACCCGTACAACGATAGGCGAGAGCAATAGCGCGAGCACCGTTGATGACAGAGCTCCGATTCCAATTGCGACCAGCAAGGAGATCCCTTTGAGGTGTATCAGCGCCAAGGCGGTTCCATACGCGCCGAAACCAAAATATGCGGCATGACCGAAGCTCAGCAAACCTGTAAATCCCAATAAAAGGTTTAACGCGACCGCATACGTGGCAAAAATGGCGAAAGTTAGAAAAATGTTTGTATAATAGGGACCTAATCCCTTTGGCAGGCCTATCAGCGTGCAAAGAAGAATCAGCCACAGAAATATTTTGCGTTTGGAATCAGTCATCTTCTTTCTCCCCGAACAAACCCTGAGGCCTTATTGCCAGCACAATGGCCATAAAACCGACCGCAAGGATCGGCGCCAATTGCGAGAAAAATTGTATGCCGTAGGAACTTAAAAATCCAAAAATCATCGAAACGATGAACGCACCCGAAAGACTTCCAAATCCGCCGGTGACGACCACCTTGAAAGCATCCATTCCCACCTGATCGGCCAGACCCGGAAATACTGTCAGTAGTGGTGCGATAACGACGCCCGCGACTCCGGCCAACCACATCCCGAAGCTGAACACAAGCGAGAAAACAAGCGGAACGTTGATGCCTAACGCACTTACCATATCTCTATCCGAGACGGCCGCGCGGACAATTTTGCCTATAAGCGTGGCATACAAGACCAGTATCATGGAAATTGTTACAAGCAGGGCGGCTCCGATGATAAACAGCCGGTAAATCGGATAGTACATACCCGCTATGGACACCATCCCTTGAAGAGAAGGAGGAACCGCAACCGGCAGGTTTTCCGTGCCCCAGATTTGGATAACGCTGCCAACGATCAGAAAGCCGACGCCTACGGTCAAGATCAACTGTTCAAGGTGTCCGTAATTGTAGATTCGCCGAAGCATGAATCGTTCGATCACCAGACCCAGTATCGCCATCAACAAAGGAGCTACCAGAAGGGCGACCCAAAAATTATCGGTCATGGTCACGATCTGATAACATACGTAACTCGAAAGCATAAAAATATACGCATGGGCTAGATTCAGTATCCCCATCATTCCAAAAATAATGGTTAATCCCGAGGCTATCAGAAAAAGGATCATGCCGTATGCCAAGCCATGGAGACCTTGCGCCACATACATTTCAACTACCGGGTCCATTTGAGCCCCTTCTGATACAAACGAGTCTTTTATGGTAAATGCGGAATGTCATGAGGTTCCTCCTTGCTCATTGGGTATTGATCTTCAATGAGCAAGGAGGTTATTAGCGTTTGACAAATCAGTCGCCCAAGTAATTCTTGCCTGCGCAACGATCAAGCTTCTGATCCATCCACGGCGGGACCATGCCCGCGGGTATAATGTGGGCGGGGCCGGCGAAGCAAATGTCATCAAACCATCGATAAGGAGGAATATTGTAAGCGGTTTTCTGCTCCTCCGGGGGAACGATTTCCACGGCGGCCACATCCTGAACCACCCGGTGATCGCAGGCACGCATCAGCAAAACTTTTCCATTCAATGTCATGTATCGGTCATTCTCCCACAGAGAGATGATTTTCTCTGGATCCGTGGTTCCGGCGCGCTCAAGAACGCTGAAGAACCAATAAACCTGGTTTAAAACCCGGCCCAAAATCTGTTCAGGATATTCGAACATATTGTTATTATATGGCTGACTCTTCCACTTGTTTCTCGAAAGATTGGTCCATATTTTATGAAAATTCTTCTGCTGTTCCGATTGGAATACCGGATTCGACGCATTGTAAGAGGTCATCGAAACCAAATTCTTCCCCTGCTCTAAACCCAATTCGGATAGCAGGACTGGATTTTCCAGATCTCTTCCGGCTATTGGGATCTGGATATTGAACTGCCGTGCCTGCTTAATGAGGTTAAAGACGTCGGGCCTCCAGTCGCCGGTTACAATGACCTCTGCACCGCTGGCCTTTATTTTAGACATGTAAGGCGCGAAATCCGTTAGAAACAGTGCATGATAGTCTTCGCCAACGATTTCGGCTTCCGGATGAAACTTTTTCAACCCCTGTTTGAAGGAATCCGCAACGGCACGGCCCCATGAGTAATCCTGGCAGAGAATATAGAATTTTTTTTCCTTTTTGCGAATTTGTCCGTAATAGTAGGCAAGGCTTTCTCCTACTTGATTTGATGAGTAAACGGTCATAAACGTATAACGATTGAAATGCTTGGAATCCATCAATTCGTCGGTATGCGCAGCGCAATTGACTGCGATTTTCTTGTATCTGCCTGCGATTTCCTGCAACACTTTCGTATTGGGAGTCGATTCGCTTCCAGCCAGGAAATCTACTTTCTCTTGTAGCATCATTCTTTCACAGGCACTCCTGGTCTGATCAAGATTGGACCTGTTGTCGGCTTTGACAATTTCCACCTTTTTCAGTTTTCCATTGACCCGGATGCCACCCCGCTGGTTATAATCATGCGCCACCCATTGCCACAAAAGAAACCACGTATCCCCAATGGATGCTGCCGGTCCCGAAAAAGGCATGACAAGGCCTATCTTGATAGTGTCTCCTTTCGGGATAACGGGGTTTGATGGATCGTAATCAGACATGTCCCCCATTTTTGCAATGTCGAACGAATCATTTATCTTCCCTTCCTTGATACAAGCTTCTGTGAGGCTGTCCGCATTGCTTTTTCCGCTGGCCACTACTTCAGATGGACTGTTTGTGAGGGTAAAAATGATCGCGAATAGCAAAACAGAAAATAGTACAAAGCCGATTACAAATCTCCTCATAACGCCCCCTGTCCTTTTTTGTGGTAGATAATATGAGATCCGCCCAAACAGCTTAGTGAAACCGCGCTTTTTACCGGCAAAGCTCACCTTTTGACCGAAACACTTTGCGTTGTTGCTGAATTCATATGATCCCGAACCGTCTCTAACTGCAGCTTTTCTACCTAGGTGTGCAAAATTCACAAACAGCAACGGTCGATCATGTTCAACGATGGCATGGCGACACCATTCTCGATCCAATTTCATTAAACTTTTTTGTTTAGCATTTGCAGTGCCAAAGCGCGGTAAATTCGATAAAATTTAAAATCCGGGTTAAATCGGATTCTTATAACCTACTGGAAAACAAAAGCGGATATTGCGTGTCGCAAAACTGTCACCTAAGTATAGGAATGATACAAAGATGATACATAAACATGAATTGGGAACAAGGCCCGAAGCCGGTATTGGTAGCGGGTTTTCGGCCCCAGAAGAAACGCCGTTGTTTTGTAAGCGGGACAATGCCGGCAATTTGAATCACCCGGCGGTGGACCGACTGCTTGAATGCCACATGGTGATCCCTTTTAACAGCCTGGTTCGAATGGCGTCTTGGCCGACATTTTTCGTCTCCACGGGCCGGCGCTGGTCCGCTTCGGCCTTGATCAGTTCGGACAGATCAGTTCGGACAGGTAGTTCACGTGTGTCCACTGCTTTTCTACGGCCAATTTGGCCAGCGACTCATAGTTGTCGCGGATGGGGCAGGTTGAGGTAGAAAAGCTGTTCATTAAGGCACTGGCTATTCGAAGCAGTCGTCATCGGGTTTCTCCTTTAATGTGCGGCTGTAGACGGATAAATCCGGCTCTTGCACAGTCAAATCCAGCAGATCCTGCGGCGGGTCAACAGCAGGGCCCCGGGTGCAAGGGGTTTTCGGGCCCTGCTGTTCCAGCAAATTGGCAATGTACTCGCAGGAAAGGCCTGGAAGAAGAATGTTCGGCCATGGCCCGGGCCACGGGCTCGCTGCCATAGATTTCACTGAAAGCAACGATTTTACGCACATGATGCAACGGGTTCATGCGCCGCTGCTCAAGCTCGCGCCAATACTGATCGGCCTTGTCACTGAGCGACAAAAAACCCAAATAAAACCACATATGGCGGTCGGCTACGGCACACAGGTATTGCTAAAATCGAGGCATTTTGACTATAGTCGGATCATCCATAGCAACTTGAACCATCAAAAATGAATAAACCGGTTTTGGCAACCTCCGAAAACCTGATTGAGGACCCAACAAAGGGATTTGCGGCGCGTTTTCGGGATTCAGAAAGATCCATGTATTAGAAGTCAGTGCCGCGTACGTCCAACCATTTGGATGATGCGGTCAAACCTGGTCTATGTGGTATAGGTAAGTGAGTGAGCCATCGGTGCTCAGTGAAAAGCCGGTTTTTTTTTGTTTACCCGGTCTGCCGCATATCCCAAACATTCTGCCGAGGAGAGGACAATGGAAGTTAAAAAGGTAACCCTTATCTATTTTTCACCCACTGGAACCACTCGTAAAGTATTGGAAAGCATATCTGAAGGTATCACTGATGAAGATGTCGAGCATATCAATCTAACTCTTCCCGAAAGCGCCAAACAAACCATTCCACCCTTTTCAGGTGAACTCGTGATCATAGGTGCACCTGTTTACGGTGGGCGTCTGCCAGTCGATGCCATCAAGCGGTTCAGAAAGATAAAAGCAAGCAACACCCTATCAGTTCTCATCGTTGTATATGGAAACCGTGAGTTTGAAGATGCACTGTTGGAATTGAAAAATCTTGCAATCGAGATAGGCTTCAATCCGCTTGCCGGTGGTGCATTCATTGGCGAGCACTCTTTTGCAACCAAGGATCTACCCATCGCAAACGGACGCCCGGATAGCCTGGATGCTAAAAAAGCAAGGGATTTCGGGGCAAAGATTAAAGATAAGATTAGAGCGTTACCATCACCTGATGCCCAAGCGGGTTTGGAAATTCCGGGCAGATTTCCGTATGAAGGCGGCCCCAGAGCTATGGCTGCTTCACCAGTGACCAAAAAAGACACGTGCACCGTTTGTGGTACATGTGCCAGTGTATGTCCAACTGCAGCCATTTCAATCAATGGGAGCGTGGCAACTAAAATCGAGCGTTGCATTCGCTGTTGTGCCTGTATTAAAAACTGTCCCACAGGTGCGAGGCTTTGGGAAGACCAGAGGATGAAAAATATTGCCAACTGGTTGAATGAAAATTGCAGTACCCGGAAAGAACCTCAAATTTTCGGGATAGCGGTGTAGAGTCCAATTCAAGGTGTCGGCGCGGATAAAAAACGGGTAAAAAAACGGGGAGAAAATCTTGCAACAAAAAAGGCAAAAAAGGGGTCAAACCTTGGGCAAAAAAGGGGTCAAACCTTGAATTGTGAATAAACCGTAATTTCAATTTAATTCACAATTCAAGGTTTGACCCCCGATGCCCCCGATGCCCCCGATGCCCGCCCCTGTCAGTTTTTCGCCTTGTCGGCTTTTTCGAACATGGCCTTGCTTGCACCGGCAAGATCGAAGCGGTCAAGATTCATGACTTTGCTCCATGCCGCTACGAAGTCGTGCAGGAACTTCTCCTGGGAGTCCTCACATCCGTATACTTCCGCCAAGGCGCGCAGTTGGGAGTGCGAACCGAAGATGAGATCGACCCGGGTGCCGGTCCACTTGAGTTCTCCCGTTGCGCGATCGCGCCCCTCGAACACCTCTTTGTCTTCCGAGGTGGCCGTCCACGCCGTGCGCATATCAAGCAGGTTCACGAAGAAGTCATTGGTGAGCGTCTCGGGCCGCTGGGTGAAAACGCCGGATCGGGACTGACCGAAGTTGGTGTTCAGCACGCGCATGCCGCCGATGAGCACCGTCATTTCGGGAGCGGTCAGGGTCAGCAGTTGCGCGCGATCCACCAGCAGTTCCTCTGTCGATATGGCGTACTTGGTTTTGCGGTAGTTGCGGAATCCGTCTGCAGCTGGTTCAAGGACGGCGAAGGAGGCCACGTCGGTTTGTTCCGGCGACGCATCCGTGCGCCCGGGCGTGAAGGGAACGGTGACCGCATAGCCGGCATTCTTCGCCGCCTGCTCGACCCCCGCACAGCCGCCCAGGACAATCAGATCGGCCAGTGACACCTTTTTCCCGCCGGATTGTGCGCCATTGAACTCCTTTTGGATTCCCTCGAGGGTCTGCAGCACCTTGCTCAGTCGGGCCGGCTGGTTGACTTCCCAATCCTTCTGCGGCGCGAGACGAATGCGCGCGCCGTTGGCCCCGCCGCGCTTGTCGGAGCCGCGGAAGGTGGACGCCGATGCCCAGGCGGTCGAGACCAGTTCGGAGACAGAGAGTCCTGAGGCCAGGATCCTGGCCTTGAGGTCGGCGATCTCCTGCGCATTGATCAGCTCATGATCGACGGCCGGCACCGGGTCTTGCCAGATCAGCTCCTCTGCCGGGACTTCCGGGCCGAGATAGCGTGAGCGGGGGCCCATGTCGCGATGAGTCAGTTTGAACCACGCTCTGGCGAAGACGTCCGCGAACGCCTTGGGGTTTTCCAGGTAGCGCCGCGCGATCGGCTCGTAAATCGGGTCAAAGCGCAGGGAGAGGTCCGCCGTGGTCATCATCGGCCGGTGCTTCTTCGACGGGTCGTGGGCGTCGACGATCATGTCCTCTTCGGCCACGTTCTTGGCCAGCCACTGATGCGCGCCGGCCGGACTTTTGACCAGTTCCCACTCGTATTTGAACAGCACCTTCAGATAGCCCATATCCCATCGGGTCGGGTTCGGCTTCCAGGCCCCCTCGATGCCGCTGCCGATGGCATCGCCGCCTTTGCCGCTGCGGAAGCTGCTCTTCCAGCCGAGCCCCTGCTCTTCCAAGCCGGCCGCTTCGGGCTCAGGCCCCACATGGGTCGCAGGGCCGGCGCCGTGGCATTTGCCGAAGGTGTGGCCCCCGGCGACCAGTGCGACGGTCTCCTCATCGTTCATGGCCATGCGTGCGAAGGTCTCGCGAACATCACGTCCCGAGGCGACCGGGTCCGGGTTGCCGTTGGGGCCTTCCGGGTTCACGTAGATCAGGCCCATCTGTACGGCGGCGAGGGGATTTTCGAGGTCTCGCTCACTGGAATAGCGCTTGTCGGCAAGCCACTCGGTCTCGGTGCCCCAGTAAATGTCCTCTTCCGGCTCCCAAACGTCCTCGCGCCCGCCGGCAAAGCCGAAGGTGGGCAACCCCATCGATTCGATGGCGCAGTTGCCGGCCAGGATCATCAGGTCGGCCCATGAGATTTTTTTGCCGTACTTTTGCTTGATCGGCCATAGAAGGCGGCGCGCCTTGTCGAGGTTCACGTTGTCAGGCCAGCTGTTCAGCGGCGCAAATCTTTGCGTGCCGGACCCCGCGCCCCCGCGGCCGTCGCCCATGCGGTAGGTGCCCGCGCTGTGCCACGCCATGCGGATGAAAAGCCCCCCGTAGTGACCCCAGTCGGCCGGCCACCACTCCTGGGAGTCGGTCATCAGTGCATAGAGGTCCTGCTTTACGGCGTTCAGGTCGAGTTTCTTGAATTCTTCTGAATAGTTGAACGATTCGCCCATGGGATTGCTCAGGTGAGAATTCTGATGAAGCATCTTGAGATTCAACTGGTTCGGCCACCAGTCCTGGTTCGACGTTCCTCTGCGGGCAATGGGTTTGTTCATTTTTCCCGTTACCGGGCACTTGCTTTCTTCTTTCATGACGCTTCCTCCTTTTGCTGTCCGAGCTTATGCACCGTGCTGCCATGATAGCGGGCTTCGGTGCCATTCATACATTTGGTAAAGATAAAATATATCCATTGGTAATAATTATCGCTTACCAGCAAAAAAATATACTAATGCTGGTTTGCCATACACTCACTGCATATGCCGAAAAAGTCCAACCGGTGATTCAGAATTTTGAACTTGGTCTCTGACGCGACCTCTTTTTCCATTTCATCGAGGCTATCCAGGTCAGGGTCGACGATTTTTTTACACTTGATACAGATGACGTGAGGATGCGGATACGGCTTGTGTCCATCATACCGGTTGCTGCCGTCAGGGAACCCTAGCTCAAGAACTTCACCAAGTGATTTAATCGTTATAATATTTCTATATACCGTAGCAAGACTCATTGTCGGAAAAGCATTTCTCAGCTGGTCATAAATATCTTCAACACTTGGGTGGCCTTCACTTTGGGCAATAATTTTAACTATGGCAAGCCGCTGAGGGGTAATCTTGTGGCCATTATCCCTTAATTTCTGGATGATAATATCAAATCTGGTTTTATGTTCCGTCATCTCAATTCCCTTGCTCTTAATGATATTGATTTTCATTTAATCATTATTTTCTTTTAAGTCAATCCCCTTTTTCAATCGTTTTGATTCGCCTCGCGATGGCGGAACGATCCAATGGTGCTGGTCCTCGGGTGTCGGTGGCCCACCTGAATGCAGGTCACCGTTTGCACGAAACCCTGTCAAGGGTGAAAAAACGGGGGTCATCCATTAAAGGGGGAGTCAAGAGAAAAAACACCTCCACCTCTACAAAAGATTAACAGTTTTTGCTTGACGACTTTATGACGAGACTGCCCCGGCCCGCACCCGAGATTTTCGGCTATTTGGATAGGCGATTGATCCGCTCCAGTCATCCATCAGG
>QZKV01000180.1 GCA_003599575.1 Desulfobacteraceae bacterium | reverse complement strand
ATCAGGTCGATTTTCCCTGATAATATGATATTAAGCGTGTTTTCGGGCACATTTTCCCTGAAATGATATCAAGCTTGATTTATTAAAAACCACTTGATATTACCTCCCCACTTCATCATTCCGCCCTGAAATATTACCTTGCCCTGCTGTATCTCTTAATGGCCGAATCAGGACGGCGTTAATCGAAATTATTTTGTTTATCAGGATAGAATCGCAACGATTCATTGAGTGATTTTAATATCTTCGATTGGCCAGCAAGGTTTCATGGTCCTGCACTCTCCGCCCGGAGGGATTTCGCGCACTGTCAGGGCTTTGGCCTCGATCTCGTGCAGGATGTCCATGATGCGCCTGTTTCCCAGCCAGGCCTGATCGTCGAGAAAGCGGCGCAACTGCTGCGACAACAGGGCAACCGTGCGTTGGGTATGCTCACCGGCCGTAAGCTAGTCATAATGCACCCTGCGCAGGCGCGGTTCGGGGTTCAGGGTTGCCACCGGCGGCAGGGCCAACACCTGCGCAAGGCGGCGGGTCAGCTCCTCCTGGCGGCGCTGCGACATAAGAAAATCCCAGAACGCCCGGAAACTCTTGCCCTGGTCCGAATCGGCAATGGCATCGCGCTCCTCCATGATCTCTTCCAGCAGCACCCCTTGCACTCAGGCGGGCGCCGGTTTCGTATCTTCGGCACAAATCTGCTTGGAAAATCAATGCAGGAATCATTCGGACGCTATCGTTTCCCAGCTCTCAGATCTTGCCGATCTCAATGCAAAAGTATATAGGAAGGGCAGCTTTTTAGGCAGGGTAACTTTTTTATTTCAGAGGCGCGCATGCGAACACTGCGGGACAAACTCTCTCATATGTCCTTCCGCCAGGCTTGCAGACTGCTCGGCCCCGAAGGGCGGATGCTGATCATTGAAGGCGGTCGGTTCGAAATCAACCTGTTCGAGCAGGTGCACCTGGATGACCGCCTGTTTCGGCTGAGCCTTTCCGACGCGCGCGTGCACATCACTTTGTCCGACGACAAGTTGCAGCGCTTCGACATCCGTTGCAGCCGGTGCCCCGGCGCCTGCATCCACAAGGGAGCCGCCTTGTCGCTCATCCTGGAGGAAAAGCTTGCCCTGGGGTTGTCCGCCCCGCCCCCGGAGCGCACGCCCCTGGAGAGCCTGGGCGAGACGGAGCTCGTGGCCAGCGCCCTGGCCGAAAGGGAGCTGCGCGCCCGCGAAGAGAAGATGCGCCTGCAGTCGATGGACCCGCAGCAGCTTTGGACCGATTACGTGGTCACCAATCCGCTCTCGGGCAAGAGTTACCGGGTGGCGCTGCGCGGGTGGCAGCCGGGCCAGTCGTATTGTTCCTGTCCCGATTTTCGCAAGAATACGCTGGGCACCTGCAAGCACATCCTGTACACCCTGGCACGCGGGCGCGCCAGATTCCCCAGGCGCGTTCGCGACACGCCCGCCGTGGTGGACCGGATCTGCCTGTATCTCCAGTATGGGCTGATGGTGGAATTGCGCCTGCTGATCCCGGAAAATCCGGATTCGCAGGTCGCGGAGATTCTTGCGCCTCTGAAGGGCAGGCCGGTCGAAGACCTGAAAGACCTGCTGCAGCGTTTCGGCCGTCTGGAACGGCTGGGCGCTCCGCTGACCATTTACCCGGATGCCGAAGAATACCTGCAGCAACGTCTGCTTCAGGAGCGCCTGTCGGCGATGACGGCCGATATCCGCAAGGATCCGGCGGCCCACCCGCTGCGCGGCGCACTGCTCAAGACGGAGCTGCGGCCCTACCAGCTGGACGGCATTGCTTTTGCGGCCGCAGCAGGCCGTGCGGTTTTGGCCGATGACATGGGGCTGGGCAAGACCATCCAGGGGATCGGCACGGCCGAACTGCTGGCCCGCATGGCGGCGGTTTCCAAGGTGCTGATCATCTGCCCGACCTCCTTGAAGTTCCAGTGGAGCAGCGAGATCCGCCGCTTCAGCGAGCGCACCTGCCATGTGGTGCTGGGCGGCCACAAGGATCGCCCGGCCCAGTATGCGGGCGAACACTTTTTTACGATCTGCAACTACGAACAGGTGCTGCGGGACATTGCAGCCATCGAGCGCATGGCGTGGGACCTCATCATCCTGGACGAAGGCCAGCGCATCAAGAACTGGGAAGCCAAGACCAGTCGGATCGTCAAAGGTCTCAAATCACCCTTTGCCCTCGTGCTTTCCGGCACACCGCTGGAGAACCGGCTGGACGAACTGTTTTCGGTGGTGGAGTTCATCGACGAGCGGCGCCTGGGCCCGGCGTTCCGCTTTTTCAACCGCCACCGCGTGGTGGACGAAAAAGGCAAGCTGCTGGGCTACAAGAACCTGGATCAGCTGCGCGAAACCCTCAAACCGGTCCTGCTGCGCCGCACCCGGCAAAAGGTGGTCAAGGAGTTGCCGCCGCGTACGACCGAAGTGATCCGCATCGCTCCCACCGACGAACAGGTCGAAGTGCAAAAAGCGCATCGCCATATCATTCAGACCGTCATCAACAAAAAATACCTTTCGGAAATGGATCTGCTGCGGCTGCAAAAGGCCTTGCTGATGTGCCGCATGTGCGCCGACAGCACCTTTCTGGTGGACAAGAAGGCTCCGGGCCACTCCAGCAAGTTGAAAGAACTTGAAGGCCTGCTCGATCAGTTGATGGCCGAAGAGGACCGCAAGATCGTTCTCTTTTCCGAGTGGACCAAGATGCTCGACCTGATCGAGCCTTTGCTGGCCGAGCGCCGCCTGCGCCATGTGCGCCTGGACGGATCTGTCCCGCAGAAGAGCCGCCCGGAGCTGATCGACCGGTTCCAGAACGATCCCGCCTGCAAGATCTTCATCACCACCAATGCCGGTGCCACCGGCCTGAACCTGCAGTCCGCCAATACCGTGATCAACGTGGATCTGCCGTGGAACCCCGCCATTCTAGAACAGCGCATCGCCAGGGTTCACCGTATGGGCCAGAAACAGCCGGTGCAGATCTACTTGCTGGTCACGACCGACACGCTGGAAGAAAATCTGCTGGCCACGCTGTCGGCCAAACACGAGCTTTCCCTGGCGGTGTTGGACCCGGACGCCGATACCAGCGACATCGATCTGGCCACGGGCGTGGAAGAGCTCAAGCGCCGCATGGAGATCCTGCTCGGTGCGCGCCCCGAAGCCCCCGAGGATGAAAGCATGAAGGCCGAAGCCGAAAAGAGCGCTGCCGCTTTGATCCAAAAAGAGAAGATGGCGGCCGCCGGCGGGCAATTGGTCCAGGCGGCGTTTTCATTCATCGGTGAGATCTTTGCCGGCCAGGTCGTCGACGATCGCACCGATCTTCTGTCCCGGGCTTTCAAGACGAAGTTGAGCGAATGCCTGGAAAAAGCACCTGACGGCCGCCTGCAAATGACGATCACCCTGCCGGACGAAGCCGCTCTGGACACTATGGCGCGTTCCCTGGCCGGCATTCTGGGAATGCGACAGAACTGACGCCCTTGCATTTCATATTCCACAATCGGTCTGTTGATCTGCACTTTGGCGCGGCGGACCTTCCAAAACGCTCGACCATTTTTTTATAAATTTATGGACGTCCCCCTATATGGACGTCCCCCTATACTACCTTGCGGTCAGGTTAAAATTATTGACACACCTGCGCTCCTAAAATAGGTATTCGCAAATACCGTAATGTTCTTGGTTGGACGCTGCCATACGGCCGGAACCAAGCAGCCTTTTGGGAGGCTGGCCGATGTACCGGCGATGCGTTGGTCGCATGCGTCCTTTCGCCCACCATGCTCTCAAGGAGGAATTTCATGATGAAGAAGCTTGTGTTGCTGGCATTGATCGGCAGCCTGATTGCCGCGGGCTCTGCGCTTGCGGCCGAACCTGTCAAGATCGGTCTGATGGCCCCGTTGACCGGAGCCTGGGCCAGCGAAGGTCAGGACATGAAGCAGATTGTGGATCTGCTGGCAGAGACGTTCAACGCGGCCGGCGGAATCAACGGCCGGCAGGTTCAAGTGATCGCTGCGGATGACGGCGGCGACCCCCGGACCGCCGGACTGGCCGCCCAGCGGCTCTCCACGCAGGGCGTTGCGGCGGTCATCGGAACCTACGGGTCGGCCGTGACGGAAGCCTCGCAGGGCATTTTTGACGAAGCCGGCCTTATTCAGGTGGCCAACGGCTCCACGGCCATTCGATTGACCGAGAAGGGCCTCAAATATTTTATGCGCACTTGCCCGCGGGATGACGAGCAGGGCCTGGTGGCCTATCGAACCTTGAAGAAAGGCGGCTATAAAGCCATCGGCATCCTGCACGACAACTCCAGCTACGCCAAGGGATTGGCCGACGAAACCAAATCCCTGCTGGAAAAAGACGGCGCCAAAATCGTTTTCTTCGAAGCCCTTACCCCGCAACAGAACGACTACACCACCATCCTTACCAAGATGAGAAGGGCCAACCCGGATATCGTTTTTTTCACGGGCTATTACGGCGAGGCCGGCCTGCTGCTGCGCCAGAAAACGGAGATGAAGTGGACCGTGCCCTTCCTGGGCGGTGATGCCACCAACAACCCGGATCTGGTTAAGATTGCAGGCGTCAACGCCGCAAAGGGCTTCCGCTTTGTGAGCCCGCCCGTTCCCCAGGATCTGGATACGCCGGAAGCCAAGGCCTTCATGGAGAGCTACCGCAAAAAATACAAGACCGAGCCCGGTTCGGTATGGGCGGTGCTGGCCGGCGACGGGTTGCGGGTGGTCGTACGGGCCATTGAGGCCACAGGGTCGACCGATTCAACCAAGATCGCGGCCTATCTGAAAAAAGAGCTGAAAAATTTTCCCGGGCTGACCGGCCCGATTTCTTTCGACCAGAAGGGTGATCGGGTAGGGGATTTGTACCGGGTCTACGAAGTGGACGCCAAGGGCAAGTTCATCATGCAGCCCTGAGCCCTTGCTTTTTGCATCGAGTTAAATCGGCCGTGTGTGCCTGCGCCCAATCGCTCCGGTATGCCCCTTTGAGCAGAAGCAGGAGAATTCAGCCCATCCTAGCGCATCAGGCAGATCCATGGATTTTTTCCTCCAGCAGTTGACCAATGGTTTAGCCGTGGGCAGCATCTACGCCCTCATCGCCCTCGGCTATACCATGGTCTACGGGGTGCTCAAGCTGATCAATTTTGCCCATGGGGATCTTTTCAGCATCGGTGCCTATCTTGGATTGACCCTGTTGACCACCTTCGGGCTGGCCCGCCACGTGGGGCCCCTGGGGGTGGTCATGCTTCTGGTGGTGATGGTCATGGGGCTGGTGGCCGTCGTAGGCGCCATGCTTGAACGGGTGGCCTACCGGCCGCTGCGGCAGGCGCACCGGCTCTCGGCGGTGGTTTCGGCCATGGGGGCGTCGATCTTTTTTCAGAACGCCCTCATGCTGGCGTACGGCGCACACTACAGGGTCTATCCGCACGATATTCTCCCCCAGACCGCCGTCTCTTTCATGGGCTTCGACATTCCCCTGGTGCGATTGCTGATTTTGCTGACCTCGCTGTTGATGATGATCGGGCTCTACCTGTTCATTCAGAAGACCCGCATCGGCACCGCCATTCGGGCTGCCGCCATCGACCAGCGGGCCGCCCGGCTCATGGGCATCAACGTGGACCGGGTGATCATGGTTGTCTTCATCATCGGTCCGGCCCTGGGCGGGGCCGCCGGGCTCATGGTGGGTCTCTATTATGGGCAGATCAATTTCACCATGGGCTGGATGTACGGCCTCAAGGCATTTACGGCCGCCATCATCGGCGGCATCGGCAACATTCCCGGCGCCATGGTCGGCGGACTGCTGCTCGGGCTGATCGAGGCCATGGGAGCCGCCTACATTTCGATTGCCTGGAGGGACGCCATCACCTTCGGCGTGCTGATCGCCATTCTCATCTTCCGTCCCACCGGGCTGCTCGGTGAACGGGTGGCGGGCAAAGTATGAAATCCCCTCGAACCGTCATTTTCGCCGTGCTTGGCGCGCTGCTGTTCGCGTCGCCCGCCTTTCTCAACATCTATTGGGTCGATGTGCTCAACAACGTGGGGCTTTACGCTATCCTGGCGTTGAGTCTCAACATCATTCTCGGTCATGCCGGCCTCTTCCACATGGGGCATGCCGCTTTTTACGCCATGGGCGCCTACACCACCGCGATCATCAATACCACCTGGCAGATACCGGTGCTCTGGCTGATGCCGCTGAGCGGACTGGTGGCCGGCCTGGTCGCCCTGGTGGTGGCCCGGCCCATCATCCATCTGCGCGGCGACTACCTGCTGATCGTCACCATCGGACTGGTGGAGATCGTGCGCATTGCCCTGATCAACAACCTGTTCGGCATCACCGGCGGGTCCAACGGCATCTTCGGCATTTCGCGGCCCGAGATTTTCGGCTTTCGCATCCGCCGGCCCGAACACTTCTTTTACCTGATCTGGGGTTTTGCCGCGGTGACCGTTTTTCTGTTCCACCGGCTGGAAAATTCGCGCTTCGGCCGCGCCCTCAACTACCTGCGCGAGGATGATGTGGCCGCCGAAGGCAGCGGCGTCAACAGCGCCCATTACAAGCTGATCGCCTTTGTGCTGGGCGCCGTATGGGCCGGCATGGCCGGCAATATTTTCGCCGCCAAGATGACCATCATCGCACCGGAGTCGTTCAACTTCTGGGAATCGGTGATCATGTTCATGATCGTGCTGCTCGGCGGACGAGGCAGCATTCCCGGGGTCATCCTGGGCGCCCTGATGGTGGTGGGTCTGCCCGAGCTCTTCCGGGAGTTCGCATCGGCCCGCATGCTCGTCTTCGGGGCCATGATGATCGTCATGATGATCTTCCGCACGGAAGGCATTCTGCCGCCCCGGCCCAGAAGATACCGCACGGCGGTTGCGGACCGCAAAGGGGGGCCTGCATGAGCCTTTTGCGGCTGCAGCACCTGACCAAACGCTTCGGGGGGCTCTTGGCGGTAGATGATGTCTCCTTCGATGTGGATAAGGGTTCCATCGTGGGCTTGATCGGTCCCAACGGCGCGGGCAAAACCACGGTGTTCAACCTGATTACGGGCAACTACCGGCCGGACCGGGGCGACATTTTCTTCGACGACCGCTCCATCCGCAAGATGCCCACCCACCGCATCGTAAGCCTGGGCATCGCGCGGACTTTTCAAACCATCCGGCTTTTCCAGAAGCTGACCGTCATGGAAAATGTGCTGGCCGGGTGCCACTGTCGCATGAAGGCCGGGGTGATCGCGGGCATGTTGCGCCTTCCCTTTCAAAAGAAGGAGGAGGCCGCGGCCGTGGCCGACGCAATGGCGGAAATGGAATTCGTCGGAATCGAACGCCATGGCGAGCAGTTGGCCGAAAATCTTTCCTACGGCAACCAGCGTCTTCTCGAAATCGCCAGGGCCTTGGCCACGCGGCCGCGCTTCATCATCCTGGACGAACCGGCCGGCGGCATGAACGACGTCGAAACGGAAAAGTTGATCGGCATCATTCGCAAAATCCGGGACCGCGGCATCACCGTCCTGCTGATCGAGCACGATATGAGCCTGGTCATGAAGGCCTGCGAGCAGCTGGTGGTGCTGGAAAACGGAGTCAAAATCGCCCAGGGCGGCCCGGCGCAAATCCAGGCCGATCCACGGGTGATCGAGGCCTACCTGGGCATCGAAGAGGAATGAACGCATGCTGTTGAGGGTCCGGAACCTGCGTGTCGCCTACGGCAAAGTCGAAGCCCTGCACGGGATCAGCCTCGACATCCGCGAGGGCGAGATCGTCGCCCTGCTGGGAGCCAACGGGGCCGGCAAATCCACTACCCTCAATGCCATCTGCGGGATTTTCAAGGCCACCGGAGGCGCGATCGAGTTCCAGGGAGAGCAGATACACAAGCTGCCCACCCATGCGATCGTGACCCGCGGCGTGGCGCAGGTCCCCGAAGGCCGGCGCGTCTTCGGCACCCTGACCGTCCGGGAAAACCTCAACCTGGGGGCTTTCACCTGCAATGACAAGGCGCGCAACCAGAAGAACCTGCGCCGCGTGTACGACCTGTTTCCACGCCTTGAGCAGCGCATCGAACAACTGGCCGGAACCCTGTCGGGCGGCGAGCAGCAGATGCTGGCCATCGGCCGCGCCCTCATGGCCGAGCCCAGAATCCTGCTGCTGGACGAGCCCAGCCTGGGGCTTGCCCCACTGCTCGTCAAGGCCATATTTCAAACCATCCGTGAGATCAACCAGTCCGGATTGACCGTGGTGCTGGTCGAGCAAAATGCACGCGCGGCTTTGAAACTGGCCCATCGCGGGTATGTGATGGAGGTGGGCAACATCGTCCTGGAAGACAGCGCCGCAAACCTGCTGAACAACCCGGATGTGCGCAGTGCCTACCTGGGCGGCGCTCGTTGAGCGAAGCGGCCGCCCTCCGGAGCCGCGCCATTTTTGCTTGTCGGATCGGGCAACCTGCCCTATCGTGCCTAGCGGATTAATTCTTGAGCATTTCGAATAATTGTTTTTTGCCTTTTGCTCCCATCTTTTCATAAATCCTGCCCATATAGGTCTTAACCGTAGATTCGGAGATGGCCAATTCGCGTGCCGTCTCGCGAAACGTTTGTCCCGCGAGAGCCCTTTTCAACACAACATATTCCCGCTCCGAAAGCAGCAAGCGCAGGTGGGCCGGCAGCTTGTCCGCAAATGGGTCTTCATTTGAAATATGGATGGGTCGATCCGCTGAAACCGGCATCGGTGGATCCGGCGGGCCGGAATCCTGCGTCCGGGCTGGCGGCATGGGACCATGCGGCGCGCCCGGACGATCTTCTACGGTTGAGGAGGGCGTCCTGATGCGTGCCTGCGAGATGTAGTGGTGACGGCCCACGAAGTACAGGACCAGAATCGAAAGATTAAGAACGAGATTGCCGGTCAAGACAATGACCTCGGAAAAATCCGCAAAATAATACCCGATGATTTTCCCCGCGAGGATGCCTGTGCACAGCGTGGCCGTGCCTATGCCGAAAGCGCGCACCGGCCGGGGAAAAGTCAGCAGAATGGCGATGATGACCAGGTCGATGAACCCCGCGCCTGCCTGCATGGCAAACATGCCCATATTGACCTGCAGCGGCGCAGGGCTGTTTTGCAATAACGCGAATGCCGCCATTCCCGACAGTACGCCGCACACCAGGGCCAGGTCCCTGTTCTTTCGAACCAGCCAGAACGCCGCGAAAACAGCCGCAATGTAAAACAGCAGTTCGGAGCCCGGCAGAAGGGCGGACTTGTGATAGGCGGGCATCAGAAACGAATACATCAGTCCGCTGACGATCTGAAAAACAGCGATAAACGGCAGGTAGTGCCACAGGCTGGCCGCATCGGGCGCCTCGGGGGGGTCGGGCAGGCGGCGGGTTAAAAAGGGGATGGCCGAAAGGGGGACGGCAACCGCGGCAAACCGCCACCAGTCGCCACCCGGCCAGATGCCCAGGGGCATGAACAGAAGGTTGGCGATCACCAGCCCGAATGCAGCGCACAGGAGCGGTGCGGGACTCCGCCGAAGCGCCACGCTGGCCCCGATGGTCACGAAGGCGCCGCTCGCTCCGAGAAGCATCAGGATATAGCGGCCGACCGGCGGGGTCACCCATGCAAGTGCCAGGGTCAATCCCGCGGACAGGATGCAGTTGGCCGGAGCCAAGCGTTCAAAAAGACCGGGGGGGCAAAAAAGGCCGATCAGCAGAAGAAATGCAATGTGGACCGGCAGAAAAAAGCTCGTTGCATTCGAAATGCCGAGTGCGGACAGCAGCGGGCCGTCCATGACCGTGGAGAGCAGCCAGAGCACAAAAGCAGTGAAACAGATGACCGGAAACAGGTTGGATATTTTCATCGCCGCCCTTTGGATCGACTTTTTTTCGGAAGGTTTACAGAAAAGCGACAAAAAAAGCAAAAAAAACAAAAAGTTTACAAAACAGCGACTTGTGCACCTGCGCTGGTTGGCGATATCCACACCGGCCCCCAATGCTGAACCGCTGACACTTAAGAGGAATGCGATGAGATTTCCCACCATCGGGCTTATCCGGCTTTGCTGCCTTTTCTTAATAATCGCCTGGCCGGTTTTGCCGGTTAGAAGCGACACCGCGACTCCTGAAGCCACTTTTCTGGAGCAGCTCGCCCTGCAGGGGATCCCGGCCGGCTACGGTATCATCTTGGGCGAACTGACCGACAAGGCCGGCGACGCCCTTGTAGACGGCGTCAAGAGCGGGAGCGGCGATCTGGCCACACTGGCCAGCCAGAAGGTGTGGCGCGACAGGATTTCCAACGTCAGCCAGGCCATCGGCCGCCTGGCCGCCGTTCTCGACGTGGGCGGCAAAGTCTATTCCGGCCAGACCGAGGACGCCGTCGTGGCCGGTTCGCTGGCCGTCCTGGGCGAACTGGCGGGCACCGAGTCCGGCAAGGCCTTGCTCAAAGCCTACGGAATCACGCCGCCCGTTGTCAGCGCGCTGATCATTTCGGTCCAGATCACCTGGGATTCGTATCAGGCGCTGGCCCGGGAGACCACGGCCAACCAGATTGAACGGCTTTATTCGGCGGTCGCATCGATGACCGGCAGCACGGCGGGTCGGACGCTCGGGCAAGGCGATCCCTATCCGGTCACGGCCGCCAATCTAGAAAAGGTGTGGCAGCGGATTTTGTACGATCCTCAATTCCGGGAATTGTTCCGGGCGTATGTGGTCGATCAACTGCAAAAGACCTTCCCCGAACCCGAGTTTTTCAACCAGGTGGCCATTTATCGGACCGAACCGGCGGTTGATTCCCTGACCGGCGCCGCACTTCCCAGACCGGGAGTTGCCGGCGGCACCGTGGATCTCTCCCAGCCGGATATCCCGGACGCGGCGTTCGACCCCGTGAAGGATATCCAGCGGCGCGTGCGCGAACAACACGACGAGATCAAGCCCTACGTGGCCGGACTGGTGGGATACCTCAACCGGACTGCCAAAATCCGCGAGCAGCAGGTGGCCCTGCAACGCCGGCTTTTGGAGCTGCAGGCCAAACTGGGCGCGGGCAGCAGCGTGGAGGATGTGATCGAAAAACTCCGGCAGGCCCTGGTCATGAGCGGGGTGGTGGAGACCTATTTAAGCACCTGCATGGCCGACATTGCCAAAGCCGCCGAGGCCGAAGATTATCAAACCCTGCAGGCGCATATGAAGACCGCGGTCGACTATGTCCGTGACGTGGTCGCCTGGCTGCCGGCGGCCGGCCCGACCGAGCAACTGCATAAAGAGCTGCTCAAGGGGCTCAAGGCGAGCTACACGGCGGCGCGCAGCGCGTTCGAAGCGTTTCGCGAAGAGTTGCGCGGTCGCATCGATAAGCCCAAACCGCCGGAGCGGACGATCCCCGGCCCACCGGCTGCCGGCCAGGTCGATGCGGTTACCATCGATCCTGCGAGCTATTACGATGAGCACTTCAAACCCTTGCTCAAACCCTACGACTGGGGCGGTCTTGGCTCGCATGAGGAGATTCGCAAGTTGTATGAATCCCTGTTGGAAGCCGGTCAATTCACTCCTCCCAAGGGCATTCAAGTTTCCAGGCCGGACCATGCGCCCCTGGCCGACTCGGTTGAACGCGCCTGGCAAATGCAAAATTTTCCCGCGGCGCTGAATCCGCCATCGCTCGCCGGCCAGGTTCCCCACCCCGATGCGCAGCAAACCCTCGAAGGTTATAAAAAAGACCTGGCCTACAAGGTCAGGCGGGGCTATCCGGAATCCATCACCAGCTTGCAGCGCAGCCTCGATGATCAAGGGCAAATTATCGGTGATCAGTGGAAAAAGGGCCACGATATGTGGTGGGGGCGGAACCCCACACCCCCGGCCGGTGAAACCGATGAGCAGCGCCGGGCCCGCCGGGATGCGGGTACAGCCATCATGGACGCGGCAACGGCCGCCGGTGAGGCCCTGCAGCCGGCGCGTCAACAGTTGGCCGCCATGCAGGAGGCCTGGGAGCAGGCCCGTCAGATGGCGCAATCGGCGGCGGCGAGCAAGGGCATCGAGGCGCAGATGGAATATGATGCCGTGTCGGTATGGATGAAAGGGTTGCGCGCCGAACACAACACGCGTTTCCTGGCGCTCGCCCACAAGCGGCTGGCCCTGGCCGGGCAGCTCGGCGGCCTTTCACTTGCGCCCGCCGATGCCGTTGAAGCCGGGGATGTCCTGCCGCAACTCGCCGACGCCAAAACCTTTTTGGATGCCAACGCCTATACCCGGCTGGGTTCCGGTTTTCTGAACAAAGCGCAGGCTTCGCCCACAGAACTGGTCAATGCCCTCACCACCCGCGCCGATCGGATGACCGCCCTGGCCAATACCCTGCGCACCTCCGTCGGCCGCACGGCCGGCGAAGCCCTCCGTCTGGCGGACGCTTACGACGACGCCTGCCGGGTCATGGACGGCCTCAAAGCCGAAGCGGCTGAAGATATCGCCCAAATCCAGCGGTTGTTGGACCCGACTTTTTTTTCCCAGGACACGTATTCGCGGCGCCGCGCCGCGACGCCGCATTTGGCCGAAAAGTTACGCCGGGCGGCCGAACCGCTTGCCGCGCAGGCCGAGCAACATGCCGGCAACATGCAGGCCGACGCCGTCTGGCTGCGCCAGGTCGCCGCTCATTTCGATCAGTTTGTCTCTCTGGGGAGCCGCCTGGACATCATGACCCTGTCCGGCGGCAGCGGCACCGGCTTCAGCTTCAGGACCCCGCATGTCAACGGCGGACGCGTGATGCTGAAAAACCCTTATCCGCGCGTGCTGACCGAAACCGAAAAGACCCAATATGGGGCCAAGCTGCGCGGCGCGTGGAATGATTCGCCCTTGCATTCCTTTGCCGGCCAGTATGCGCCGGCGTTGGCGGAGATGGTGCGCGACTATTTTGAGCAGCTCGATCGCCTGCCCGGCTTCAACGAAGACAACTTTTTGATCCGGACCGCTTCGGGCGGTTGGCCGGATATGCCCGTAACCCCCAGCCGCTTGGAGCGGGTCGAAAAAATGATGGCCGGCGTGTCTCCAGGCACAGAGGCCTACAAAGCGGCTTTCGATTCCCTGGCGGCGATCCTGCCCATGGAGATCAAATACTACAAAGAAACCGGATACGCCCCCACCTTCGAACCGGTGGTGGTGCCCGAAGGGCTCGCCATGGCCCGCCGCTACACCGCCTTTCGCAACGGTCTGATGGCATCGTACGCCAACCATGCCCGCTTGTGGGCGGCGCTTGAACAGGAACGCCGGCAGCAGGCGCTGGAGCGGGCAAGGGCGGAGCTGTCCGGGCTGGCGGCCGCGCTGAACGACCGTATCAACGAGGGCAAACGCCTGATCGAACAAAGCGCGCGCATTGCGGACGGCGATCGCCCGGCCATCAGCGAAGCCATCGCCGCACTGGACGATTTCAGAATGAATCGCCTTTTGGCCGACCCTTATCCTCAAGCGCGGGAGATGAACTATACGGTTCTCCAACACGATGGGCCCGCTGCGCCCCTGGTGCGATCTTCCGGGGAAGCCCTCCAGGCGATCGGCCGGCTGTCATCGGAAATCGCAGCGGCCATAGAGCAACTGCGGTCGCGCCAGACCCTCCGGACGCCCGACGTCAGCTCTTTGGCCACGGAGTTCTACGGCCGCTTCAAGTCGGCCTATGAGGCCCGTGACGCCGTGCAGGTGATGCGCTGCATCGATGACGACTGGTCCGCGGGCGACGGCACGACGCTCGACGACCTGGAGGTTGTGTTCAACCGGACCTTCGATCTGTTCGATGCGATCCGCTTCGATTTGAGCGGGCTGAAAGTCGAACCCTTGTCGGACAATCGGGTACGCGCGAGCTACAGCCTGGTCATTACCGGCCGGATTTACCAGACCCGGCTGGAGCATGTGGAACGCTCGACAGTCACCGAGGAAATCATGCTCGACGGCGAGCGCAGCCGGATCCTGCAAACCATGCAGGGCAGTTTTTGGTACAACGAGTAAGGAGTATTTCTTCGCTCTGTTAACATGGAACACCTATTGGATCTGGAACTGAAGTAGAAAAGGAGACACAATGCGCTGGATTCGAACTATCTTTCTCAGGGCTGGCGATAGCGCGTCAGATCGTCGTGTTAAACCATTCAAGCGTTTTTTTCGGCTGTCCGCGTGGATGGCCGCCCTGTTGTTCTTCGGACCGGCAGGGGCGTATGCGCAAGATTTTTTCGAGTTTCATCTGTCCAATGATTTTTCAGTTTACAACAACAACGTCAGCGGCCCCGGTTCCGCGAACTCCATTCTCACCGAAGGCACGAGTTACCTGGAGGTGCTTGGCGTCACCGGCAAAGGCCAAACCAATGAGTTCACTTATGATTTTTATGTCGGCGGCCAGATGACCGACGATCCGACACATGACATCCGCCGTTATTCCCTGGTCAACTTTTCCC
Organism: Desulfobacteraceae bacterium; assembly: GCA_003599575.1. Classification (GTDB taxonomy): domain Bacteria; phylum Desulfobacterota; class Desulfobacteria; order Desulfobacterales; family Desulfosarcinaceae; genus Desulfatitalea. Next base: position 10,455 of record QZKV01000180.1, on the reverse strand, counting down.
TGAATGCCGGCACCCCGCAGCATGCCTTGAGCCTGGGCGACACATTTCAGGCCTTTTCACAGTATACCCTCACAACGGCGCTGAAGGGCGGCGCGTACAAATATCTGGGCGGCAGCAGCCCCTGGCTGCCGAAGATCATCGCTGTTTATGGGCTGGCCGCGCCCCGCTGGGACAGCATCTGGGGCAACCGGGAGACCAAGACGACCGAGCGCCGGGTCTACGGCACCCGCATCGCCTTCGAACCTTCCGCGGCCATGGCGCTCGGATTCAATTGGGTCGGGTTGCACGACACCGAGCCCATCGAAGATTTTGAACGTGTTTACGATGACAGCAGGATCTATTCCATGGACATCCACTACCGGCCCATACCCGGGCTGGCCCTCTACGGCGAGGCCGCTTTTAATGATGTCAGGGCGGGCATCGGGGACACATCCGCCACTGAAAGGCTCAAGGGGCACGCCGTCAAGATCAGGGCCGTGGGCGATGAAGACCCGAGTCGGGTCATCATCGAATACGAGCGGATCGATCCTGAATTCGACAATCCGGTCGGATCGGCCACCCCCGATCGGGAAAAGGTCAAATTCGGCTGGCGTTACAAAGCCACGCGGGATGTGCATCTGCATACCAACATGTTATGGTACCGGGACAACCTGGACCATCAGAAGGTCGATCCGCGCATCGATTACTACCGGCCCGAAATCGGAGTGTCCCTGGCGCGCCCTTTCGATCGCCGCTACGCTTATTCCCGGCTGACCTATAACAAGAAGATCGCCCGGCAGGATGGCGACAGCATCAGGAACGACGATCTGATCAATCTCAATTACCGGGACCGCTTCGGCATCATCGATACGGACACCAACCTGGGATACAGCCTGTATCGGAATGAAAGCGCCGCCGAACAGGAGAACAATGAAATCCTCTACAACACGGTTTTAAGAAGCCGGTTTTCCGCTGGCTCCCTCGTCATCAAGCCGGCTGTCTATCTGGGCGGCTGGAACTTCAAGGACGAGCTTTCGGACAGCGACGACCGTTTCTATGAATATTCATTGGGACTGGGCGTGGATGTGCCCCAGGCACGGATCACCAGCAACATTAAAGTGGGGGTCAACCAGCTGAATAAAGAGATCGGCGACGATTCCAGCAAAGTCTTCGGCAGCATGTCGATCTTCTGGCGGGCCGGCTTTTTGGACTTTCTGGACCGCGGCATGCTCTTCGTGCAAGGGTTCATCAATGACTTCGACTTCGATACCGACAGCAGGGACTTTCGGGAAGACAGCATCATGGCCGGCATCTCCATTTCCATATAACCTGTCCGGCAAAGCCGGCGGGTATGAAAGTGGAAAGTTAAGGTATTCTGTCTATTGAATTCATTTGACCGTTTTCAAAATACTATAATCTCCGGCGAAGCCGTAGGAGGAAAACATGAAGCGCGTTTTGATCAATCTGTGCATGGCCTTGAGCCTGCTGCTGTTTTGGAGTGCCGCCGCGGATGCCAAGTGGTGGATTTTCGGCAAATCAGATGCCGCTGTCAGCATCGAATATCTTTATATCAACCAGATCGCCTTTGAGGAGAGCGACACCCAGGTGCTGCTTTTCAAGGAATTTCTGACCAGCGGCATGATCGAGATCCGCGGCAAGGCGCGTGCGTCCAAGGGGTCCATCGGAGCGGTCAAGATCAGTCTGGACGACCGCAAGACCTGGCAGGAGGCCAAGCTCTCCTCGGGAGGCAGTTTCGAGTATCAATTCAAACCGGAAGAAGGCAAAGCCTACGATCTTTACATCGAGGTGATCGATACGCTGGGGAAGACCAACAATGTGGAGGAGACCCACAAGGTCATCAAACTGACAGATCAGAACATCCGTGCACTGATCAAGGAAATTCTGGATCAAATGGCCGCAGCCTATATGGCTGAAGCCCCGGCCGCTTTCATGCGCCACGTGTCCGAAAAATTCGCCGGCGACGAGCTCAATCTGGATTATGCCGTGCGGCGTGATTTTACTTTCTTTGACAATATCCAGCTGATCCTGACCATCAGCAATCTCGCGATCGGCTCGAAAGGCAACATCTACGTCAACGTTTCCTATTCGCGCTTTTTGATCGCCACCCGATCGGGCCTGCCGTTGCGCGATCGCGGGATAACGGAATTCATTTTCGTCCAGAAAGGCGGGCAGCCCAAATTGTACGCCATGAAATACCCCCTGATTTTTGGGGTGAGCGATCCCCAAAACGTGGCCACCGGAACGATCGTGTCTCCCCAAAATACGCCCACCCTGCACGTGGACGATAATGGCAACGCCGAGGTGGTGCCGTTCGAGGAAGCGCGCCGGCGGATTGAAAGCGGCGCGGATCCGGCAGGCGGGAGCGGAATTGCTGCCCCGGCCAATCTGAGAGTCACAGGCGGGTTGGTCGGTCATTTTGTCGATTTGGAATATGATTCCCCGACCGTACCTGCCGCTGGGACCTATGAGACCGTCACTGAACAGAGTCCGGCTGCCTCCGGTCCCTGGCAGGAGATAGATCGCAGAGACTGGGATACATTTATTCGCCTGGATACACTCGACCGCACCGTGCTCTATTTCCGCGTCAGAATCGCCAGAGTCGGTTCCGGCGTCCTGAGTCTGCCGAGCAACGTGATTGCGGTGGATAACCGCTAACCACCATCGGATATCCATGCCCCTTTGTCCGCATTCCGCTGCCCTGGAATGAACAAAGGGATTTGCCGGCTTTCCGTGCCTACGGTTAGTGCCATTCGTCACCTCTGTGCACCTTGAACACAAGGGCCGTTCCCCGAGATGGGGAGCGGCCCTTGTGTCGGCGCCCGGCTGGGCGAAACTTTGGTTTGGGCTTTGTCTCAAACTTCGTTTCGATGCCTGCCGTTGCTGAAAATACGCCCCAGGACATGCAGGCTGACCCCGAGCAAAGACGCCAGCACGACGACCCAAGCGACACTATCCAGCGCGCGGCTGCGGTCGCGCGCCGGCATATAGACACCCGGCACATCGGCCAGGCGGCTGTTTTTTCCTACATGGCATTCGGTGCAGGAAACCGCGTTCTCCTTGGGAGCCACCATGTGGGTGGTCGGCATGGCATAGGTGCTGTCCACAAAATCGAATTCACCCGAGAAGGGCACTCCCGAAAACTGCATGCCTCGGGACAAAGCCTCCGGCCAGTTCAAGGTGGTCCAGTATCCGTCCGGACCGGAGAGCAGGGGCGCCAGCAGGTTCTTATGCACTTTGTCGTAGGGCTGGCGGCCCTGGTGAATTTTGAACGGGAAGATACGTGAAGCGGCATCGCCGGGGCTGCCGGCGGGGGCCGCCACAGGCACCGTGGCGCTCGGATCGATGGTGTCCTTGACAGTCAACGTGCGCATGGACCCGTTGAACCAGGCATACTCGGGGCGTACGTTTTGCTCCCACCGCATGGCCCCCTTGATGCTCAGGTAGGTCTCTTTGCCCAGGGAGTCTTTTTCCGCGTACTTCCGGCCATCCTTGAGGCGGCCGGCCTGGGACCAGTCCCAGGACATCTTGGTGGGCAGGGCGCGCGCGAAGGAGGGGATGTGGCAGCTCTGGCAGGCCACCTTGTCCGTATGGTCGTCGGCCTTGTGGCCGGGCTGATGGGGTGTGGCGCCGTGGCACGATTCGCAGGTGATTTTGGCGCTCAGATCATCCTGGATCAGGCTGGTGCGTTCTTCGAAGGCCGGTTTGGAATAGATGCGGCCGGCCACGACGTGCCGCACCGTGGTATGGCAGCGGGTGCATGCGAAATTTTGTCCGTCCATGCCCATGTGCACATCCAGGGTTTTTTCGGGACGGGTGAGCGAAGTGTCCAGATCGCCATGCTTGACGCCGTCCCCGCCGCCGCCTTTGAAGTGGCATTCACCGCAATTCTCGCGCGTGGGCAGGCCGATGCTGCGGGCCGCGGCCTGGATTTCGGCCTGGATCTCTGCGGCAATCTCTATCTCTTCAGGATCGTCGGAATCGGCAAAGGCGTTGTAATCCTCGAAAGCCTCGCTCCAATTGATCGGCTTGCGGCCGTGGCAGGTCAGACAGTTGACGCCCTGCTGCCGGTCTTGCCAGCCCGGATGGCAGGAGTTACAGGCCTTGTCCTGCATGTTGTTGGCCGACAGGCAGAAGTTGTTCAGGGAATCTCCGGCTTTGCCCAGGCGCTTGCCCTTCTCGTCGGTGTAACCGATCCAGGTCCAGTGAATCGTTTGCTTGAACTGCTTTTCCGCTTCCGAGTGGCAGGAGAGGCAGGCCGCCGTAACATCCCGGCCGCTTTTGAAAACCTGCTGCAGGGCGGGGTGCCGGGTGTGGTCGGCGGTGGTCCGCAGGGCTTGCGCCGGGGCGGTCGGTTTGGGCCGATTCTGCGCCTGATGCGCTGAATCGGCCCGCGACCACCCCGTCGCCATTGCAACGGCCAGCAGCGTGATCAAAAACACGGCCCAGGACAGAACCTTCCGCATACGTCGCATGGCTGGGCCTACTTGCATTTGGCCGGAGTGGGAGAATCCGCCGCATGTTCCCACAGGTAGCTGTAGATATCGCTCAACTCTTCACGGCTCAACTTGCCCCACTCCTCGGGACAGCCAAGTTCGCCGAAATCTTCCTTTTCAAAAAGGCGGGTCCATTGCGCCCGCGTTTTCACGTCCGGGTTCAGCTTCGGCCGTGACGAATCGACCGCGCCGCGTTGCAGGCAGCTTTTATAGACATTGCGGTAAGTGTATTTGCCTTTGCGATCGTTGCCCTTGTCCAGTGCGAGGGCCGGGGCCAGGGTGATGCAGGTGAACAGGGCGGCAAGAATGCCGGCGATGGTTTTCTTCAACATGGTACCTCTCCTTCTGGGTGATGCTTCGCCTGCGCCGGGGGACGGTACAGGCGAGGGAAAAAATAATTTTCGCTGCAGCCCTTGACGTGAACCGTTGCCGGGGCTTAACACTTGTTAACGGATGGTGAACACTCAGAACCGCAGGGTGGCCGAAAGGTAACCCACCCAGACTTTGTCCGTTACGGCATTGAGCGCGTCGAGCGAGGTGGCCGCGCTGATCTTTACCGGTTTGCCCAAGGGATTGCCGCTGCCCGTATAGGCGTAGTCATAATATTGGCCGCCCAGGGTCAGGAAGAACGTGCGGTCGAAAATCGGCTGGTGGTAATAGGCTTCCCAGACCTGGCCGCGCGCCGCCAGCTTGCTGCCGACCAGGGAGTCTTCGGCGCCCGTGAAGTTCAGCCAGTATTTCGATCCGCGGTTGTATTCGATTCCCAGGCGGGCATCCAAGGGCATGGGAAAGACGATGCCGGCGTAGATGCTGTAGCCGTCCCGTTCTTCAAGTTGACCATTGGAACTGAGCAGCCCCTGGCCCATGATTTCATAAAAGGGATTGCGTGAAACCTGCGACGGATCGGTGTGGCTCCAGGATCCTGCCAGAAACAGGTCGATATCGGCCACTTTTTCGGCCAAGTTGGTGCGCAGCAGGAGGGAGGCGCCGTCCCAGTCGCCGATATTGGTCATGGGCTCGAGGCGGCTGATGAAGCCGCCGCTGTTGCGCGCGAAGAAATACTCGCTCACGCCGTCAAAATCGCGGTCTTCTTTGCTGACGATGAAAGGCATCACGGTCAGCCCGGTAAAGCCGTCGGTGACATCCGCGGCATGCGCGTAGGTGACCGCCACGCTGCTGATATCGTCGTCGTACACATCCACGATAAATCCGTACATATGCACGTCATCGACATCGGGCTGGAAACTGGCCAGGGCGGAGCTGTTGCCCCAATCGCTCTCGAAACCCACGCCGTAGCAGAGCTTGATGCTGGCGCCCGGAATGCCGGTCACATCTTCCAGGCCGAAGGTCAGGGACGCGCCGTCAAACTGCCAGTTGATCAGGGGCGCCAAAGGCGAGCCGCCTTCCAGGCTGAAGTTGCGGTACTCCAGCGGCGGACCTTCGGTGGAAGGCCGCCGGCCGGCCGAAAAATTCCACGGTACGCTGCCCCAGTCATCCGTATAGTTGAAATAGGCCCGTTCCAGACGCAACATGTCGCCGTGCGGCAGGCTGGAGGTGTTGCCGTCTAGAGTCACATCCCCCAGGCTGCCTTGATTGAACTTGACGCCGGTGCTGTCGCCGAAGACTTTGTAGGCCGCGATGCGGCCGGCAAACGACAGATGGGGGTTGATCCGCGAATACATCTCCAGGCGCAGGCGGTTGGTATAAATGATATTGTTGTCGGCATCCAATTCCTCGGGCGGCGGAATCATGCCGGCAGCGGCCATGCCGGCGATGGCCTGTTGGATCTGGGGCAGGGTGCCCCCGTTGAACCCGGCCGGAAAGTCGACGAAAAAACCTCCCGTCAGTGCCGCCGGGGCCAGCTGCACGTCCCGGTAGTGGAGCGTTTCGGCGCGCGTGCGAAAATCCACGCCGAAGGACAATTTGTCGGTTGCCGCGTGCAGCTCGGCTTTGTTCAAGCGTTCCGTAAGCTCCTGCCCGGCCGCTTGCCCCTCGGCCTGCCGGCTTTCCAATTCATCCAGGCGCTGCTGCAGTTTCTCCATTTCTTGTTGCATTTCGTTCATCTGCTTGCGCAGCGTCTGCGCATCCTCCGCGGCCGCGGCGGCCGGCGGGCCGGCCCACAGCAGCAAACAGAGCATCGCCGCCGCAAGCGGTTGCCAGCGCCTGTCGTTCATCATCCATCCCATACGCATCTCCTCTGCCGTTTACGTGCATTAGGTGTTTCACTTGCGAGTCAAGGTGAGGGAACCATCCCGGACCCTGTCGGCCGGCATGGACCATTGCCCGACCGGCTGAGCAATGGGTGTGCCAGCCCCCGCGTATGTATGGAAATACTTTAATATCAATTTATTACGGATTATCCGCGCCGCGCTTGCAATCGATCCGGGTAAACGCTATAGCTAACAGGTGTTAATTGCTGCGAAGACCGCTGAATAAAGGGAGGGGCCGGAAGTGGATTTGTCGCCCTACTGGAAAACCATCGTGGATACCCTGCAGGACGGCGTGATGGTCGTGGATGCCAGGGGCCGTATCGTCGCCGTGAATCCGGCCGTGACCCAGTTGACCGGCTATGCGGCGGATGAGCTGGTCGGCCGCTCGTGCCGGATGCTCGATTGCACCGGCTGCAAGATAATCGGCAAAGGCGCGGGAGTAAAATGGTGCGGTCTTTTTTCCAAAGGCGAGATGCGCACCAAGCGCTGCACCATCACCCGCAAAGACAACCGCATCGCCACGATCATCAAAAATGCAGCCATCTTGCGCGACGAGCACGGCAAAGCGATCGGCGCCGTCGAATCGCTCAAGGACATGTCCGAAGTCGTACGCCAGCAGGAAGAGATCAGCTCCCTGCGCAAATCCCTGCACATGGAGGAGGGCTATCACGGTATCCTGGGGCATTCGGCGCTCATGCAGGCCCTCTTCGAATTGATCGAAAGCGTGGCCTGCACCGAGGCGCCGGTGTTGATCAGCGGCGAGAGCGGCACCGGCAAGGAGCTGGTGGCCCGCGCCGTGCACGACGCCGGGACACGCCGCGGCAAACCATTCATGAAGGTCAATTGCGCAACCCTCAACGAAAACCTGCTGGAAAGCGAGCTGTTCGGGCATGCCCGGGGCGCCTACACCGGCGCGGAGCGCCAGCGCATCGGACGCTTCGAGGCCGCCCACGGCGGCACCATTTTCCTTGATGAGATCGGCGACGTGCCCCTTTCCATCCAGGTCAAGCTGCTGCGGGTGCTGGAAGAAAAGGAGATCGAGCGGGTCGGCGAGCAAAACCCCATCAAGGTCGATGTGCGGATCATTTCGGCCACCAACCGCGACCTGGAGCAGATGGTCCGCGCGGGGGCCTTTCGCGAGGATCTCTACTTTCGCATCAATGTCTTTCCGCTGCACTGCCCGGCCCTGCGGCAGCGCAAGGAGGATATCGCGGCCATCGTGCAAAGCTTCATACGGGCCAATGCGGCTAAAACGGGCAAGCAGATTCTCGGCCTGACGCCCGAAGCCATGCAGGCGCTGGAGCGCTACGAATGGCCCGGCAATATCCGCGAACTGCGCAATGCCATCGAATACGGCTTTGTTTTGTGTGCCGGCGGGGCCATTGGTATCCAGCACCTGCCGCCCAAGATCACCCGGGCGCTGCCCGTGTGCATCCCGGCGGCCCCCCTCGAAGCACCGGTCGAAAATGAGAAGGGCGAATTGATTCGGGTGTTGCGCCGGTGCGGCGGCAATCAGAGCGAAGCCGCCCGCACCCTGGGGGTCAGCCGGGTGACGATTTGGAAGCGCATCAAAAGGCATGGACTGGATGTGAAGAAGGAAATCAGAAGCTGACGGCGCCGGATTCTTGCTGCGGCGTTCAAGTTCGCTTGGTTTGCTCAGCGCCCGGGGCCTTTGTTTTTTTCAGCAGCTGGTATACTGATAACTTGACAGTGGCACTTAAACCCAACTTTCGGAGGAGAGGGCGACACATGATGGCCGAAAAAACCACCTACCCGGAATTCACCAAGAATTATCCCCTGTTGGTCAGAAACTTCATGCGCAGGCCGCTTTATATGTATCCGGACGACAGCGCCATCGTCTACCGCAGCGATGAAGGCAAGTACTTCAGGTTCACCTGGCGTGAGTGGCACGCCCGCACCTGCCAACTGGCCCATGCGTTGCAGGCACTGGGGGTAAAAACCGGCGACCGCATCGCCACCATGGCCCTGAATCACCACTGGCACATGGAGGCCATCTATGCCACCATCTGCACCGGCGCGATCTCCCATCCGATCAACGTGCGGCTGTCGCTGGACCACATGGCCTACACCATCACCCATTCCGAGGATAAGATCGTCTTCTTCGACCATGACATTCTGCCCCTGATCGAGGCGCTGTATGACCGCATCAAAGACAAAATCGAAGCCTTCGTTTACATGTCCGATAAACCGGGGCTGCCCAAGACCCGCATTGCGCCCCTTTACTCCTATGAAGAAATCATCAAGGATCAGCCGCAAACCTATGACTGGCCCGATCTGGATGAAGACACCCACGCGGTGCTATATTACACCACCGGCACGACCGGCCTTCCCAAAGGGGCCCTGTACACCAACCGCCAGATCTATCTGCACAGCCTGCACATCGCCTATCTGGCCAGCAGCGCCCCGCGGCGGCCCAGCGATCCGCCCCGGCCGAACCAGGCCGTGACGCTCATGAATATCCCCCTGTTCCACATCCATGCCTGGGGCTCGCCCTTTTTCAGTGTTTTTGGGTGCGCCAAGATCCTCATGCCGGGCCGGTTCAGCGCCGAAGGATTTTGCGAAATGGTGCAAACCGAAAAGGCCAACACCACCATGCTGGTGCCCACCATGCTGGCCATGATCCTGGAGTACAAGGATATTCATAAGTGGGATCTGAGCAGCCTGATCAATGTCAACATCGGCGGCGGGGCGCTGCCCCTGGGCTTGAAACAGAAGGCCGAAAAGCTTTTTCCGACCATGCAGGTCGGTTCCGGCTATGGCATGACCGAAACCTATGACGGCGTCATCAGCGCGCGGATCAAACGCCACATGGCCGATTGGCCGCAGGAGCAGATCGATCAGATCATGGTCAAAACCGGTCTGGCCTACGCTCCGGCCATCGATGCCCGCGTGGTGGACACCGACGGCATAGAGGTGCCCAAGGACGACGACACCATCGGCGAGATCGTGCTCAGGGGCCATTGGATTATGGAGCAGTACTTCAAAGATCCCGCACGCACGGCCGAAGCCTGGCGCGGCGGCTGGTTTCACACCGGCGACGCGGCCAAAGTGGACGCGGCCGGTTACATCACCATCGTGGACCGCATCACCGATGTCATCCGCTGCGGCTCGGAGATGGTGCCGACCGTGCTTCTGGAAAACCTCACCTGCAATGCCCCGTTCGTCCTGGAGGCCATGTTTGTCGGCGTGCCGGATGAAAAGTGGGGTGAGATCCCCATGGCCCTGGTCAAGTTGATGCCCGGCCTGACCAACACTGAGGAGGATGTGCTCAACTACCTGCGCACCGAAGGCGTGGAGCGGGGCAAGATCACCAAGTGGATGCTGCCGGTCTACATCGCCATCGTCAATGACATCCCCAAGACCAGCGTGGGCAAATACAACAAGCGCGAAGTGCGCAAGCAGATGGACCGCTTTGTAGGCATCGCCAAACGCGTGCGCCTGTAGCGAATGCGGAATAAAAAACAGGACGACCTTGGAAACAGATAGACCTTGGAAGGAAGTCAAATAGACCCAAAGATTCGTGCCCGTACACGAGCACGTGTACGGGCACGTGCACGAAAGGCCCGGCACGTTGCGAGCGTTGCTAGGGTTGATAGAGGTCAAACCTTGAATTGTGAATTAGGGGTATGCGAGGGGTCAAACCTTGAGTGCGGCCGGGCAAGGTCGCAGTAATCCAGCGGGTGCGATGCCCGCTCCGGAAGGCAGGCCAACCACCGGGTAGCGAGTCCTTG
>QZKV01000096.1 GCA_003599575.1 Desulfobacteraceae bacterium | reverse complement strand
ATAAAAATTGTCATCTTTGTGAAAATAAAAGGAATTGTGCGTTGTGGCAGTGGCAAATTCCAGCCCCATGGCATTGGCCAGCCGGTAAAGTTCGATCATATCCTTGGCGTTGCGGTCGGAAACCGTCATGCCAAAGCCAATGTCCTTCATGCCCATGCCGTGCAGTGTCACCAGTGTGCGGATGCCATGATCAAATCCGTTTTTGATCCCCCGCAGCTCATCGTTTGCGGCGGGCAACCCTTCAATGGAGATTCGAAAGCCGATTTTATTACCAAATTTTTCAGCCGCCTTAACAATTCTATCTGTGAAATAACCATTGGTGCTGATTACCAGCCGTTCGGTTTTCTTGAGGGCATTCTCAATGATTTGTTCAATATCGGAACGCAGAAAAGGTTCGCCGCCGGTGATATTGATGAACTTCAAACCGTCCGGGAGCCTGTTCACCAAGTCAGGCGAATACTCTTCTTCCTTTTTACTGGGATACTGCCAGGTGTTGCACATGTAACATTTGGCATTGCAACGGTATGTAACGATTAAACATGCTTCCATAGTTCATTCTACCAATCAATCCATAAGTTTGTTATAAATCTTCAGCAACTCGTCGCAGTGACTGGAAAGGGCGAAGTCGTTGAGCAATTTCCGCCTTGCCGCTTTCCCCATCCTGATACGCCTTTCCGGGTTATCAGCCAGCATCTTCATTTTTTCCGCCAGTTCAGCTGCATTACCCATTTCAAAAAGAAGACCAGACTCACCATCTTCAATCTGTTCCGGTATTCCCCCTACTCTGCTGCCGATTACCGGCTTCCCCAAGGCCATGGCTTCAAGCACCACCATGGAACAGTTCTCGTACCACTCGGAGGGCACCACGATAAAAGCTGCATTGGCGACAATATCCTTCAATTCCTGCCCGGTTTTGTAGCCGAGAAATTCAGCGGCATGATATGAAGTGCGCAACTTCTCTTCCAACGGGCCTGTGCCCACTACCTTCAGTCGCAGCCCTTTATCCATCTGCGCATAAGCCTGCAGCAGTGTTTCAATTCCTTTTTCACCGGACAATCGACCAAAATAAAGGGCGTAGCCATGATCGTTGTAATGCGGTTGATAGTCATCACAGTCGATCCCGTTGCGCAGAACGCGAATTTTATCCGCTGGAACCCGCCGACCTGCTAAACCGGCAAGAAATCTGCTTGGAGAAATAAAGAGATCGACTCCGTCGTAACTCTTATGCCACTTGTGCCATAAAGCTTCAGCCGAGAGAAGCAACCCCTGCGTCCAGCCCCCCTGGCAGTTCGAAATAAATGGTTTCAGGAAATGCTTCCCGTCACAGGCAGTACAGATTTGTCCGTTGTTCATCAAGGCAGTATAAGATGGGCAGATCAGTTTATAGTCATGCAGGGTCATGACCACCTTACTGCCGTATTTTTTCAGAATCGGTATTATGGCCGGAGTAAGCTGGTGATAAATATTATGCAGATGAGCGATGTCCGGCCGTTCCCTTTCCATGAGCATCTTCACCCTGCTCACCGCCTCGGCGGAATGAATGAAGGAGACCGCTGTATTAAATTTCCCCCTCACCCCTCCTGCGGATTTGAAATTGACATTTTCAATAAAATAATCGGTATAAAGGGACTCCCAATTTCGTGGGTCCTGCATGGAGAAATCCATTACTTTGATTCCTTCTTTTTGCAGAAATTCCCGTTCCTGAAAAAAAACCCTTTCCGACCCCCCGTTCATATAGAAAAATTTATTGGCAAGCAGGACTTTCATACAATTGACACCATACCCGCGTCTCTACCAAATAAGTGGGAAATCCCGAACGATACTTTAAGGCAAAAAGTTCCGAAAGGCACCAACAAAGACCTTGATCAGAATAATCGTAACATATCAACTTGCTTGATTATTATCGGGAAGAATACCTTTACCAGCTGCATCAGTTCTTAGACCAAAACGCGCTGTGATTTTGAGCTGAATGGCAGTTAAAATAACTTTGGTGATTCGACATGGTAACCCGTATGCGAGGTCGAACAAGATGCTCGAATTCCAAACCTGAGGAACTGCGCTATCGAGTTCGTAGCGCATACGCCCCAGTTGCGTACCTGCTATTCTTTGGAATTTAGCGACTTCCACAGAGGATAGCCGGTTTTTCCATTTTTTAATATTGTCACTTGCAACTGGCTCAAAAATATACTGTGAGTGATGGCAACCGATATAGTTGTGACTGGTTTTCCAAAAATCGAGCATGGCTGAATCATAAGTAACATGCAGAAAAGCGCATATCTCCTCAAGCTTGCTGCCGGGGGCGGCTAACAAGTCTTCGTAACGCAACTGAAGAACACGGACAGGGTCGATTTTTGCCAGATCCCGTTGGGCTTTCAAAACTTTAAAAGCCCATTCTAAGGCTCCAACACTAATGTTGTCCTTACGCCCCATCTTGCGAAGGCTCAAATATATGTCTCGTCCATCTCTGACAATATGAATAAATTTGGCCTGCGGAAACAGATTGCTAAGCACAGGAACCATACGGAAGAAGCTGGGTGTTTTGTCACCGATTTGCATCTTGCCCTGTACTTGAGCATACGCATCATAATAAAGCGACATGAGATGCGAGAGCGTAATCCGCTCCATGGAAAGAGCTTTTTCACGGATCACACTGTCGTCTAGGAGCCATAATTTAAACTGTGAATTTTTGCTTATATACCTTAGATAGTTTTGAAGAACCGCCTTCTGAATCGGAGCCTGGGGGTTCTTCCCATAACTCCTTAAAAGCGGCATCCAAAATGTGCCTTCTTCTGGAATAGCTACGTCAGGATGAGAATTGAGCATAAGACGAAGCAGGGTCGTACCGGATCTTTGTGCTCCAATGACAAAAAAAGGGGCCGGGGAAATCATCTTTTCCTTATTATCTATCATAAGGCCTTGTGTGAGAGATTAAAAGACCAGACAAGCCATTTTGGGCATCATCAGCTGCACAATATGTAGTCGCTAAGTTAAAAATTGCGTTAAGTGCTATGCCTATCAAGAATATCAGTGATTTTAAAATAATCACTTTCGTAGAATCTCATTATAAAATTCCATGGTTTTTTCTGCAATTTTGCTCCATGCCCATTCGTTTACGGCAAGTCTGTTAAGATTTTTCCCCAGAACTTCTCTCTGTTCTTTATTTGTAAGCATTGCTGCGAGAGCTTCCGCGAGTGCCGTAACATCCTCAGGCTCAACAAGGAGCGCGTGTTTCCCGTCTGTTAACAACTCAGGGATATTCCCTACCTTAGTTGCCAAAACCGGGCAACCAAAAGCCGCCGCCAAGGCCAACACCCCACTTTGGCTGCCATGGCGATATGGTAAGACGACAACGCCAGCCTTGGAAAACAAACTGCCTGCTTCACTATCAGAAATAAAACGATTTCGAAATTCAAACCGGTGCCCAACTTGCGAATATGAAGACAAAAGCTTATTGATATTTTTTTGCTTTGCAGCACTTCTTAAATTGGGCAGAAAAAAAGGATAGAGTTTTTTTTCAAGCGGTGATCGCCCGGCAAATATAATGCGCCAGTCCGGTATGCGGTCTTGTATCGTACTGAATGCTCTCAGCAAAAGATCCGGGCCTTTATTGAACCTAAGCGCTCCGAAAAAAAGAATATACTTCTCGCGTTCCATGCTTGGCGCGGCATATTTCAGGTAATAATCATAGATACCATGAGGATGAACAAGCACCCGTTCCTCATTTACTGGATTTTTTTCTAGAAAAATCTTTTTGAGCATTGGGCTGTGTACAACCCAACCCACCGAACGTCCAATCGCATCCTTCATGGACCAGTTATTCACAAATGCGTTTTGATCAATATGCTTAACAGGGTCATGCACAGTATTTACCACTGAAACGGTATTGCTCAGGTTTCGCAGGAGAAAACTTTCCCACAGCCCATCACCTTGGAGGTGAAAGATGTCTGGCGCGAATTGCTGGATTCGGTGGGCAAGCTTCCTCATTTCCCTCCAACCGGAGATTTCACGCAACCGAGGCCGTTGGTACTCCAGTAGCGTAACACTGCTGTCAATACTATCAGCAAATTGTTCTTTTGTTTCGCTGTCTATTGCATAGGCAACCCGCGCAAAAGGGGCCAAAGCATTGACGAGTTGAAGGGTGTAGGTTTCAACACCACCCCTCATGGAATGAAATACAACAGAGAGCATCTATAAACCCTGAGAAAATAATAAGGATGTGTTATAAAAAGTTGTCTGTTTAGAGTAGCGCGATCAATCTCTCGGAAAGTCGCTGAGCAATAGTCGTCCACTCATAATCTATTAAAGCGGTGCTGGTTATAATTCTTTTTTTTGTTAAAAAATATTTATTAATAACTTGCGCCATATCTTTCACATCGCAAACAAGGATGTTATTGCGCAATGCCTCATATCCTCTAATGCCAAACGCTGTAGAGACTAAATCCAATCCTGCTCCGAGACACTCAATTGTCTTTACATTTGTTCCACTGCCTGTGAGGATAGGATTTACTGCAATATCTGCTGCCTGATAAATTTCGGAAATATTATCGACAAATCCCAAAACATGAATATTTTCCGGCAACGACCGGTAGCAACTATTTATATATTTTGCGATACTGCCAACTATAATGATTGAGTTTCCGGCATCAAGTCCTGGAGCAATTTTGTAAATGATATTATCAACGCCTTCCTGATTGGAGTAAAAGTTTGACCCGCAAAAAAGAACAATATTATTATCCTTGGGAATTTTGTATTTTCCCCTGATGTTTGTTCTGTCTGCATGGCTTACGTGAGTGACTTCCTTGCTGAAGCCAATAGGAAAAGTCTCGATTTTACTACTCTCACACCCATATAGTTCAACAAATCTCCCTTTATCATGTTCACTTACCGCGGTCACAAATGCAGCCCGGTCAATCAGTTTTTTTTCAACTTTGAAAATGTAATTTTTGAAGTATTTTTGAGCCAAAAATTCACGCAGTTTTGGTATGTACCAATCATATTCCACATTATGAGAGGCGTAGACAACAGGAAGCTTATCTGGAAGTTGGCTAAGCCATCCCGACAATAAAAAGCCATCAACAACGCAGAGGTCATAACCTGCTACCAAATGCTTCTTGATAAAAAAAGAAAAATAACGGTGCAATGTGCACACAAATACCGATGGTAGAATTTTTAATTTTTCCAAATAAAACAAAAGAGTGGGATAATACAAGCAAACAGGAACTATGCGGAAATTCTCATTAACGCTGAAAGGTTCTCTTCTCGTTTTGATCGGAACATTTGCGAGAACGGTTATATCATGAAACCCTGATAAACATTTATATGTGTAAAAGTTTTTTTTTGCGGCTGCATCCTGCCCATACAAAGACTGGATATCTCCGTTTAAAAAGCTGAGAATTTTCATTAAAATTATATTAATGGTGCTTATCAGTCATTAAAATCAGTTCGGCAATTAAAAAACATTAATTACCGAAATATCATTCAGTGCTATACAATTTAAAATCTGTTGGAGAATACACATCGTTTATTTTTTTCTTCCATTCTAATAAATTTATTGATAATGGTTGTATTTTTAAAGTTTCATTTTGGCTATTAATAATAGTCGTATCCATGGTACTGTTTCCTACAGTATCACTAAGATTTTTTGCTGCAATATGTGTAATTTTTAAGTCGCTATACCCTTCTAAATCATGATGTATTTCTATTGATTTATCAGATGTGTTCAGCAAGAATAGATAGAACGAATTGGCACTATACAATGACAATGCCTTGAAATCCCTGATGTCATATGTTCCAACAATATCGAGTATTTTCACGTTGCTCAAATTCGTAGCATTTAATAGAGCTTCACCTACCATCTTCCAGAAAAAATATGGTAACGTCTTTTGGAAATAAACCTCACTCTCACTATATTCAGCATTCAAAATTGAATGAGTGTGAGGCATTAAACGATGATAACAAGCTAAGTCAACAACTTGTTCCTCAAGTAGCCTCAGGAAAAAATCCGCGGCAAATAGAGTCCCGTAAAACGTCTGATTAATATTATTGAGAGGTCTGTTTTCTATGTTCCATTCACTCAACCATATTTTTTTGTCAGGAAACATTTGGGCATAATAACGCACTTGTTCCGGAAAGCCTTCTCGAACAAACGAAAAAGCTTCACTCCCGACATAACTTCCCGGAATATCATCCACATTCAGATACTGATGAAGAACTATGGCATCATAATGAAGATAAGAATTTTTGATTGCTTGGTCCCATTCTTTCCCGCGTTGCCACTCAGGTTTTCCTGAAACCGGCACACCTATTTTGATATCTTGGGAAAATTTCTTAAGTCTTTGCGCGGCATCACTAGCCGCTAATACATATTTATCAATGTTTTCATATTTTTCCCCTGCCTGCTCAAGAAAGTAAAGCTCATTACCCAATTCGCAGAACTCTACTTTAACTCCTAATTCTTTCGCCGTATTGAACGCCTTCAGGATGTCCTCGAACTCTTTCAGTGTGTTCATGTTGATGACAAAAAGCGGCGTGATCGAGTCTCTTTTTGTCCACATCAAAAAATTTTCATAGCCAACTTTCCTTCCGTTAGCTCCATAAGCCCTGAAAAGCTTTTCTCTATAATCTGAATAAACTTTGGGATATTCTTGAAGGTCAGTCACATTATAACTATCTGCATTCCATTGATAAAAATTTGCAACGGTACCACCGGGAAATCGAAAAAGCCTGATGTTCAGGTTAACGATGTCAGGGTTTAATGAAAGCTGGTCATACGTTACATTCATCATCGCGGGTGACGACTGGTTAAAGCCGTATTTATTTTTGTTAATCACCGCTGATTGTTCTTGCACGAGGTTAAGCGTAATTGATGGTACAGAATTTTGATTCTGGCAATAACCATTAGGAGTTGCCCAGAAGAAAAATAAAAACAAGAATTGGCAAATTTTGTTGAAATTATCGTGCCCGACACGGATATAACAATTATTACTTAATGATATCATTGCTTATCCCTCCCTGAATTTTTCGGCTTGCTAGTGCGTCTACACTGAGGCATAAATGAGATAATGCCATTGCGGATGCTATGATAATTATCCATTTTCCTTCCATATTTCGAGGGTTTACCAAACTATGCGGAACAATCGAAATAACAAAACCAACAGAGGCTACATAAATAGCTCCAATTTCAGGGTCTTTTAAACGCTTGATCATTTTGAGCGATTTTACAGAAAAATAAACGAAAAGTAGCAGGAATGCCAATAAACCAAGTATCCCCAGCTTGTAAGTCAAGTATACATAGCCGTTGTGTGCGTAACCTGTCTCATAACTTCGCAACGATTCTTTATTACCCTCTTTCCCCCAAGTTACACGCTGGGTTAATGCCCCAAGGCCAAAACCAAGCACAGGTCGATTTTTCAATTTTTCCAATAAGATTCTTGACTCTTCGAATCTTCCCATAAATGAATTATCCTCTTGCATACCGGCAACTGTCATAGTAGCGAAACGATCAGTTCCTGCATCCAAATACGTTTTAACTCTGCCTCCCATAATTCCACTCAAACCACCGACAAAAAGTAACAATGCCAAAAAAAATACAATAAACCCTTTTATGGCAACCTGTTTTTTTAATAGAGGCGGCAGAAAGAAAAAAACCGAAACCATTGCAAGAATAGTGCTTAGCCATGCTCCCCGGTTAAAGGACAGAAAAAATCCTAGGGAAACGAGAAGCATAAGAGAAAGACGCAATACTGAGATTTTTTGCGATAACTGAAAAAATAAAATAAAAAAAGCGAAATTTATTACTGAAACTCCTGGCAAGGAGACGCGAGTTACACCCGCCATTTCCTCACCACCCGTCGTGAGAGTCTTGATTTTCCCAGCGATAAAAGGTATCCGCTCGACAACTCCTGATGCTTCCAAAATGGAAAAAAAAGATGTTAAACAGGCTAAAATCAGAAGAATATTTACAACCCGATTAACATTTTTCCCATCGAGTGATAATCCAAGGTAAATAAAAAACACGAGATATAAGAAAAAATTCCTACCCTCCCTTACTGCTAAATTTATACCTACATCTTTGGAAAAGATGCCATTAAAGAAACCTATTACGCCAACACCAATAAATATAATCATTAAAACTATAGAATAAGAACGAGCAGGAACAGATTCATTTTTATGCATCAGTCTTGAAATAAAAATACATCCTACAAAAAAAATAAACAGAAAATCCGTTAATGATACGCTAGCACCACCAACTGATAATCTTGGCACTATTTGAGGAGAAATTACAGTAGAGAATATAAGACAAAGCAAAAAATAAATGATGAGCAATAAATTATTCATTTGATTATCAGCATTTTAAATATTATTAATCTCTATAATAAGGGATATCAAATTCAGAAGTAATTCTTTTAATAGTTTTAATTTGATTAACTGTCAATCGATTCATCCATATTTTATCCATTTTGCTAGTATCGCGCGATACACAAAAAGTGTTTCTTGAAAATGTACTTGCCGATTCAGTCGATAATTTTATTTCGTGCTCAACTCTCTCATTCCACATTAAAGAAAATTTATCAAAAATTTCCTTAAACTTATCATAAGGATTTTTACAAATATCTTCATATTTTATATAATAATATCCTTCATTATTAATTAGTTTATTAAGGAAATAATATATAACACCCCAAATAACCGCACCTTTTTCTATAGTCATACCCTTATAGTTATATTTATTAATAATAAACTTAAAATGATGAAGGTGTTCATCCATTAGATTTTTTTGATTTAAGAATATAGAAAGATCAAAATCCCAATTAAGCTTTAATATGCTTGACACAAACCCTGCAGGATGGCGAAGCAAAATAATAGTTTCAAAACTATATTTATTCGATAACCATTCAGTTAAAAATGCAGCCGTTGGATCTTTTATGAGATATCTTGAATGCCTAAAATTAAAATAGTTATTGTTTGTTGTATAATCAAAATCAGCCCCGACCAGATGACCTTTTAGTAATTTTTCGGTAAAATCTGCATAGAACAAATTATCTTTTTCTGGACTGATATAATAATACTGTTGGGGCATACGTTGTACAACTGATGGATTAAATGGTTCTCTATAGCATATCAATGAATCTGCAAATGATATAATTTTCCCTACCCAAGATGTTCCTGACCTGTATATGCCAGTAAGGAAAATCGGGCGATCGTTTACTTTATGAATTTGATCAGGAAATAGCACCTTTTGAGCAAAGCGGGCTGGCCCCATTTTCTTTAAAAATAATTTAAAATTAAAATTGTCTCTTGGCATAATGCTAGACATGGTGAAGCAATTTCTTATTTAGCATATCAGTTTTACATATCATGTTTTGCGAAGAAAACCTGGATATTATTGTTTCATAAGCTTTTTCACTAATATCTTCCAAGAATTTTCTACTTCCACTTTCCGTGATTTTGATCATTGCATTCGAAATTTCATCTAAATTTCCGACTTGAACTAAAATTCCATTTCTATAGTTTTCAATTACTTCCGGTATCCCATGAATTGCTGATGCAATAGCAGGCTTTCCCATAGACATCGCCTCCAGCAAGGCCAATGGAAGCCCTTCAAAAAGAGAGGGCATAAGAAGAACATCAATACATGCATAAGCGGGTCCCATTTCCTTTTGAAAGCCGGCAAAGGTGACTTTATGCTCTACTCCAAGAGCAACAGCCTTTGTTTTCAAGTAATCTAACAGCGTTCCTTCTCCAAAAAAAATGAGCTTAATGGATGGATAATGCTTGTGGATTTTGGACAGAGCCTGCAAGGCATAAATATGCCCTTTTTGTTCTTCGAGTCGCCCTACAACCCCAAAAACAACATCAGATTCGGTAAAATTGTATTTCTTGCGCAACCTTACCCTTTCCGCAATATGCTTTCCCATCGCAAAGTGGTGGACATCAACTCCATTTTCAACAACTATTATTTTGTTTTCAGGAGTGTGATGCCTACCTAGCAGATACGCTTTATTCGCTATGGAAACCGTTATTACCCCGTCGATAAAATATGATGAAATTCTTTTGAGAATCGCGGGTTTCCGCCACCATTGAATCATAGGAAGATGCTCGGTAGTTATGACTTTTTTAACTCCGGCAAGTTTGGCCACGATCGGAACAAGTATGCTGCAACTATATGGGCCAGGGAGATTATAGTGAAAAATATCAGGTCTAACATTTTTTAAAATTCGGTAAATCTGGTTGTAGTGCCTGGCCTCATAATATTTATCAGATTTTATGACTACTTGAAAATTGGTGAACTTCGTATTAATCGAACTACTAAAGGAGCTGTTGGCGCTATTGTTTACGAAACAACATATCCTGCCACTTGAGGCCAGCCCGTCAGCAAGATACAGGAGATATTTTTCCGCCCCGCCGTACCCTTTTGCATCGGAGTAGAAACATATTGTATAATTTTCTTTTTGATGCGAATCAGTCATAATCAAAATAATGGTAAAGTTCCAAATTCAGTCCAAAGCGCCATAACCAAGAGATTCAAATAAGTTGCCCGCAATCTTTTTCATACTGTTAGTAATATTTTCCATACCGTAAGGTTTAGTTTTGCGCTTGATGTTGTTCAGCGCAAAAGAACGCATTTCTTCACTACGCTCAAGTCCAATGAATTTCTCTAAGGCACCACACAATGACAGCGGATCAACTATCAAATCTTCGTATCGAACTACCATGTGGTGTTCCGGCGAAACATTTTGTAAAGCGACTCTTACAGCATCAACGCTCATTCGCCATTCCAAAAGCCCCATGGTTAAATGATCATTGCAGTGTCGAATTTCTTCACTGTAACCAGCCTCATATGCATACTGCTTCAGCATAAGCCATTTGTAATTCTTATTCCCCCACCATTTATCCGCTTTGGCTAAGCGCTCTATCGAGTAAGCGACATCTAGCCCGTTTCTAATTGTATTAATGAACAACGCATCAGGAAAAATTTCTGCTATCATCCTTACGCGAAAGCTATTCTCTGGCAACTTCTCCAATAGACGCTGTCCCTTACGCATCCGCACTTCCGCAGCAAATAGTCTGCGCACCTTTTTTTTTGTAATTGAGGGAACAACCCCCTCAGACAAGGCTAGTGTCCCGCCCCTTGAAGGCGCCATGGCACTCCATACATCAGTTTGTGGAATTACCTGCCAGATTTCCCTTGGCTCATTAAGATAAGCCAATTGATAATGATGTCCCAGGAGCTCTCCTAGAATAGTTGTCCCGGACCTTCCACATCCCAAAATAAAAATCGGCCGTGACAGAAATTGTTCATTGGGCAACAATGAATATACAAAACGCTTAATGTCTTTCTTACAAAAAAACCTTTTAATAGCACTATCCGCCAACCTTTCCTGCCAGTCCATCGCCAAGCTCTTGCTTCCCATAACAAATTTCTCTTATTGCACATATTATTTTGCAATAACATGCACCATATCCCGTTTTTTTGTTGCAGCATAAATACTTTTGAATATGTACAAAATGCATACCGCCCAAATACAACAAAATATTGATGAACTAATATAAATTAATATTTTTTCATTAATTACAAATGATGCAGCAACAAGGAGAAAAGAAAGTGTCATACCTGATATTATTTCCCCAAGTTTAATATATATTTTACAATAGCGCAGATATGCATTATTTGCGACATATCCAATAAATGACGTAAATAGTGCTATATATATTGCAGCCATATACCCATACCGAGGGAGGTAATAAAAACATAAACCTACAATCAGGAACGTTATGGCAATATTTATACGGAATGGGGCCTTATTCTGGCCGAGAGCGACAAGCGTCTGCCCCATAAATGAGCCACTGTACAAGAAAGGTTTTGCAAGAAGCAGCAGCGCCACCGCATATGCACTCTTTTTATAATCTTCGGAAAAAACCAAACCGATTATACTCTCCCCAGCGACAAAAAAAACGAAGGACGCTGCGGTTAATAGTACAAAAGACAATTCTATGGTAATTTTAAGCAAATGCTTAGCTTTATTTGGATCATTTTTTAAAAGAGAGACGATTTCAGGGAAGAAAACTGTGGCATAAACTTGGCGAGCCTGCGTTAAAAGGTCTGGGATTCTTTCAGCGATGCTGTAGTAGGCAACAGCAGTTGGCGAAAGAAGCAAGGCTATGAGAAGAGTATAACCTTTATTAAAAGCAATGGAAAAAAGATTATTAAGATAAAGGGGATAGCTGAATATTAACATTTTTTTCAATATAGCTGCGTCCAAAATTATGTAGCTGCTCGGACTGCTGTTTTTATATAGGATATAGAGCTGTAGTCCTATTGGAATTATGTTTGAGAGAATGAGCGAGACCACCAACCCCTCCAACCCAAATTGAAAATAAGCGACAAATATTGCCACAAAACCGACCTTCAGCGCTCCGCTAAGAGCGTTAACAACAGAAATAATCTTGAAATATGAAATTCCTTGCAGGACAGCATTGAGATAAGTAAACAGCGAAAGACTGAGAAAAAGCATCAGATATGACGGCCTGATATCAAGATAACTGAAAAAATTGTTGCATATAACAGCCAGCCCAGCTGTTATGAGAAGCGCGCATAACTGCATATTGATGGCTGAAAAAATGATTTTTTCTTTTTTTTTGGCATCATTTTCTTCAGCCAAAAATTTTACGATAGCCGTATTTGTGCCACAGCTAGCAACTGTTGAGAAAATCTGTATCATCGCCATGAGCAAAAAATATAATCCGAGCTTTTCAGGCGGAATATACTTAGTCGCAATGATGACACATAGAAATCGTCCCAGGTTTACGGCGATCGCACCAGCACCAACGCTGGATAAAGATTTAAAAAAACTTGTTTTCACGGTGAAAATTCACCCATTTTGACAATCTCAACTTTCTGGCTTGATCTATTTTGTCGAAATAACGATATTTTTGTGACATAGTTACTGCTCTGATTTCCGTCATGGGAATTCAGAAGGCAGGAGATAGAATTCAGTATGGTTGATTTTATTACGTTTTATTTTGGCTCCTGGCTTCTGAATTCTCTGGAAACAAGCTCAGGGCAACCTGGAAATATTTATTCAATTTCAACATGTTAACACAACTCAGAATGTTGAATTGATAATCTTAAAACGAACGTCATGACCCCATGGCTGGTTAGTAAAAAAGGAACTCGAAAACGTTAATGTTGTGACGCGTTTGGGAGGCAAATGCCTGCGTGGAAGGCTGAGAAAAACATTGCCGACTCTGCATCTATACACGGGAAATATTTTGGAAAAATTAGAAAATTATTATCTTTTTCTCATTCAGTTTTTTAATTCGCCAACCCGGAAAGTAAAATAAACAAATCAATTACTTTCCCTTGCGTAACTTGTCATGGACTTGGTGGTGTTCAAAAGCACATTTATCGTTATCGTCAATGACCGAATGGTATTATCGTCATACAGAGTTCACTGGTTACTGTGCTAAGGCCGCCTAACCCGATCTACCACTCTCACTCTACAAAAACAACAATAGCTAATCAAAAAGCATGCCACACCAGGAGAAAAATAAGTTCTCTGCAGTGACAAGTCACTTTATCACAGAGATAATTTTTCCGTTACTGATTTTTTCTAACAACAACAAAGATCATCTCTCGTCCGTCCCGATGCGCTTATTTGATTGTATCAGTGATTTATGGGAGGAGCAAGGACCGCCCATAAGCGGCTGAGGCCCGTGCGGCAATGGAGAGAGCAATAACGAAATGCTGAGGGCGCCTACGGTTTTGCAGAGTCTACTCCAAGGCCGCCCGGACAACCGCCTTTAGTTCCGGCAGCCGGCCTTCCACAACAGACCATACCGTTTCAAGATCGATACCAAGATAATCATGCACAAGGATATTTCGCAGACCGGCGACCTTGTACCATTCGACTTCAGAATATTGATATTTGAAATCTTCGGAAAGGCGCTGGGTAGATTCGGCGAGAATCTGCAGATTTCTAAGTACAGCGTCCTGCACCATGGTCTTTTGCATAAATGTTGAAAAATCCAGGCCAGTCACATACGTCTCAATTTTTTCGATGCATTCCGCAATGTGGATAAGATAGAGTTTGTCATCCTTCATAACGATCGAGCCTCTTTCAGTATCTTGTCTCGCAGATACCAATGCAGTCCGCGCTCGGTCACAATATCCACCTTTCGCCCCAGAAGCTCCTGAAGTTTTATAAGCGCCCCCCCCAAATCAAGCAGAGAACGGCCCTTTTCCAGATCAACAAGGAAATCGATGTCACTTTGGGGATTATCCTCACCACGTGCAACCGAGCCAAAGACACGTACATTTACCAGGCCATGGGCCTGGGCAACCGCCAGGATTTCTTTTTTTTTCTGCTGAATAATCAGAAGTTCCCCCATTGCTCACCTCATATTTCAACTTAAAAACCTTGGACCTGTGTAGTTTCCATAATGTTAACCCAATCATATCAACCAGGTAAGCATTGAAGTGTTCCGCGATTTCGGCATAATCAATCCCATATTTGTGCGGCAAGTTTGCGGGTGTACTTCTGTGATGACAATTAAATAATTGTTTTAAGGCCTAAGTACTCTACCATGGGATCAAAATCTTTATCAGTATGTAACAATGGAATTTTTTCAGCTATGCAGAATGTTCCAATGATCACATCGATTGTTTTTCTTACGGTAATTCCTTTCTTCCTCAATTTCCTGTAATTTTCCGCACTCTGGATGGCAATATCGTGGCCGCACATCTCCCGGCAAGGCAGTATTCCCATTATTTCTTGAGCTTTTTTGAAGTCATTGTCATCTCGAAAGCCCTGCAATACTTCCACCAGGATCAGGTCCCCGGTAATCAGAGGTATTTGTTGTAGCATCTGGTCAAGGATTTCAGTCTGCCGCGTTGCGGCCCCATTAAAATAATCTATCCATACCGAGGAATCCACCAGGACCATTAATCAGTCCTCATCTCAGACAAATTCCCTTCCCATTTCAGCCGCCCCTTGAATTCACGAATTGCCTCTTGTTTTTTGACTTGCACGAGTAATTTAAGAGCCTGCTCCACAACCCCCTTTTTCGTATTAATGTTGCTCAACCGGAGTGCTTCTCCCATTAAATCGTCATCAACGACAATATTTGTCCGCATGTTTTTCCTCCATCAATTCGATGTGTATAATTGTTAATATTATACACATCGTTAAAATATGTCAACGCCAGTGCGTTTTCCCGTTTTCATAAAAGAAACTCTCCATACTGAAAAGGCGTGGAAAGATTAAGGGGCCACTGGAACTACACGATATCGGATATAGCCTGCACCGGGGAATAAAACCCGGCATTTATCATGGCCGACAGTACATCATCCTCCTCGGCCGGATCCAGCAGTCCGCTCAAAACCGAGGCCTTAAGGATCCCGACTGTTCCAGTAAACGCCAGTCCCATCTGAGCGCATTGCTTCCTGGCCGTCTTGTCATTTGAAACCACGGTTGCTTTGTTCACCTTGGCAAAGGCGAGAGATGAAGCTTCTCCCTTTCCGAGAAATGAAAGCCGTTCGCGATCAATTTTCGATACGGAAGAGTCTCTTGCAAAATGAACGGCGTAGCGAGATCAAGAGAAAAATATTCTGCGCAAGGATGAGTGGTGAAATCGCCCGGAAGCTTCGCAGTGCCCCGTTGAGTCTCAAAGCCTCCCATTTGTCGGGTTTACGCTACGCTAACCCGAAAATTCAGGCGTTATATGTACTGGCACTTGAGCGCACTTTTAGTGATCATACCCATTCGGGTTCATTGACTGCCAGCGCCAGGCATCCCGGCACATATCCTCAATGCCTCTTTCAGCTTCCCATGCCAGCTCGCGTTTTGCCTTGGCCGGATCGGCATAACATATGGCGATGTCACCCGGGCGACGCCCCACTATCCTGTAGGCCACCTTGCGGCCGGATGCCTGCTCAAAGGCCTTGATCATATCCAGCACGCTGTAGCCCTTGCCGGTGCCCAGATTATAAATCACCACACCGGGCTTTGCCGTAAGTTTTTCAATGGCTTTGATATGGCCCAGGGCCAGATCAACCACATGGATGTAATCCCGCACCCCTGTCCCGTCCGGGGTAGGATAGTCATTGCCGAACACGGACAGTTGCGCCAGCTTGCCCACCGCCACCTGAGCCACGTAAGGCATCAGGTTGTTTGGAATATCATTCGGGCTTTCGCCGATCAGTCCGCTTACATGGGCACCAACCGGATTGAAATAGCGCAGCAAAGCGACATTCCAGGAGTTGTCCGAGGTGTGCAGATCCCGCAGGATATGCTCGATAAACAATTTTGAATTCCCGTAAGGATTGGTGGCCGACAAGGGGAAATCCTCGGTAATCGGCACCCTGGCGGGATCACCGTAAACCGTGGCCGAAGAGCTGAAAACAATGTTCTTCACCCTATGCTCGGCCATGACCTTGCAGAGAATCAGTGTTCCACCGATGTTATTATCATAATAGCGCAATGGCATGCTGACTGATTCACCCACTGCTTTCAGTCCGGCAAAATGAATGACCGACTCAATTTTATTCTCCCTGAAGACCTGCCCGAGCCCTGCCTCGTCTCTTATGTCTATCTCATAAAATTTGACGGGCTTCCCGGTTAATTCTTCCACCCGTCGCAGGGATTCCCGCTGGCTGTTGATCAGATTGTCGACCACCACCACCTCGTAGCCGGCCTTCAGCAACTCCAGGCAGGTATGGCTGCCAATATACCCGGCGCCGCCAGTAACTAAAATCTGCATGCTGTATCCTTTTTCATCAAAAACATTTTCAATTTCTTTCCGTATCCGGTTAAACCCGCCAAAATTTGTCTCCAGGAAGGATGATCCCGGATAACCGCATTCCCCCATGCCACAAGGTCGCGACCATGGGCCGCTCCTACTGCTCCTGGTGAACGGTTACAAAATTTCTATCGCCTTTCTTCCATGACCAGTAGATCCGCCTGCCTTTTTTCTGTTGTAGTATATCATCCATATGCTATTTTTAAGGACAAGAAAATTCTTCCTTATCAAAACCTAACAGAAGCTGAAGATCAAATGAAAAAAGCTCTTATTTCCGGTATTACCGGCCAGGACGGCGCCTATCTGGCGGAATTTCTGCTGAAAAAAGGATACGAGGTGCACGGCATCAAGCGCCGCTCCTCTTCATTCAACACATCGCGCATCGACCATCTTTACCGCGACCCCCATGAACAGGAAGTCCGTTTTTTTCTCCATTACGGTGATCTCACCGACGCGACCAACCTGATCCGCATTATCCAGGAAATTCAACCGGACGAGATCTATAACCTAGCCGCCCAGAGCCATGTGCAGGTTTCCTTCGAGACCCCGGAATATACCGCCAATTCCGATGCCCTGGGCACCCTGCGGCTTCTGGAAGCAATCCGCATTCTCGGCCTGGAGAAGAAAACGCGATTTTACCAGGCCTCCACCAGCGAGATGTTCGGCAAGGTGGTCGAGACCCCGCAAAAAGAGACAACCCCCTTTTATCCGCGCAGCCCCTATGCGGCGGCCAAGGTCTATGCCTACTGGATAACGGTTAATTACCGGGAGGCCTACAACATGTTTGCCTGCAACGGCATTCTTTTTAACCACGAATCACCGATCAGGGGCGAAACCTTTGTCACCAGGAAAATCACCCGGGCCGTGGCCCGCATCAAACTGGGCCTGCAGGGAAAAATTTATCTCGGCCAGTTGAATGCCAAGCGCGACTGGGGCCATGCCGCCGATTTTGTCCGCGCCATGTGGCTGATGCTGCAACATGACGTGCCGGAAGATTTTGTGGTGGCCACCGGCGAAACCCATTCAGTACGGGAATTTGTCGAGCAGGCATTCCATGAAATCGCCATTACCATCGCCTGGGAGGGATCAGGACTCGATGAGATCGGCCGAGACGCAGACTCCGGCAAAGTCCTGGTGCAGATTGATCCGCGCTATTTCCGGCCGACCGAGGTTGATTTTCTGCTGGGCGATCCGACCAAAGCCAGGGAAAAACTGGGCTGGGAGCCGAAAATCACCTTCAAGGAACTGGTGAAGATCATGATCCGCGAAGACCTGAAGGACGCTGAAAAGGATAATCTCATCAAAAAAGAGGGCTTCCGGCCGTATAACAATTTTGAGTAATTCATGAACCATTCAGCAAAAATATTCATTGCCGGCCACCGCGGGCTGGTCGGCTCCGCCATTGTGCGCAATCTGCAAAAAGCCGGGTATGACCATATCATCACCCGCACCCGAGCCGAACTGGATCTCACTGATCAGCATGCTGTTTCCTCTTTTTTTGCTGCGGAAAAGCCTGAATACGTTTTCCTCGCAGCAGCAAAAGTGGGCGGCATCCATGCCAACAACACCTACCCAGCTGATTTCATCTATCAGAACCTGACGATCCAGAACAACATCATCCATCACAGCTATGTGCAGGGGGTAAAAAAACTTCTTTTCCTCGGCAGTTCCTGCATTTACCCGAAACTGTGCCCGCAGCCGATGAAGGAGGAGCACCTGCTCACCGGCCCGCTGGAGCCGACCAACTCGGCCTATGCCGTGGCAAAGATCGCCGGCATTGAGATGTGCCGCTCGTATAATCGCCAGCACGGGACAAAATTCATTCCGGTCATGCCCACCAACCTGTACGGCACCAATGACAATTTCGATCTGGAGAATTCCCACGTGCTGCCGGCCATGATCCGCAAGTTTCACCTGGCCAGACTGGCCGTGGCAGCTGATTTTGCTGCCATTGGCAGGGATGAAAAATTGTTCGGGACAATTCCAGCGGATATCAAAAGTGCCCTCTCCCAGCCGGTTCCTCAAGTCATCCTGTGGGGCAGCGGTACGCCGAAAAGAGAATTTCTCCATGTGGATGACATGGCGGATGCCTGCATCTATCTTATGCAACACTATAATCATACCGATTTGGTCAATATCGGCACCGGCCAGGATCTTACCATCAAAGAGCTGGCCGAACTGGTGGCAAGAATTGTCGGATTTACCGGCGAAATTGTTTTTGATTCCTCCAAACCGGACGGAACGCCCCGGAAACTGCTGGATGTCTCCCGGCTGCGGCAGACAGGCTGGTCGCCGTCGATCAGTCTCGAACAGGGAATCCGCGATGTTTATCAGTGGTACATCAGCCGGTCTGCTTGATCAACCCGCCAAGCGGAAAGACCTGTCCCCGAAGCCTCTCCGGGGTTTCCTTGCGGCATTAAAAGATTTAATACCTGACTCCTTCCGGGGCAGGGTGAGAATAAATAAAAATTATCGCTGCCAGGTAAATTGGCCAGGATTGTCGCTATTTTACAACGGGGTGGTTGCTCCTCCTCCAGGCTTCCTGACAAAAGGTGTAAAAAGATAATCTTTCATTCTTCTTGAATTTAATCATAAAAAATCTCCCTGACTAATTTGTCAATCTTTCTGCATTTTGCCCTCATTCATGTCGCCAAAGCAAGACACCGCCGCATTAAGCATATAAACATCTGTAATAATTACCTATTTATCCTACCCTACAGCTTCCCAAACATGGTTTTGCCGCCGAAGCATCCATAAGCCACCAACCGGCCCAGGCTTTCCCGCCGGGACTGGAATTTGCATGGGTATCATTTTTATTATGGTCTGGTTGCGCATTTACTTTTGCAAGTGGATTGTTACGGAGGAAAAAATGAAAGCGTTGTTTATTTTTCTCGGTATGTTCTTTTTGCTTGTCCCCCCCGCCATCGCCGGTATCAACATTAATACCGCCGACCTGAATACCCTGCAGTCCCTCCCCGGCATCGGCGCCTCAAGAGCCAAGGCGATCATCGATTATCGCAGCATTCACGGCGACTTTCAGTCCATCGAGGACCTGACCAGGATCAGGGGAATAAGCCCGGAACTCCTGGAACAGATCAGGGAAATGCTGGAAATTTAGAGACAGAGGAAACGGATCGGGACAACCCGGGGATATTTATTCAATTTCACCAGGTTAACACAACTCAAAAGTCGAGTCATTAACTCATCTACCTCCTCTTAGTCTTTTTTCTTGACTTGCCCTTCGGTAGATCAGTAGATTTTAGTAATAGTAATAGTAACTCAACTTTCTGACTTGATCTATTTTGCCGAAATAACGATATTTCTGTGACACTGTTGCTGCACTGATCTCCATCAAGGGAATTCAGGAGACAGGAGACAGAATTCAGGATGGTTGATTTTATTACGTTTTATTCTGGCTCCTGACTTCTGGCTTCTGAATTCTCTGAAAACAAGATCGGGGCAATCTGGAAATATTACTCAATTTCAGCAGGTTAACACAACTCAGAAAGTTGAGTAGTAGTAAATAAAACATCGATAAAGGCAAACCCGGGGCGACCCGGGGACGCAAAGCCACGGGCCTCACTGAGGCGGCCGGGTTGCCGAAGTGGAAAAGCAGGGGAGATTGCCAAGCCCGTCTTCGGTTATCGGAGACGGGCTTTTTTTTATCTCATACGGGGGAACCCCCTTTCAATCAAGGCGGCAATGGTCTCGCAGCCTGAGAGGTTGACCATGAAGAGGATAACATCCATACAAAACAACAAGACGGTAGCGGCCTGCATCCTGCTCGCGTTGTTTTCCCTGCTGTTTTGTTCCTCCTTTGCGCGGGCGGCATTTTATGCGTACGACGCCCTTAACCGTCTAACCCGTGTCTTCTATGACAATGGAATGTGCGTGATGTACAGCTATGACGAGGTGGGCAATAGGATTGAACTGGGCAGCAGTCCTTTTTATACCATCACCTCGGCCGCAGAGGGGTACGGCTCCATCTCCCCCCAGGGAACTCACGCGTATGCCGCGGGAGACGGTCAGTCTTACACGATTGCGCCGGAAAATGGCTATTCTCTCATCGATGTGCAGGTCGACGGCAGGCCGTCAGGCGCGCTAACCGGTTATACCTTCAGCAATATCAGCGCTAGTCACACCATTACCGCGATCTTTGCGGTCAGCACCTTTACAGTTACCCCAGAAACAGGCGCGCACGGCACCATTACGCCTGACAGTCCGCAAACACTCGCATACAACTCCACCGCCTCCTTCACCCTCACCGCGGATGCCGGCTACACTATAGCCTCAGTCACTGGTTGCGGCGGGACGCTTTCCGGCAGCACTTACACAACCGGACCGATCCTGGACGACTGCACGGTGCAGGCGATCTTCGCCGCCCAAGCCTACACGGCTCCCGGTTCGTCACTTGCCCTTTCCCTTGCTGAGTCAACGTATCAGGCGGGTGGCGCCGTCACGCCCGTTATCACGAACAGCGGCCGACGGGATACCTCCGTTCAATACACGTTCAGCATTGCGGACTCGAACGCCACGGTGATCGCAACGACCAGCGGTTCCCAAGCCGTCCAGGCAGAGACCTCCGTGCCGATTTCCCTGGATATCCCGGCAAGCGCCGTGGACGGCGCCTATCTCTTCACGGCCGAGTATCTGGATGTGGAAACCGGTGCGGCGGCGGGCACGACGTTTCCCATTAGCATCAATGGGGTAAAGGCGATGCTCTCGGTGCGGACCGATAAGCAGGTATATCTGCCGACTCAGGCCATCACCGGACTGAGCAGCCTCACCAATAACGGCATCGCACTGCAAGACGGCAATTTACACCTGCAGGTCGGGGAGGCGCAGCAGCAAAAGACGTGGAAAACCCAGGCCGAGTGGCAGCAGGGCATAAGGGCCGGGATAGATACGCGTGGTCTCCCCGACAGTGTCAGGCTTCTGCCGTATTCCGACCCATTCGATGACTGCTGCCTGGACAGCGACCGCTGGCATGCCTTCGCAAGCTCCGCGGGTGGCGCCCTGCCGAGTGTGGATAACGGGCAACTGTACGTAGTGATGCCCAATGGGGGGTGGAAGCCGTCGTATGTGGAAACCAAGATGCCAATCATCGGCGATTTCGACGCAGAAGTCAGCTATGAAGTGGATTCGACAAATTACTCCAATGGCAATAATCATCCTGCCGTGCTCAGCGTGGTGCAAAAAAACAATGGATTCAATCTGTGGGTGGATCTATGGGGCTCCATGACTTACGGCACCTTTGATTATCCCGTCAAGCACAACAATGCCGGAGGCGGGAAATATACGGGTAAATTCAGAGTCCGGCGGGTCGGCACCAGCTATTCGACATTTTATTGGAATGGCAGCGGCTGGACGAACTTCCTCAACACCTCCAACCGACCTGCCGATCCAGCGTATATAAGATTATCAGTCAACGGCCAGAATGGTAATGTGCGGACCCATTTTGACAATTTTACCGTAACCAGGCCTGACGCCGTTCCTGGAGCAGATCTCTTCACGAGCTCAGGGACCATCAGCTTGAAATATGACAATTGGAGCGTCGACACCTGGGATCAACTGAATTTTACCGCCGATATCCCGGAAGAGACATCGATACAATTCAGGACCAGGACCGCCGACACGGAAGAGGGTTTGAGCAATGCCCAGTGGAGCAGCACCATGACGGCAAGCGGCTCCTCCATCACCAGTCCTCCAGGCCGCTGGATCGAGGTTGAAGCGACACTTGCGACAACCGACGCCGTCAAGACTCCGGTTCTGCACGATATCGCCGTAACCCAAGGGCCGAGGCCTGAAGGAGTTCTCTGGCAAGCGGATGTCCCGGTCTCCATGGCTGCCGGCGCGGCAATCGACCTCACCCACGATATGGGGATATTCGGCGCAGCCGGCCGGTATTCCCTCACCGCCACCCTGACCTCGTCCACCACCAGCCAGACGATCGCCACGGCGGAGTATCCCTTCGCCGTTGAACCCCCAAGTGCTGTGACCGTCACCTCTTCGGCGGGTCCAGGCGGCAGCATCAGCCCCTCTACCCCGCAGACCGTGCCATACAACGAAACCGTTTCATTCACCGTGACGCCTGACTCCGGGTACAAGACAGCAGCGGTGACCGGCTGCGCAGGGACTTTGGCGGGCAACGCCTTTACCACCGGACCGATCATCAACGACTGCCAGGTGACAGCCACATTCGCCCCTGCTCAAGCCCCGACCACCACAAAAGTGAGCAGTTCGGCAACCGGGAATATCTCCAGTTTTGGTAAGGCGGTGAGTTTCACGGCGATGGTTTCCAGTGCCGAGGGGACACCTGGCGGAACCGTGCAGTTTCAAATCGACGGGGCTGATTTCGGGAGTCCTGTGGAACTCACAAACGGGAGCGCCAGCAGCGATGCCACTTCCTCTCTCACCGCTGGTGAGCATGTGATAACGGCGGCCTATGGCGGCAATGTCAATTTCAGCGCCAGCACAGGTTCCGGAAACATTGTGATCGATAAGGCCGGCCAGAGCATCAGCTTCGGGGATTTGGCGGACAGGGCCTATGGTGATACCCCGTTCGCCGTAAGCGCCACGGCCTCATCCGGCCTGCCGGTCAGCTTCTCGGCTTCGGGCGATTGCGCCGTCTCGACAGACACCGTCACCATAAACAAGGCAGGCAGCTGCGCCATAACGGCATCACAGGACGGCGACGAGAATTTTCACCCCGCGCCACCCATCACTCAGCCATTCTCCATTGCCAAGGCCGCCCAGACCATCATCTGGAGCGATCCCGCCGACATGATCTATGGAACCGCGCTCGGGGAGACACAACTCAATGCCGAGGTATCGGTGGTCGGGCCCGCCCCGGCCGGCGCCCTGACCTATTCCCCGGCGCCGGGAACCATTCCTGCCTCAGGGGTTTCCACTCTTTCCGTGAGTGCGGCGGAGACGGAGAATTATCTCACGGCAACGAAAGTCGTCTCCATCAGGGTGAAATATGGTTTCAATGGCCTGCTGCATCCTTATCACCCTGACAGGACGTATAAAATCGGCAGGGTCATTCCCCTTAAGTGGCAATATGTTTCCAATACGGGAAATGTGCTTCCGAGTCCAAGCGCCGAGCCAACCATTGTCATCACAAGAGACAGTGAGGACATCACGGGCGGTGATGCGATCGTACTCAAGGATGCCGGGAACAGTGGCTATCAATATGACAGGCGGACCAATACCTGGCAGTACAATTGGCAAACCCGCGGCCTTAAGGCCGGCGTTTACTTCCTCTCTATCAAGAGTGGGTTGACCGGGCAGGTGGACGGACCATTCAGCATTGAATTGGCGGAAAAATAAAAGGAGGGAGATATTCATGAAAAGCAGATTGCAATGTGCGGTGCTTATCCTCTCGGTTACAGGGTGCGCACTCCTCTGTAATGCCGTGCCGGTGCGCGCCGACATCTCCATCATTGACAGCACTTCGCCGGAAGGGTGCATCCCGGACGGCACTCTGACATATTATAAACCCAAGTCGGATTCTTCCCCTGCAGTGCCTGAAATCTGCTGGCAACAGGCATTGCCCGAGACCCCCGGATTGTGGGTTCTCTGGGACCAGGCGGGCAGTGTCGATTACCGCAGCGGGACGCAACCGCCCCTGGAATACCTGGACGCATGGGCCGCCGCCTGCGAACAGGAGGCGCCGGCCAGCGCCTTTGCCCTGAGCCTGTCATGGCTCACCACCGATCCGTGGATGCAGGTATTGTCCACCGATTATACCTTGCTGGGTTACTGTGTGTTCTCGCCGTATCCACCCACTGACGAGACCGGCCCCGGATGCCGCATCAACGCCCCGGCCCACTCGAGCGCCAATCTCAAAAGCGGGAATCTCTATTTTTCGCAGGATGTCGGCGGCCTCGTCTTCTCCTTCAACAGCCTTGATCCCGTTTCCGCGGTGCTCGGCTACGGCTGGACCCATCATTTCAATAAATCCATCTCCATCTTGGGCAACGGGGTGCTCCGGCTCCAGGAAGGAAACGGCAACAACCTCTATTTCAGCCTGGTCAACGGGGTATATCGGCCCGACCCGGCCAGCGGCGACCATTCTTCCATCAACAAGAACGACGACGGTTCCTATACCAGGACCATGAAGGACGGGTTCATCCAGGATTTCGATGCCGGCGGCCGCCTTCTGGCCATAACCGACCGGAACGGCAA
The DNA here is from genome assembly GCA_003599575.1 of Desulfobacteraceae bacterium. Taxonomy (GTDB): domain Bacteria; phylum Desulfobacterota; class Desulfobacteria; order Desulfobacterales; family Desulfosarcinaceae; genus Desulfatitalea. Next base: position 141 of record QZKV01000096.1, on the reverse strand, counting down.
GGCAACCACCCTTTCCTATAACGGCAGCCAGCTTGCCGGCATCACTGATTTCAACGGCAGGCAGACAGCCATTACCACCGGCGCCAACGGCAAAATCGCCACCATCATCGTCCCCGGCGGGGGCACCTATTTGCTGACTTA
>QZKV01000100.1 GCA_003599575.1 Desulfobacteraceae bacterium | reverse complement strand
CCAAGCGACCCGACCCCGATCACCGCCATGGCCATGCCGGCCAGCAGTATCGGCGAGCGGTGGGGGCCCAGCATTGCGAAGCGATGGGCCGCCACGGCAGCAAAGTCGAGCGTGCCGACGATGGCGTAAATCAAGGCGATGCCGAAGAGCAAAAACGCGGATGAAGCGGCGGCCAGGACCAGGTACTTCAAGCCGGCTTCCACGCTTTCCACCCTATGCCGGGGATAGGCGATCAGGGCATACAGCGCAACCGATAGAATTTCCAGGCCGATGAAAAAAGAACCGAAATGACGGCTGGATGCCAGCACGCACGCGCCCACGGCCGCGATCAGCAGCAACAGGAAAAACTCTTCGCAGTGGCCCTCGATACATTTCAGATAACCCAATCCGAGCAGCACGGTCGCGACGGTCGCCGCAAGAATCACTCCGGTGAAAAAAAGGGAAAAGCCGTCCACGATCAGCAACGCGGTGATCTGCTCACTGCGCCATTGCGCGGCCCACGGCAGGGCGGCCATGGCGGCGGCCAAACCCGTCAGGGCCAGCGCGGCCGTGAGCACGTGATTGCGCTTCAACGCAATCTGCAGCATGATGATCGCGCAGGCGACCGCCAGCAGCAACACCGGGCTCATGGCGATAAAGTCAGTGGCTTGCATCGCGATCTCCTTGGGAAGCGGCCGCCATGACCGGTTTGCCTTTAACGCTGGGAATGTAGGGCGCTCCGGCGGGGCGTTCGATGGGCGTGGAAATGGGATTCAGCAATAGGTGCAAGGCGGCCGTGCGGGTCGTTTGCAGCACCGGCTGGGGATAGAGTCCCAGCCACAGTAAAATGATTGCCAGGAAAGCCAGTGTTGCACTTTCGCGTCCGTTCAGATCGTGCGCCGGCCGTTCTTTAGGCCGGTTTCCGTGAAAAGCCTTTTGCATGATCCACAGGGCATAGATCGATGCGGACACCAGGCCCAGGGCCGCGATGATGGTCAGGGCAGGGCTGACGGGATAAACGCCGAACAAAATCAGAAACTCGCCCACGAAATTTCCCAGACCCGGTAATCCCAGGGCTGCCAGGGCGAAGACCAGGGTCATGCCGCCCATGCGCGGCATAGAGTCCCACAACCCCCCCATGCGGCGCAGGTCGCGCGTATGCAGGCGCTCCTGCAACATGCCGACGATTGCAAACAGGGCGCCGGTGCTGATGCCGTGGCAGATCATCTGGAGGACTGCTCCCTGCAACGCCAGTTCGTTCCAGGCAAAGACGGCCAGCATGACAAATCCCATGTGGCTGATGCTGGTATAGGCCACCAGGCGTTTCAGGTCGGTCTGTGAAAAGGCCAGCAGGGCGCCGTACAAGATCGCGATGACGCCCAGCACCATACCGGCGGGCGCAAACGCGCCGGCGGCGTCCGGAAACAGCGGCACCACGAAACGCAGCATCCCGTAGGCCCCGGTTTTCAGCAGCAGTCCGGCCAGAATGATGCTGCCCGCTGTGGGGGCTTCGGTGTGGGCGTCGGGCAGCCAGCTATGCACGGGGAAAGCCGGTAATTTGACCGCAAAGGCGACCAGGAATCCGAGCATCAGCCACATGGCCGTGCCCGGCGCAACGGCCGTGCCGATCAACTGCGGGTAATCGAAGGTATAGGTGCCGGTCGCCCGCCCGTGGACCACGTACAATCCCACGATGGCCGCCAACATGAGCAGGCCGCTGGCTTGGGTGAACAGGAAAAACTTGATGGCCGCGTAAATCCTGTTTTCATGCCCCCACATGGCGATCAGGAAGAACATCGGTACCATCATCAGTTCCCAGAAAAAGTAGAAAAGAAAAAGGTCCAGGGCGGTAAAGACGCCGATGATGCCGGCGATCACCCACAGCAGATTGAAAAAGAAAAAGCCCTGGCGGTGGGAGATTTCGTTCCATGAACAGACCACCGCCACCAGGCCCAGGACCAACGTGAGCGCGATCAGCACCAGGCTCAGTCCGTCGGCGGCCAGGTGAAACTGAATGCCGAAGGATGGGATCCAGGGCGCCCGCAGGTCTGCCAGAAAGGGGCCCGCAATCGGATCGAGGCGCCCGGCGGCCGGGATGATTAGCGAAAGCCCGCAGGCAAGCTCCAGCAGCAACGTTGCCAGCGCCGCCCAGCGCGCCGCCCCGGGATATCGGCGGCCCGCCAGCCAGGCCAGCATGCCTCCTGTGACGGGAATTGCAATTAGCCATGCCAGGATCATGCCCACACCACCATTGCGATCACCAAAGCTGCGCCGATCGCCAGCCCTGCGGCGTAATTGCGCAGCCGCCCGGTTTGGGTCGCGCTCGCCAGACGATGAAGTGCGGTACTGAGCGAGGCGATCAAGTCGATCAAACGGTCGATGATGTCATTACGGTTCACCTGCGCCAGGTAAACGTAAGGTTGCACAAAAAGCAGATCGTACAACCGGTCGAAACCCCAACCGGCGGCCCACCATCCGTGCAACGCCCTTCCAGCCGGCGATCGGATCGGTTTGGCGTTAAAATCGGGGGAGCGGCGGTGCGCTCTCCAGACAAGGCCGATGCCCAGCAGCACCACGGCCGCGGGAAAGATGCCGAATAACGCTTCGTGGACTTCCCGCGACGGGTCCAGCCGGGTGGCCGGCAGCGCGCTGCTCAGAAAATCGGAAAAAAGATGCACACCGCCCCCCAATGTGGGGGGGATCTGCAGGAATCCCGCAAGCAGAGACAGGAGCGCCAGCACCGCTAATGGAACGGTCATGGATGGACCGGGGGCGTGCTGCACGCTGGTCCGCAGGGGTCCTTCAAAAATGAGGAAGAACATCCGGAAAGTGTAAAGGGCGGTGATGAAGGCCCCGGCCAGGGCCGCGCCCCACAGGGCCAGGTTGCCGCGGGCGGCGGCGTAAGCCTCCCAGATGATCAGGTCCTTGCTGTAAAAACCCGCCGTGATCAGCGGCAAGGCCGCCAGAGCGGCCGCTCCGGCCAGAAAGGTCAGAAAGGTCAGGGGCATCTCGCGGCGCAAACCGCCCATCCGGAACAGGTTCTGTTCTCCGGAAAGACCGTGAATGACCGCTCCGGCCCCCAAAAAAAGAAGCGCCTTGAAAAACGCGTGGGTCATGAAATGAAACATCGCTGCGGCCCACGCCCCCACCCCCAGGGCCAAAAACATGTAGCCGATCTGGCTGATGGTCGAATATGCCAGCACCCGCTTGATGTCTTTCTGGCATAAGGCGCTGAAGCCGGCCAGGAGCAACGTCAGCGCGCCCACCACGGCCGTGGCCGTCAAGGCGGCCGGCGCCAGCAAAAAGAGCGCGTGGGTGCGGGCGATCAGGTATACGCCGGCGGTGACCATGGTGGCCGCGTGGATCAACGCGCTGACCGGCGTCGGCCCGGCCATGGCATCGGGTAACCAGGTCTGTAACGGCAGCTGGGCCGATTTGCCGACTGCGCCGCCCAGCAGCAGCAGGGCTGCAATCGTCGGCAGAGCTGCGCCGGCCGGCCAGGTGGCCGTGGCCCGATCCATCAGCTCTTGGACCTGCAACGTTCCCAGCTGATCGAATAGCAGGAAAAGACCGATCGCCATGGCCGTGTCGCCCACCCGCGTCACGACAAACGCTTTGCGGGCGGCGTATCCGTTTTCAGGTTCACGGTACCAGAAGCCGATCAACAGATAGCTGCATAAACCGACGCCTTCCCAGCCAAAATAGAGCAGCAGCAGATTATCGGCCATGACCAGGATCAGCATGGCGCCGACAAACAGATTCATATACGCAAAAAAGCGTGCAAAGCTTTCATCGCCGGCCATATAGCCGACCGAATACAGGTGAATGAAAAAGCCCACCCCGGTGATCACGCCCATCATGGTCAGGGCCAGGGCATCTATATGGAAGCTGAAGCCCGATTTCAGGCCGGCCACTTCGAACCAGCGCCACAGAATTTGGGTATAGGCGCCCTGATCCGGCGGCCGCCCGACAAAAACAGCCAGCGCCCATAAGGTCAGGAGAGCCGAAAGGGCTACGCTGCCGACACCCACGGCGGCGGCGAAGTTGCGCGGCAGTCGGCCGCCGGCCAGCGCGAGAACCAGAAAGCCGGCCAGGGGCAAGGCGGGGATCAGCCAAAGGTGTTGCATCATCTCAACCTCGCAATCTTGCGGCCCGGTCGACATCCAGCGAGTCGATGCCGTGGTACAATTGCAGCACCAGGGCGAGTCCGACCGATACTTCGGCGGCTGCCATGGCCAGCACGAACAGGAACATGACCTGCCCGTCGGGCTGGCCCCAGAAAGAGCCGGCCACAATGAAAGCCACCCCGGCGGCATTGAGCATGATTTCAAGCCCGAGCAGCATAAAAATGATGTTGCGGCGCACCATCACCCCTACCAATCCCAGGATGAACAGGATTCCGGCCAGCAACAGGCCGTGGGTCATGGGAACGGTCACCATCGCGCACCCTCCTGCAAAGTCTTGGGCGGCTGCGGCCGCGCCAGGTGATAGGCGCCCACCAGACCGGCCAGCAGCAAAATGGAGGCCAGTTCCACGCCCAGCATATAAGGTCCGAACAGCGCCTGCGACACGGCCTGCGGCCCCACCTCGACCCGGTCGGCGATGGAGGCGCCTCCGGCCAGCACAACCAGCAGCTCGATCAGCAGCACGGCGGCCAGAATGCAGGGGCCGATCCAAATGCGCGGCGTCAGCCAGCGTTTCTGGTGCTGGATGGATTCAGGGCCCAGGTTGAGCATCATCATGACAAACACGAACAGCACCATAATGGCGCCCGCATAGATGATCACTTCCAGCACCGCCGCAAAAGGCGCGCCGAGCAGAAAGAAAATCAAGGCCAGCGCCAGCAGGGAGACGATCAGGTACAGCAGGGCGTGAACCGCATTGTGGCGCGTGATCACCATCAGCGTGCACACAATGGCAATGGCGGCGGCCAGGTAGAATAGAAAGTTCGGCATATACTCCTTGTTTCGAAGGGCCAACGGGCAAACGGGTCACGGTATAAGATCGTGCACATCCACCGGAGGCGATTCGTTGCGGGCGCCGCCCTTGTCTTTACCTCCGATGGCCTTTCCGGCCACCCGGTAGAAATTGTAGTCGTGGTACTTGCCCGGGCCGCTGATCAGCAGATCCTCCTTTTCGTAAACCATTTTCTCGCGCCGGTACTCGCTCATTTCATAGTCGGGGGTGAGCTGGATGGCCAGCGTGGGACAAGCTTCCTCACAGTAGCCGCACATGATGCAGCGTGAAAAATTGATGCGGAAAAAGGCCGGATAGCGCCGCCCGTGCTCGTCCTGGGTCGCCTGCAGCGCGATGCAATCCACCGGGCAGGCCGCCGAACACAGATAGCAGGCCACGCAGCGCTCTTCGCCGTCCGGATCGCGTGACAAAATGATCCGGCCGCGGAAACGCGGCGGCAGGTAGTGCTTTTCTTCCGGATACTGAATGGTCTCGCGCCGGCGGAAGGTGTGCTTCAAAATGGTGAAGATGGCTTGCAAAATGCTCAGCATGATCCTGCTTTCTCCGTGTACAACATTCGGCTTCGACTCGTCCGCGTACTCGAATCAGAAAAGAAATTACGCGTACGATTGCCCCCTTGCACAACAATCCGGTAGTACTTCCCCTTATTGGAGCGCCAGCACCACGGCGCCCGTAACGAGAAGATTGAGCAGTGCCAGCGGCAGCAGCACCACCCAGCCGAAATGCATCAATTGATCGTAGCGCGGCCGCGCCAAAGTGGCCCGCATCAGAATGAAAATGCAGATGAGAACAAAGGTTTTGAGCGCGAACCAAACCACCGGCGGCAGGATCGGTCCCAACCAGCCGCCGAAAAACAAGGTCACGGTGATCATCGAGATCAGCGTGATGCCCAGGTATTCGCCCACGAAGAACATCCCGAACTTGATGCCGGAGTATTCGGTGTGAAACCCGGCGATCAATTCGCTTTCAGCCTCGGGTAGATCGAACGGCAAACGGTGCGCTTCGGCGAAGCCGGCGATCAGGAAAATAACCAGGCCGACAAACTGGGGCACACAAAACCACATGCTCTCCTGGGCCAGCACGATCGTGTTCAAGTTGAAGGAGCCGGTCAGCATCACCACCCCCATGATGGCCAACCCCATGAAAATTTCGTAGCTCAACATCTGCGCCGTGGCGCGAACGGCGCCCAGCAGGGCATACTTGTTGTTGGAAGACCAGCCGCCCAAAGCGATGCCGTAGACTCCCAGGGAGGACATGGCCAGAAAAAACAGGACGCCCACATTGAGGTCGGCCACAACAATGCCGGGCGCAAAGGGCACGACGGCAAAGGACATTAAAACGGTGATCACCAGCACGGCCGGTGCGATCAGAAACACTGGCCGGTCGGCAAAAGGCGGAATCCAATCCTCCTTTAAAAAGATCTTGATCATATCGGCGATCACCTGAAACAAGCCGAACGGACCGACCCGGTTGGGCCCCAGACGATCCTGCCAGACAGCCAGCAACCGGCGCTCCAGCCAGATCAATCCGGCACTGCTGCTCAGGCCGGCGCCCATCACGAAGGCAATGATCAACAATGGTTTTATAATGGTTTCGACCATCAAGACCTCTTTGTGATTTTCAGCACCGCCGGCAGTACCGCGACCGTCCGGCCAGGCAGCCCGGACAATCCCGGCAGACCTGCAGGCAGGCCGGCGGTGCGCTCCGGCAGTCCCGCCACGAGCCGCACCGGAAGATCCAAAGGAGTGCCTTGGATTTCTATCAGGACCCGGGCGCCTTCTCCGGCGATGGGATTGCCCGGGGCGAGCGCCAGGTAGGCCTCGGGCGCGCGCTGGGCGACCGGGGGCGAAGCCATGCTCAATTCTTCGCTGCCGAAAATATGGTGAATCGGCACAACCCGGAACTCGTTTTCTCCGAGCGGCGCGGGCGCGGCCGGTGAAGCGAAGAACACGGGGCGGTCGAATCCGCCGGGTGCGATCAGGCGCCGGCCGGGGTCACCGCCCCCCATGGGGCCCTTGATTTCGCCCTGAAATTTATGCAGGGCCTGGACCGAATTCCAACCCGGCGCCCAATAGCGTGCAACAAGCGGCGCGGGCGGCGGTGCCTGCTGCCCTTCCATCGAATAGGCCAGGGCGGAATCCGGATCCTCGGGCGGCTTGGGTTCGAAGATATCGATATGCGCCGTCACGGCCGTGCGGCCGCTATAACGGTGCGACTGGCGCGCGATCCTGTTGTTGGGCGCCGGACGATCCGCCGTCCGGGCCAGTTCCGTGGCCGGTTGAAACACCGGCAGCGCTGCGGCCAAACCGGCCATGACATCGCCCGCCGATTGAAAGGCCGGCTCCGGCTGAAATCCCCCGGCCTGCCCCAGCGCCTGCAACCAGCGCCAGCCGGGTTGCACCCGGTCGTCGGGGGGCATGACGGCATGATGGCGCTGGGCGCGGCCTTCATTGTTGACCAGCGTGCCGGCGGCTTCGGCGAATGTGGCCGCCGGCAGCACCAGATCGCCCTCAGCGGTGGTAGCGTTGACCAGATGATCGATGACGATCACTGCGCGGGCGTTTTGAAACATCGCCTTCACGGCGGCACTGTCCGCCCGGCGGTACAGATCGTTTTCCAGCAGGATCACCGTGTCGGCGCTTCCCTCGGCGACTTGCTGGAAGGCCTCCTGCAAATCCCGGCCGTCCATCATCGCCAGCCCCATGCTGTTGCATTCGGGCGCGCAGAAGAACAGCTCGGCCGCACGGTCCTTGCTTTTCAACCGCCAGGCGATATTGGCGGCCGCCTCTATCAGAGCCGGACCGCAGGCTGCGCCGGTGACCACCAGAGGGCGCCGTGCTTTGAGCAGCGCTCCGGCGGCCTCTGCGGCCAGGGCCCGCAGGTCGGTAGCCAGTTCCGCTGCGGGCGCCGGATCGCCGTCCAGCCCGGCCCATATAGCGAAACCGATCCGGACCAAATCATCCGGTGTTGCGCAGACCGCGCGCCAAGCCTCATCGTCAAGACGCGTCGGGCAGGTTGCGGCGATGAACAGATTGGGTTGATGCAGGTGGGCCAGTTGGCGAACGGCCGCATCGTTCCATTCGGGCAGCTGAAAACCGGAGGCGGCCACGGCGGCCTTGCGATAGCGCAGGCGGCGCAGATTGAGGGCCAGCAGGGGTGCGGTCTGGGTAACATCTTCTCCCAACACCAGCACACAATCGGCCAGTCCGGTGGATTGCAGTGTCGCCGAAGCTACAGGGCCCTGGCGCAAAACAGAAAGGGCGGTGTTCAGAGTTTGCTGTTCCGCGCTGGAAAAACCGGCAAAAAAACCCTGTGCGCCGACCAGCCTGCGCAAGGCGAAGTTGGACTCCAGGGAAGCGCGCGGCGACCCGATGCCGATGACCTTTTTGGCCTGGGCCAGATATGTGGCCGCCAGTTGCAGCGCCTCTTTTTCCAAAATGGCGACCTGCCCGCCGCGATCGTCCTGCCGGCGCAGGGGCCGGCGGATGCGGCGGTCGCTGTTGACGAACCCATAGCCGTAGCGGCCGCGGTCACAGATAAAATAGCCGTTGATCTGATGGTTATAGCGATTGCGAATCCGCCGTAAGGTGCCGTAGCGTTCTCCCGGCAGCGTATTGCAGCCCAGCCCGCAGTGCACGCACAGGCTTGGGGCGGCTTGCAAATCCCACTTGCGGGTGTAATGGTCGCCCTGGGTGCGGTCCGTGAAAACGCCGGTGGGACAGACCTCCACCAGATTGCCGCTGAATTCGTTTTCCAGAGCCCCATCCTGGAATCGGCCGAAGTAGACCCGGTTGCGGCTGGCAAAAACATGCAGGTCGCGGCCGCCGGCATAGTCGCGGTAAAAGCGCACACAGCGATAACATTGGATACAGCGGTTCATTTCATGGTCGATGAAGGGGCCCAGGTCCTGATTGCGGTAGGTGCGTTTGTTGAATCGGTAGGACCGGTAGGTGTGGCCGGTCATGACCGTCATGTCCTGCAGATGGCATTCCCCGCCTTCATCGCAGACCGGACAATCATGGGGATGGTTGATCATCAGCCATTCGATCACCGATGCGCGGAACTGCACGGCTTCGGGATCGTTGATGGAGATGCGGGTGCCGTCCGCGGCCGGCGTCATGCAGGCCATGATCAGCTCGCCCTGCCGGTCCTTTTCATCTTTAAACTGTTTGACGGCGCACTGGCGGCAGGCGCCGACCGATCCGAGCGCCGGATGCCAGCAAAAATAGGGCAGATCGAAACCCAGGGACAAACAGGCCTGCAACAGATTTTGTCCCTCGGCAATGCTGTAAGCCTGCCCGTTGACGTAAATGGTCAGCATAGATTCAAACCCACGGACATCGTCGTTCGCTGATATGGCGTTGAAAATCCTCCTCGAAATACTTCAATGCGCTTTGCAGCGGTTCCATCGCGCCGGGCGCCAGGGCACAAAAGGTGCGGCCTAGACCCAGATGTTGACAGTGTTCGCGCAAAATTTCGATATCGCCCGGTTCGCCCGCGCCGCGCTCGATGGCCGCCAGGATGTCGGCGATCCACGGCAGACCCTCGCGGCAGGGGGTGCACCAACCGCAGGACTCCCGGGCGAAAAAGCGGATCAGATTGAGCACCAGGCCCACGATACAGGTGCGGTCGTCCACCACGATCATGGTGCCGGTGCCCAGCCGGCTGCCGGCTTTTTGCACGGCGTTGAAATCCATCTCCACGTCAAGGTGTTCGGCTGTCAGCAGATCGGTGGAAGCCCCTCCGGGCAGCACGGCGCGAAATTTCAATCCGTCGCGCATCCCGCCGGCGTGTTCCTCCAACAGTTCGCGGATGGTCACCCCCAGCGGCAGTTCCCATGCCCCCGGCCGGCGTACTTTACCGCTGGCACCGAAGATCTTGGTGCCTCCGTCCGTTCCGCGGCTCAAGCCGCGGAACCATTCGGCGCCGTGCGCGACGATATGCGGGACGTTGCAGATGGTTTCCACGTTGTTGATGACTGTGGGTTTGCCCCACAGACCCACCACCGGCGGGAAAGGCGGCCTTGCGCGCGGCAGGGCGCGCTTGCCTTCCAGTGCGTTCAACAGGGCCGACTCCTCGCCGCAGATGTAGCGGCCGGCGCTTTCATGCAGAGCCAAGGTCAGCCCGAAACCGGAGCCCAGGATGTTCTCACCCAGGTAGCCTTTGGCATAGGCTTCCCCAAGGGCGGCTTCCAAACGCCGGTAGGCTTCCGTGTAGCCCGCGCGCAAAAATATGTAGGCTGTCCGCGCCTGGACGGCATACGCGCTGATAATGATGCCCTCGATCATCTGGTGCGGATCACCCTCGAGCAACAGGCGGTCCTTGAACGTGCCCGGCTCCATTTCATCGGCATTGATCACCACATATTTGGTCCTGGGTGCGTTGTCTCCCATGGGCACGAAGCTCCACTTGCGGCCGGTAGGGAATCCGGCGCCGCCCCGGCCCCGCAGATTGGATTGCTGCACCATCGCGGTCACTTCGGCAGGCGCCATGGTGGTCAGCGCTTTGCGCAACGCCTGGTAGCCGCCTGCTTTTTCGTAGGCGGCCAGGTCCAGCGGTCCGCGGCCGGGGTCAATATTGCGCGTCAGCGGACGTTCCATAATTCGGTCCTTTCTTTCACATGCGTGTCAGTTTAGCGTTTTGGCACCGGTTTCCAAAAAAACGCTGTAGAAGCAGGCCCTTCTGCACGTGCACAAACCAGCCGGCTACACCGATCTGCAACGGCGCGGTGAACATCGCTTGCCTAGCGAAGTTCACGCGTAGTTTGCCAGTATCGCATCGATCTTGTCGGCATCGAGTTCACCGTAAAGCTGATCGTCGATCATCATCACCGGTGCGCGGTCACAGGCACCCAGGCAGACGTGCGGCAGCAAGGTGAAACGGCCGTCGCTGGTGGTCTGACCCAGATCGACATTCAAGCGGCTTTTCAGCTTCTCCAAAAGGTTGTCATACCCCATGATCCAGCAACTGACGCTGTCGCACACCAGAATGACATGCCGGCCGACCGGTTGCCTGAAAATCAGGTTGTAAAAGGTGGCCACCGCATCCAGTTCGGTGGGCGTTATGCCTAAAAACTCGGCCACTTCGCACAGGGTAGCGTCCGAAATCCAGCGGCGGTGCCGTTGAACGATGCGCAAGGCTTCGATCCCCGCTGCCGCGGCCAACGGGTAGTGCCCCATGATCGCTTCTATTTCGTTTCTTTCCTCTTCGGTCAGCATGGTTTCCTTTTCCGTATAAGTTTTGGCATCCAAAAACGAGGATCGTTGACCCGGTCATGCGGATGGTGCCGGCGCCTCATCCAATCGATTGAAACTATCCGCTTTCAGCTCCGGCGCAGCCGGTTTGGTTCAACGGTCCACATCGGCCATGACGTAGTCGATGTTTCCCAGAATTGCCAATAAATCGGGCAGCATCAGGCCGCGGCACATCTCCGGCAGGATCTGCAGATGGGGAAAAGAGGGCGTGCGGATCCTGAGGCGATAGGCATGGATGTCCCCATCGCTGATCAGGTAATAGCTGTTGTTGCCCTTGATACCCTCGACGGCCATGGAGACTTCGCCCGGCGGAATGACCGGCCCCCAGGTCACTCCCAGAAAATGGGTGATCAGGGTTTCGATATCTTGCAGGGTCTTGTTTTTGAGCGGCGGCGTGGTCAATGGATGGTCGGCTTTGTAGGGGCCGTCGGGCATCTGGTTTACACATTGTTCCACGATGCGCAAGCTCTGGCGGATCTCTTCGATGCGCACCAGCGACCGATCGAAGCAATCGCCGCCGTCGGCCGTCGGCACTTCGAAATCGAAGTGTTCATAGCCGCTGTAAGGCCGTTTTTTGCGCAAATCCCAATCGATGCCGCAGGCTCTCAGATTGGGGCCGGTAACGCCGCCTTCAAGGGCCTGTTCCAGTGACAGCCGGCCGATGCCGCGGGTCCGTATTTTAAAAATGCTGTTCTTGACGATAATGCGGTCGTATTCCTTGAGTCGCGGCCGCATATAGGCAATGAAGTTGCGCACCAGTTTATCCCAGCCTTGGGGCAGATCTTGCGCCACACCGCCGATGCGGTACCAGCTCGGGTGCATGCGGCCGCCCGTGATGGCGGTGATGATCTCGTAGAAATGCTCCCGGTCGTTGAACATGAAAAAAACCGGCGACAGCCCTCCCAGATCCTGAAAAAAAGTGCTGTACCATACCAGATGGCTGGCGATGCGGAACAATTCGGCCAGCATGATGCGGATGACCTTGACGCGGTCGGGCACCTCAATGCCGGCCATTTTCTCCACGGCCAGAACATAGGGCAGGTTGTTCATAACGCCGCCCAGGTAATCGATCCGGTCGGTATAGGGGATATAGGTGTGCCACGTCTGGCGCTCGCCCATTTTTTCGGCCCCGCGGTGATGGAAGCCGATTTCCGGTACCACATCGATGATCTCTTCTCCCTGCAGCTGCACGGCGATCCGAAAGACCCCGTGGGTCCCGGGGTGCTGGGGCCCCAAGTTGAGAAACATCGATTCGGTCCCATTCTGCCGGGAGGACAATCCGTATGCTTCCGGCTTGATGCGCAGCGCCTCCTCTGCCTGAACCTGTTTTTCCACGGAAAGCTCGAATTTGCCCATTTCCGTTGCCCGGGCCGGATGCTCCTTGCGCAAAGGATGCCCCTCCCAATAGGCAGGCAGCAAGATGCGCCGCAGATCGGGGTGGCCGTCAAAGGAAATGCCGAACATGTCCCATACCTCGCGTTCATACCAGTTGGCGGCCGGCCAAAGCCGGGTGATCGAAGCCATGTGGGGATATTCCCCGGTCAAGGGGACCTTGATGCGCAGGTCGGCATTGCGTTCGCAGGAGAGCAAATGATAGACCAGCGTGAAATCACCGGCCGGCTGCATGGGGCCGTGGGTCCGAAGGCGTTCATCGATCGCCGTCAGATCATAGAGCATACGGTAGTCGGACTTGAGCTGGCGCAAAATATCGGGTGTCCGTGCGGCGGAACACCAGAAAGTGGGGATCCCGTCACGGGTGGACTGCTCCATCAAAATGGCCTCACCGAAATGATCCCGGAGTGCATTCAGAGTCTCGGCCGGCTGTCTCATTTTCAAGGTCCGATCCTGTCACCATTTAAATCGTATCTGGAGAACGCAGTGTGGTCGCCTTGCGCCATTCGGCACGCCGGATGTCGCGCGTGGATGCCAGCTGCGGCCGGTAGACCTCCTGGGGGCCGACCACCCAGCTCAGGGGGCGTTTTTCCATGCCGACCGCCTTTTGCAGCAGGGTCAGGCCGTGCATGAAGCTCATGGGGCTCGGCGGGCACCCCTGTATATATATATCCACGGGTAAAAATGAATCGACGCCCTGCACGACGCTGTAGATATCGTACATGCCTCCGGAGTTGGCGCACGACCCCATCGAGATGACCCAACGGGGTTCCATCATCTGTTCGTAGAGGCGCTGAATGACCGGGGCCACTTTTTTGAAGACGGTGCCGGCAATGATCATCAAATCGGCTTCTCTGGGAGTGCCTCGGATTACTTCCGCGCCGAAACGGGCGATATCGAAGCGGCTGGTAAGACTGGTGGCCATCTCCACGTAACAGCAGGAAAGACCGAAGTTAAACGGCCATATCGAATTTTTACGCCCCCAAGCCGCAATCGATTGAAGGCTGGACAGCACCAGACTGCGGCCGACCGCCTGCTCCATTGTATCGGCTGCGGTGTTTGTCGGAGAATGGTTGTTTTTACGGCCGAACATTGGCTTCTCCTGAACCTGTTTTAGCGGAGATGAATAATGAAAAGTTGAAGAAAAAAGATAAAAGAGAAGGCAGGCGGTCTATTTTATAAAATGAGAGAATACCTTCTTTTAATCCTGCCCGTTTAACTTATCCTGCTCATCGCCGGCCCTTGATGTAGTTTTCCAATTGCTTGATGATCTCTTCCTTATGTTCCACTTCTCCATCGGCGGGATCCGCCGACAGCACCTACAAACCCGGCCCGGAAATGCCAGACCCGGACTGCCGGCGTTGTCCGGCCGTACCCCAATCCAAGGCCCCGATCCGCCACAAGTAAAAAAGGGCAAGGACAAGAAAACCGATAAAGACCACTATTTCCAGGTAACCGGTCCATCCGAGTAGCCGGCCATTGACTGCCCATGCGTAAATGAAAACGGCTTCCAGATCGAAGATAACAAAAAACATGGCCATCAGGTAAAATTTGATATCGAAGCGGATGCGTGCAGAACCGGTGGGGACCATTCCCGATTCAAAAGGGTCACCCGTGGTTCGTTGCCGGTGGCGCTGCCCGAGCAGGGCTGACAATCCGATCATGACGACCGGCACCGCTACGGCCGCCGCCGTGAAGAAGATCAGCGACCAGAGGGATACCACAGACGAGATCTGGTCATTCAAGTCGATATTCTTTCTTTAAAGTCAAAGGGATGTGGTGAGTGTCAGAGCAACTCTACATGGCTTTGGCGGAAGGGCCAAGTAGGTTTTAAACCCATTTGGCGGCAAAAATGAATGTAGGCATCCCAGGCGAGGAGCGGCCTGGTTATGAACGGGCGTCTTCTTCTTCGATCCAGAGTTGGGCCGTTTGTTTCTGGTATGATTGAAAAAAGCGCACCTTGGCCCTGGTAAATGGCTTAAAAAAAGAGGTCATGCCGCGCTCCCAAGCTCTGCCGCCGCCGATCACGGCGATTTTGCCGATGTGGTCGAAATGTTTGACCGCAAATTTGACCTCTTCCCAAAATCCCGGCAGTGTCCAGCCGTGAAAATCGATCAATTCGATCAGAAGATGTATTTTACCGGCCGTTGTGATCTGCCATTCCAACTGCGGCACGAATTCATTGTAATCCTCCTTGCCCAGCTTGCCCTCGATTAAAATGGTGAAAATGCTGCGATCATGCTTTTTTTTCAAATGTATTCGATTGAGTGCGAGCATCGTGATACCTCTCAACAGGATCCATGGACCGCTGGGAGTGGAATCCTGACAATGGATAATACCTGGCCAGGAGCGCCCGGTTAAATACATTTCCGCATGTATTGTACCTTTCCCGCGGGCTTCATATACTAAGTACCTAAGTTTTTTTCTCATTTCCCCAAGGGAGGGATTTCTTTGCGGTCAGGCCCGCAGGAGTGATCTGTAAATGGCCTATGAATATCTGCATGTTCACCAACACCTATTTGCCCCATGTCGGCGGCGTGGCCCGATCGGTGGATTCTTTTGCGACGGACCTGCGCCAAATGGGGCATGAAGTACTCGTTATCGCACCTCAGTTCAACAAAGAGACGCCCCAGGAAAGAGGAACGGTGCGCCTGCCGGCTCTTCAGCACTTCAACGGCAGCGATTTCGCCGTTCGGATCCCGTTGCCGTTCGTAGTAGAACGCGAGATTGAAGCGTTCGCCCCCGATATCATTCACAGCCACCATCCTTTTCTTCTGGGCGATACCGCCTTGCGCGTGGCCAAACAAAAGCGCCTGCCGCTCGTCTTCACGCATCATACGCTCTATGAACAATACACCCATTACGTACCCCTGGATTCCGATCGGCTGGAAACTTTTGTAATCAGCCTGGCGACGCTCTATGCCAACTATTGCGATCAGGTCGTCGCGCCGAGCCGCAGCCTCGCCCGAACGATACAGGCCCGCGGTGTGCGCAGCCCTATTTCCATTATAACCACGGGCGTGGATGCCCCATTTTTTGCCAACGGTCGCGGGCGTGCCTTCCGAGCGGAACATGGCATAGCTGCAGATGCTCCGGTGGTCGGCCATGTAGGCCGCCTGGCTGCCGAAAAAAACCTGGATTGGCTGGCGCGAGCCGTTCGGTCTTTTGTGGGCGACCATGCCAAAGCCGTGTTCCTGGTGGTCGGCAGTGGTCCTTGCCGGCAGAATATAGCCGACATTTTCGCACAAGCCGGCCTGGAAGACCGTCTGATCATGACCGGCCAACTCACTGACCGGGCGCTTGCGGATGCCTACCGTGCCATGGACCTGTTTGTTTTTGCATCCTTTTCGGAAACCCAGGGGATGGTGCTGGCCGAAGCCATGGCGGCAGGCCTGCCGGTGATTGCACTGGAAGCCTCCGGCGTGCGTGACATCGTGGATGAGGACCGCAACGGGCGGTTGTTGCCCGCTGCCGCTACGATGGGCGAATTTGCCGGCGCCATTCAGGCAGGGATCGCTGATCCGGCCCGCATGCGCAGGTGGCGCACGGAGGCGATCCGAACCGCCCGGCGCCATTCCCGCCCGGTATGCGCCCGAAAGCTGGCCGATCTCTATATGCAAGTGCTGCAGCGCAGACAATCGGACGGGCATGAGGATCTGGAAGACATGAGCGCCCTGGAGAGTTTGGTGTCGCGCATCAAACTCGAATGGGCATTGTTTGCCGGCAAAGTCAAATCTGCGGTGGAAGCCACCGCATCCGATCCGCCCGATGAGGTGGCGCCGGCGGCTCCGAATGATTAAGTGGGATTCTCATATCTATTGCAGGCCCTGCCACACATGAACGGCGCCCGAAGGATCAACGGCCGCAGCCCGCATCCTTTTGCCGCAGCAGAGAAGTTTCCAATTACCGCCTGGAGCGGTTCAATTGGCCGCGCTGAGTAAAACCGAATGGGTCCTGTCGGCTGTCATCAGGCGAACGGGCGCAAATCCAGGGACCTGAACATCTAACGGCAGCGGACCTTTGCGCCAATTGCACTTCAGATCCAGGCTTACACCACGACCACTGTGTCGCAAGACCATATGCACCGTCCCGTGGGGAGTTGAGGTTGGCCCGAACTCAACGGGTCGGCCATCGTCGAGCCACTTGGAGAGGACGCCGGAACCGATGATCAATCGGGAGCCCTCCTCGCGAACGAACATGTTGCGAATCAACATCACCCATTCGGCCGCCGCCCAGCCATGCTGGCCATCACCCATACAGCCCCCGCCGCTGAAAGGATGAACCGCCTCCGGCCAGTTGCCGGTGGGCGAGGCCACCGAAGCGACGGCATGCAGCAGGTCGGCAAAGCGGCTGTCACCGCCGCGCAGCAGGGTTTGGGCCAGGGCCAACGTCAAATAAGGATTGATACCGGAGTGGATCATGTCCTGAAAGAAACCCCCGGACACAAAATGGTGCTTGAGCAGATGCTCCAAAGTGGATCGGATACGCGGGTCGGCGGGCGGCGTCAGCTGCAGCGGATAATCGGCGACCATGGAACCGACGGCGCCGGCATCCATGCGCCGGTAAGGTGATGCCGGGATGCCGCCGCGGCTTTGATCAGGATCAATGGCGGCGATACAGGCCTGCACCCGGTGGTGGTATTCCCCGGCCGCCTCGGTCAGCCCTGTCGCCAGAACGGTCGCTCCGGCCGCCTCCATCACGCGCGCCGCGGCCCGCAGCCCGGCGATGGCCCAGAAATTGTCCCAGAAATAGAAGTCATTGGGTCCGAGATGCTCGGCGCTGAAACCGGCCGGCAGAAGCCCGGCATGCGGTTTGCCGCTGTCGAGCGGCGTGCGTTTGGCCATGATCCATCGGGCGCCCTTGAGCATGGCCTGGCGCCAGGAGGCCGGCACACTCTCGCCGGTGAACTGCTGAAACCGATCCATGATCCAAAGCACTTGACCGTTGGAATCCCACTCGCCCTCCTGGGAAAGAAAATAGCCGTCCCAGCGTTGCTTTTCCGCGAAGTGATGAAGGTGCCGCCGGGCCCGGTCGATCATGCCGAGGCAAAGCAGCGGGTGCAGCATCAAACAACCATCGCGAAACCAGAACCGTTTGTAGGTAAACGGTCCAGGGTAGATTTCACCGGCGGAGAGCATCAACAGCGTATGGACTGCGTTATCGTATAAAAACTGCAAGCGGGTATCCGGCAGCACGGCCCGGCACACCGTTGCGTCGGAAACGTGCGGTCGGGGCCGCCGCCATTTCCGTTTTGGATCTTCACGGCGCAGCGCTTTGGCCATCGGCACCGTCAGCCGCACGGCTTGCGAAGCTCCGGCCGGTACATTGAACACAGCGGCCGAAGTCACCAGCCCCAGAGGGCAGTGCACGCTTTGCTCCTGCGCCTTTGGCCATGCAAACAGCATGTTAAATACATCACCGCGCTTGTAGTCGGAAAATAGAACCTGCGCGGGAGCCTGATCCATTCCGATCAGCGTGGATTTGTTGACCCGCCAGGAAAGCTGCCCGTAGTTGAAACCGATATGCTCCACGAAACTGATCCCTTCCGGATTGTAGGGGCGGATCGATACAATCAGCCGACCGCCTTCCGCCGAACGGCCCTCCAGGCGAATATGCAGGACCGGCCAACCGCCTTCCATGGCGAGCCAGGTCTGAGAGTCCAACATCCCGCCGGGAACTTTGGCTTGCGTGTGGATCATCTGGTGCGGATTGAAATAGACTTGCTGGCGCACATGCGGCAGCCTGGAAGGGATGATGTGGGATCCGTCGGCTTGCAGGAACCAGAAGTCCAGCGACCAGCCGTCGTACAACGGCGTGATCAGGCCATGTGGATCCACGATCGGATAGACCGGTACATCCGGCCGGCCCACAGCCGTCCAACTACGTTGGGTCAAATTGACATGACCGAAGGAAAAAGAACGCGGGACAAACGACGGATCCAAAGGATTGTATTGCTTTTCGACCCAGTAAGGCCAGATCCAATCAAGGTTGTATTGGATCACGCGGGCGTTGATCAGACCGCGAGCCTGAAAGATGATCCCGGCCCGCAGCAGTTCGATCGGCTCCTGTATCTCTGCCGGCTGGGAAAACCCACGCAGGCGGGCCAACAAGCGGACCGGGTCGAGCACACCGTAAGCACGCGCCGCCCGGCCGATCAGAAACTTCCATGGCAACCAACGAAACAGCAAAACCGCTCCCCTGATGTGGCTTGGATAAGTGATTTACTGTAGCACCTGGCCGGAGCGGCGGTATTGGGGTTAAGCGGTATTTTGACCCGCAGGGCAGGGTATATATTCCGGTTTTGGCTGGAGGGCGGAGGTTGCCAGCACGAGTATTTGAGGATGCGGTGTCTGGCGATCGATGCTCCTGTGCCCGAGCCCCACGCCAGGTCCGTGTGCAATCAAATCCCCAGATAGGCCTTTCGTACGCCCTCATCGGCCAGCAGCGCCTCGGACGATGCGCTCAGGGTGATGCGTCCGTTTTCCATGACATAGCCGCGATGGGCGACCCGCAGGGCCTGATTGGCATTCTGCTCCACCAGTAAGATGGTGGTGTTGTTCTCCATATTGATTTTGAAAATGATCTCGAAAATTCGCTTCACTACCAGAGGCGCCAGTCCCAGGGAGGGTTCATCCAGCAGGAGCAGGCGCGGACGGGCCATCAGCGCCCGCGAGATGGCCAGCATCTGCTGCTCGCCGCCGGACAAAGTGCCGCCGGGCTGATGACGGCGCTGCGCCAAAATGGGGAACAGATCCAGAACATACTCCAGATCCTGTTTGATCCGGGCCGTATCGGATCTCAGAAAAGCCCCCAAATCAAGGTTCTCCTGGACCGATAAAAAAGGGAAAATACGCCGGCCTTCGGGCACCTGGCAGATCCCCTTGGCCACGATCCGGTTGGGCGGCAGGTGCTGGACCGGCTCACCCTCAAATCGAATCTCGCCCGACCTGGATGGCACGATGCCGCAGATCGACATCAGGGTCGTGCTTTTGCCGGCGCCGTTGGCGCCTATGAGCGTGACGATTTCGCCCCGCGCGACCTCTAGTGTCACGCCCTTGAGCGCCCGGATGTTGCCGTAGTAGGTATGGATATCTCTGAGTTCGAGCATAAGTACAATTCGAGATTCAAATCTCTTTTGAAATTTCAAGTCTCAGCAGGTTCCCCCAAGTATGCCTTGATGACGGCCGGATCGCGGCTCACTTCATCGGGCGTCCCCTCGGCGATCTTCCTGCCGTAATCGACGACATAGATCCGGTCGGAAAGGCTCATGACCAGCCGCATATCGTGTTCTATCAAGAGGATGGCAATGCCCTCGTCGTTGCGCAAGCGCACGATCAGGTCGTCCAATTCTCTGGTTTCATGGGCATTCATGCCGGCCGCCGGTTCATCCAACAGCAAAACCACCGGCTCGGTGGCCATGGCGCGCGCAATTTCCAGCCTGCGCTGGGCGCCATAGGGCAGGTTTTTGGCAAACTCGTCGACATGTCGTTCCAGATGGAATTTTTGCAGCAGCCGGTAACTGTCGGCGACCGCTTTTTCTTCCTCCAGACGGGTTCGCCGGCTGCGCAGGATGGCCCCGGCGATGCCGGCCTTCATGCGGCAGTGGCGACCGATCATCACATTCTCCAGAACGGTCATCTGGGGAAACAAGCGAATATTCTGAAACGTGCGTGCGATCCCATGAGCGGTGATATCGTTGGGTTTGAGTCCTTTGATGTCGACGGTGCGTCCATTGGCGGCAGCCAGACGGATATCTCCGCGTGTCGGCTTGTAAATACCGGTGATACAGTTAAACAGGGTCGTCTTGCCGGCGCCGTTAGGGCCGATCAAAGCCACGGTTTCCCGGGGGTATACGGCCATCTCCAGGTTGTCCAAGGCGCGCAGCCCGCCGAACTGCATGGTCACTTGAGAAATTTTCAGTACGGGTGTCACTGGTTTGGCTACCCCAATTTCCGGTCCGGCGTTTTTAATTCATAGGCCCTGCGGGTATCGCTGACAATGCCGCCGGGACGGAAAATCATCATCATGACCAGCACCGCCCCGAAAACCAGCCAGCGGTAGTCTGAAAACACCTTCAAGGATTCCGGCAGAATGATCAGCAGTATGGCTGCAATGACCACGCCGGCGATCGAACCCATTCCGCCCAGTACGACAATGCATAGAATCAATATCGATTCCCATATTGTGAAGCTGTACGGATTGATGAATTTCTGCTTGGCGGCAAAAACCACGCCGCCCATTCCGGCCCAGGTGGCGCCGAGCGCAAAGGCGCTCAGTTTTGTGCGGGTCTTGTCAATGCCCATGGCCTGGCAGGCCACCTCATCTTCACGCAAGGCGATCCAAGCCCGCCCCATGCGGGAGTCTTTCAGGCGGCGCACCACGGCGATCGTAAACAATGTCAAGGCGACCATCAGGTAGTAAATGAAAACATGCGTTTGCTTCAAGGTCAGATCCAGTCCGAACAGGCCCGGTGGCGGGATGTTGTCGATGCCGCTGGGACCGAAGGAGAATTCGTTCCAGTTCTCCAGTACCAATCGAATGATTTCGCCAAAACCGAGCGTGACGATGGCCAGGTAGTCTCCACGCAGGCGCAGCACGGGGAAGCCCAGAAGAATACCGAAGAATGTTCCCAATGCACCCCCGATGGGCAGTGCCATCCAGAACCCGATGCCGAAATGATAGTTGAGCAGGGCATAGCTATAGGCGCCCACGGCAAAAAAGGCCACATATCCGAGGTCAAGCAACCCGGCCAGCCCCACCACGATGTTAAGGCCCAGGGCAATGACGGCATAAATGAGGGCATTGGTCATGATGGTCATCTTATGCCAGGAGAAGAGCAGCGGAATCGACAGAAAGAAGATCGCCATGAGACCGAGCACCGGCCGAGCGATGCGCGGATCTTCCCGCAAATGAACCCAAAAAGGTTTTTTGGGTTCTGTTTCGCTTTCGGCCTTGTGGACGGAGGCTTCTCGGCGCCGCATCAGATAGCGCCACAAAAAAGACAAGAAGAAGGCGGCCGCACCGACCCAAAACATCCTGCTCCAGCGCCATTCCACCGTTTTATAGATCGTGTTGACCCGGATGACCATGATCGGAAAAGTCAAAAACATGAACCAGATCGAGGTCAAGAGGGATTTTTTGATTTCGATGAAGGAGAACATGGTTTTCTATTCTCTATGCCGGGACCTTCATTGCTCAGCTAACGAGCTCGCGTTCATATAGCTCAGAATTTTTCTATTCAGCACTTACCTATACTTTATCCGACTGCTTCCGCCCCAAAATCCCCGACGGCCGGAAGATCAAAATGAAGACGAGGAAAAGAAATGCGAATACATCTTCATAGTCGCTGGAAATGTAGCCGGTGAAAAAACTTTCCGTCCAGCCCAGCACCAGCCCCCCCAGAACCGCGCCGGGCATGCTGCCGATGCCGCCCAGCACAGCGGCCACAAAGGCTTTGATGCCGGTCAGAAAACCGATATAGAAGTTGATTTGACCGATATGGGAAGTAATCAGCACGCCCCCCAGCGCCGCTATGGCGGAGCCGGTGATAAACGTAAAAGAGATCACGCGGTTGATGTCGACTCCCACAAGCATGGCCATGTCCTTGTCCTGCGCGGTCGCGCGCATGGCCTTGCCCATGCGCGTAAACTTGATCAGGATGGTGAGGATAACCATGACCACGGCGGTGGTGAAATAAATGACGATCTCCGATGAGCGCACGATATGTGCGACCGGCTTCAGGGAGGCGAACTCGGGAATCAGCCTGGGAAACGGCAGAAAGTCCGAAGTCTGGGCAATGCGCACGTAGTTTTGAAGAAACAGGGACATGCCGATGGCGCTGATCAATGCCGACAAGCGCGGCGCTTTGCGCAACGGCTTGTAGGCGATCTTTTCCATGGTCCATCCGTAGGCCGACGAATAAATGACCGCCGCCGCCGTGGCGATGACCAGAATCGCGATGGTGTTCAAGCCGGCCAGGCTCAGCACACCGATGACGATCAAAGCGGTAAAGGCACCGATCATGTAAATTTCGCCGTGAGCGAAATTGATCAGCTCGATGATGCCGTAGACCATGGTGTAACCGAGCGCGATCAGCGCATAGATGCTGCCGCGGGTCAGTCCGCCCAGGAAGAGTTCTAGAAAGTAGTCGGGGTTCATTGGTCGGTGTCGGTCAGCTTTTGGAAACTATTCCACCTTATTATAACGCTCTCTGGAGGACAGGACCTTCGTGCACGCGCACTAAACGTGCGCGTGCACGAATGAGTCGATTGGACATAACGAAACCGGCCTTATGCGCGGCGGCATCATTTCGTCTGCGCTCGGGCTTTGCCATCAATCCGTCTTCCGCCAGTCCATTTTCAACCAAGAGATCTTGATGTCATTTTACTTCCACATATTTCCCATTCTGAACCTGGTACATCGCAAATCCCACGCCTATGGCATCGCCGCGGGCGTCGAATTTGATGATGCCCAGAGGCGTGGCAACCCATTCGGTCTGAAGGGCGCGGACGATATCGTCGTATTTGGTGGAACATGATTTTTCAAAGGCATTCACCAGTGCCAAGGCGGCCGCGTAGGCATTGAGATAGAATGCGCCGGGATCTTCGCCGTATTTTTTCTTATGGGCTTCAATGGCTTCAATGGCGATCGGATTTTGCGTGGTATCAACGGGCCCGGTGGCATAAACGCCTTCGGCCTGAGCTCCGGCCACTTTGATAAACGTGTCGTCTTTGACGCCGTCATCGGAAATAAAAATCGTCTCCATGGCTCTGTTGCGCATCAGGGAGACGATCTTGGAGGCTTCCGGATGGTATCCGCCATAGATGACCGCTTCGGCTTCGCTTTGTTTAATTTTGTTGACTACAGCCGAATAATCCACTGCGCCGGGCGTAATGCCTTCGTAGAAAACCACTTCGCCGCGGTCGTCGCCCTCGATAAAGCCCTTGACGAATTCCGCCAGGCCTTTCCCGTAATCGCCCTTATCATGCAGAACGGCGATTTTTTTCAGACCCAATTTTCCGAGGGCGAATTCCACTTCCAGGCGGGCCTGGGCATCATCCGAAGCGATGGTGCGGAAAAAGTTGGGGTACTCACCGCTTTGGGTGAGCGCTGGATTGGTTGCCGAGGGCGAGATGGCGACCAGTGAAGATTCCTTATATATGCCCATGGCTGCTTTTGTAGCGCCGGAGCAGATATGTCCCAGCACGGCGTTGGCCCCTTCGCCGACGACCTTTGTGGCTGAGTTGGCGGCGATTTCCGGCTTGCAGACGTCGTCTTCCACAATCAGCGCGATCTGTCGTCCGTTGATTCCGCATTTGCCGTTACGCTGCTGCACGACCAGTTCCGCGGCGCGGACCGTGGGTATGCCGTAGGATGCCAAGTCACCGCTATGGGCTCCGGCCACGGCGATTTTGATCGGCGGCAAAGCTTTTTCAGGTGCGGAAGTGGCCGGTTGCTCCTTTTGTGAACAGCCGCTCAGGATCACCAAGCAGGCCGCGAGCGCGGTCAATGCGAACATCGGGAACCTCGTTTTAATTGCGCTTCCAACTCTCATTCCATCCTCCTAGCGTTAAAGTGAAAACAGGCGTTCCTAAGATTGATCATCCCACATCAACAGGTGAAAAAGGTGCAAGTAACTCACCTTAACAAACTTAAAAATATACGCGGCCGGACGGCGCCGATGCAACCTACAGGACCGTTCATCGATGGTGCGGCATTGGGATACTCGCAGACCGCGGGCCGCGATCAACACGATGTGACAGCCCACCTTACCCGTAAAGGTTCAGTTTTTCAAGGCTATTCTATGAGCCTTCGAAGGGGATGTAAATTTCCTTGATGCTCCACCCGTCGGCTTGTATATAAAGCTTTTGCGAATGGTTCGGATTTAGCCCAAACGCTTCGCTTGTCCTTATTCATCTATCAAGAAGCCGATCCAAGGGTTAAGTTTGGATGGTCTTGTAAAAGCCCCTACACCGAATCAACTGTTTGCCAGCAGGGAGCGCTCATGGCCAGAAAGATCGGATTGATCGTCAAACCGGACCCCAATGCCCGCCGCCATGCCGATGCCCTGGAACGCTGGCTCAAGGACAGGGGTTGCGAAGTGGTGCGCAAGGCGAGCGTATTGCCCCTTTCGTCCAAATCCGCCGGCGGCCACACGGGCGCACCTTCTGATCTTTTTTGCGTGGTGGTTCTGGGCGGAGACGGCACTTTCTTAAGTGCCGTGCGCTGGATGGGGGACAACCAGGTCCCTATACTGGGCATCAAATTCGGCGAGGTCGGGTTTCTGGCTGAAGCGGCCGAAGATCAGATCTATACGGCCATCGAGTCCATTTTATCCAACCATTTCACCACTCGTCCGCGAATTCGCGTGGATGTTGAAGTATGGTACCAAAAAGAGCTCATCAAACATGAAACCGTTTTCAATGATGTGGTGATCAACAAGGGTGCGCTGGCGCGCCTGGCGTTGATCAAGACCCATGTGGACGGCCGCTATCTTACGGATTACAGGGCCGACGGTTTGATTGTGGCCACGCCGACCGGATCGACCGCCTACTCCCTGGCGGCCGGCGGTCCCATCAT
>QZKV01000103.1 GCA_003599575.1 Desulfobacteraceae bacterium | reverse complement strand
ATAGCGCCTCCAAGGACTCGCTACCCGGTGGTTGGCCTGCCTTCCGGAGCGGGCATCGCACCCGCTGGATTACTGCGACCTTGCCCGGCCGCACTCAAGATCTGACCCCTGCCCTCTCCCTGATAGCCCGGCGCGCCGGCCGAACCTGATCAACTCTGTACTTTCAGCTAATATTGGGGTTGCCCTGCACACTGCTATTGGGCCTTATAGCTGATCCGGTAAACAAAGGTGGACGGCATATAAAAATCAACTGCCTTACCGCCTACCTCCGCATAGGGGTAGCCAAATGTGTTGAGCGGAGCGCCCTTTTGAGGCGGGTTTAAGATTAAATCCCTGCCCTTGGCGATCACAACCCTGTAGGGATCAATACCACCCCAAAAATAATCACGGTATTCTTTGGTTTTAGAATCCTTGAGATCCAACTTTTCCACCAACATGGCCTTTCGGACATCTGCAGGGTCCACAGGTACCCACCCATAACCAGGCAAAAAAAACTCCGCCCAGCAATGCTGCCATGTGGTGATATCTTCTTGGCTCTTTTTACCAAGACGAATGCTGAAAATCTCGCGAGCCGGAACGCCGGCAGCACGTGCTAACGCGACGAAAAGGGAAGAGATGTCCGTGCATTTTCCGCCGGGGTCCTTGAGCAGTTCACAGACATCGCCTTTCCCGCACCCAATGGTCTCCGGGATACGATATGTATGCTCACAGGTCCAATTATAAATCGCCTTGGCCTTTTCCAGCACGGTTTGTTGCCCTTTGGTTATGGAATCGGCCAGCACTTTCACATCCCCATCAATTGGCCCGAGAGAGGTCGCTTTAAGGAACTCGGCATAATCAGCAGGATTCCAGTCAGGCTGTTTGGCAGGAAAATCCCTTCGAATGACCTCCTGCCGTTGGACATTGAAAGAGAATACCAGTTTGCGGGTCCGGGCTTGTTCAGACCATTCGGCATAAAGAATAGGGGTACTGTGGGCGGTATCGGTATAGACTCCGATGGATGCGTAGTCACCGGATGTTCGGATATTACTGACCACCTGATCGTGATCCGAGACAGGGTAAGGAACCCAAAGGCGCGCCTCTTTTCCCTGTTCCTGTCCTGAAAGATCGATCTGTATTGTGACAAGGCCGGATCGGCTGTTGGCACCAGCGAAATTGGTTGCTGCAAAAAGAATAATCACCACAAAAAACGAGAGAGTCAGCCGATTTTTCATCTTCTTTCCTTGCCAATTAGTCTTTGGAGTGTGGGTGATTTTGCTTCGCCCTTTTTTACAGAGCCTAAATCAATAAAACCAATTGAAAATACAAATGAATTCCCTTGATCGTATTTGTTTTCCCAATTGGCCCGACCCCAAGGCAACATAAATCCTTTTATTGCCGCGCGGGCATGGATGAGTTGCCCTTTTTTGTATTTTTTGGACTTGTGGCAGGTTCGTTGCTTAGGTATAAGGGGAGCGCCCGCCTTTGCCAACGTGCTCTGATAGAGATGGATGCGCTTGCAGCGTCCCCGATCGGTTGGCAGATGTCTTAAGGGGCGTAAAGTTTGCTAACGGTATTGAAGAAGGTCGGATCTTCATCAACGTTCAAGACGTGCAGTATTAACAAACTGAGAAGGGTGGAATAAGGCCTTCATCATCACAGGCGCAATCATTCTGGTTTACACCTGGCGCTCAATTCTTTCTGAAAAGAGTCTGCCCCTGAGGGCCGGCTTTAGAATAACCCCTGGAAGGGGGCACGCCGTCCCTTTTCCTTGCCCCACAGCAACCCGCCTTGGACATCGACATCCTGGATGGCCAGAGCACACAGCGTTCTTGTGCGCAGGCCCAAGTGCCAGCAGTAAAATAATGGTAATCGCGCAACCAGGCGCTGGTACTCATCCCGGGTCAGTAAGTAGGTACGGTTTTCTCAATCTTAGGGCAGGCCAACTGCAAGGCGCTCTTTTCGGCAACTTTTCCATTTAGCCGCCAGGAAATGGTAGAGCTGACGCAGGGTCCAGATGCGCGATTTGCACACGTGCACCGACGGTGCCTTAAAGTCGGCGACATACTCGATAAGCTGCAAATAGCCGACATGCTTAAATGATTTAATTTGCTGTTGTTTTAAAAAGGCGCTAAATTCATCGTCGCGACTCAAGGGCCTGGATTGATCGTTCCGAAAAGTTGGCCAATTGGCAATACTGGACGAAGTGCGTGGTGTAATGAAGCATGGCGGCAGCCCCTTTTGGTTACCCGTTTGATCATGCCTCATCACAAATGCCTGATTTTTTAACTGCGGGGTTTGAGGGTTGGTTACAAGATATGATGAAATTGAGTGATATAGGTTTCGATCAATGGTTTCAAGCGCATGTAAATGATTTGCGTCAAGAGGGCCGGGAAATTGCGCGCATATCGGCAGTTGACCGCGGCTCATACCTCATCAAAAATCAAACCAAAGAAATCCCGGCTGAACTCGCTGGGAAGTTCTACTTCCAGGTAGAATCATCGGTTGACCTGCCATGCGTCGGCGATTGGGTAACCGTGCAATATCACAGCAACGACACTGCGGCAATTATCCACGAGGTGTTTCCGAGAAAAACTTTTCTGCGCCGCAAATCTGCCGGTGAAAAGGTGGATTTCCAGATGATAGCGGCCAACATTGACGTCGCTTTTATTGTCCAGTCGTGCCACTTTGACTTCAATGTGCGGAGGATGGATCGGTACCTGGTAATGGCAGCCGACGGGGGTGTTGAACCGATTGTTATTCTCACCAAGACGGACTTGATCACCCTCGAAGAACTGGAGCAGAAGATTGCTGCCATTAGATCGAGCGCCATTTCAGCCAGAGTCCTTGCCCTCAGCAACATCACGGGCATCGGATTTGACGAATTCCAACAGGTGTTGGTCTCAGGAAGCACCTATTGCCTGCTCGGTTCATCGGGGGTTGGCAAGACTACACTGATCAACCGCCTGATCGGGCAGGACGCTTTTGACACAAAGGCTGTTAGTGGAACGGGCGAAGGCATACATACAACTGCGCGCCGCCAGCTTGTTGTTCTTAAGCAAGGCTCCATGTTGATTGATACGCCTGGCATGCGAGAGCTGGGCCTGATCGGTGTGGGCGAAGGGGTCGATCAAAGCTTTCAAGATATCTTGCGGCTTTCAGTGGATTGTCGCTATCACAATTGTGGCCACACCCAGGAACCCGGCTGTGCAGTCCGAGCCGCCGTCATAAGCGGGGTATTGAATGAAGATCGCTATTCCAGCTATATGAAGCTCAAGAAGGAATCGGAGTACCACGAGCTGTCGTATATAGACAAACGGAAGAAGGACAGGGCTTTCGGACGCTTCATCAAATCCGTAAAGAAGCAAATGAAGGTCTGAAATGGGCACCGAACACCTTGATGGAGCCGACTCCTTACAGTCGCGGCTGATCATGGCGTTAGCCCTCCACCCAGCCTTCGGACAGGGCTTATCATAAAGTAACTCTTTGCCGATTTTCAAGAAAATTTGCACCCAGAGTAGTAAAATTAGAAATACGAAATTTCCGATAGTTGCAGTTAAGTTACTTAGCCCATTGAACGGAGGTACTATGAATCATCTAAAGGCAACGGTCGCTGCACTCTTTGCAGTCTTCTTGTTCGTATCCGGAAATGTCGCACAGGCAACAGCGGAGGGAACGGAACAATCATTGCTGTCTTTTTCATCCGGTGCGTTCGTTATTCAGAAACCGGCGGAATATGGGGGAATCTGGTCAGGTTTCTGGCTGCTGGATGAAAATCCTAAAATTGGTTGGGCAAGCGCCAAGGGCAAAATCGAAAACAACATATGGGTGATTGAACTGGCTGAAAAAACGCTCCTTAAACTTGTGGAATTCGATACCGCCGGTATCGATGGGAAGGGACGAGGAGCAAAGGATGTGGTTTTGGAAATTTCGGATGAAGGGTTAGATAAAGGGTACCAAAAAATTGCCGAGTTTACGCTTGCCGATGCGGTTGATGGTCAGAGATTTCCGGTTGCAAGTGCGGTGCCGGGACGTTGGTTGAAATTGACCGTCAAAAATAACCACGGGGCGAAAGATTATACCGAACTCATGGACTTCAGGGGATACGGCGATCAGCTCACAAAGACTTCCTTTCCTGAAGCCTCAGGGACATACGCGACCAATTTCAACGATTTTCATTTGCGCCAGCAGGGAACCGCGGTGACCGGGTGTTATGAGTACAAAGACGGTTTGCTTAACGGCGGAATTGAAGGCCGTATCTTGAAATTTACCTGGCAAGAACGTGAAAGAAAAGGTCCAGCTATTTTTATTTTTTCACAAGATGGCAAACAGTTTTTCGGAGTCTATTGGCTTGAAGGAAACGAAAAGAATGCTGGCGGGATCTGGACCGGAAATCGTAAGTCCGCAGCCATCGGCAGTTGCCCCCATTGGTCCGGTGGAGCTCAGGAGCAGATGAGTAAAGAGCTTCAATCGTCCGGGCGGGTACGTCTCTATGGTATTAATTTTGACGTGGATTCTGCGGTGCTGCGTAGTGAATCCATTCCCACCCTGGATAAAATTGCTGGTATGCTCAAAGCTGATGGCGGGTTACGGCTTACAATAGAAGGCCACACAGATTCCAGCGGAACCGGGGAGCGTAATCAGGTTCTATCGCTAAAGAGGGCGGAATCGGTTCGGTCCTATTTGGTCGCGGCAGGTATTGTCGGGGACAGGTTGAAGGCTGAAGGTTTCGGATCGTCCAAACCTGTTTCAGCGAATACGACGGCTTTGGGCAAGGCCCAGAACCGCCGGGTCGAGTTGGTCAAACAGGATGAGGGGACGTCCATAAATAAATAAAAAAGGCTTTCCTCCAATTTAGTTGGAGAAAGCCTGGTAAATTCTCAGTGTAAAGTAACGTAGATCATGGGAGCCGTATGCTCCTCCTTATACCTTGATCTTGTCGGTAACCCTGCGGTTTCCCCGGTAT
Organism: Desulfobacteraceae bacterium; assembly: GCA_003599575.1. Classification (GTDB taxonomy): domain Bacteria; phylum Desulfobacterota; class Desulfobacteria; order Desulfobacterales; family Desulfosarcinaceae; genus Desulfatitalea. Next base: position 20,279 of record QZKV01000103.1, on the reverse strand, counting down.
GGATGTGCCGCTCGATCATCTGTGCAAAGGAGGTTAAATCTGGATGTTGAATCGAGCGTGCCAGCTCCCACCAGTTTTCGATGACCTTGTTGGCCCCGATTTTTTTAAAGCAGCAATTTCATCTACGGCCAGGATCTTTAGCCCGTTTAAATCAGGCAGTCCAAAACGGTGCTCCAGAGATTTTCTAATAACGGCCTTTACCGTTTTCCAGTCCACGTGAAGATGATTGCCAATTGAAGCTTCCGGCCGATCCGCGCGGGATCGGCCGGATAGCAGGCTTGATCTAGATTTATACTACACCGTACGCGTACATGGCTTTGGCGACCTTGAGGAAACCCGCGATGTTGGCGCCGGCCACATAATCTCCTTTTTTGCCATAGGTTTCGGCCGCGCTCAGGCAGGCAGCATGAATGTTCTTCATGATCCCCAGCAGTCGCTGGTCGACTTCTTCCCTGCTCCAGGACAGTTTGAGGCTGTTCTGGCTCATTTCCAGGCCCGAAGTGGCCACGCCGCCTGCATTGGCGGCTTTGCCCGGTCCATAGAGAATTTTATACTCCTGGAAGATCCGCACGGCATCCGGGGTGGAAGGCATATTGGCGCCTTCGGCCACACAGATGCAGCCGTTTTTCACCAGGGCGGCGGCGTTTTCGCCATCCAGTTCATTCTGAGTAGCACAGGGCAGGGCGATATCGACCTTGATGCCTTGCTCACGGATGACATCCCACACGTTCAGGCCTTCGACGCACACGCACTTGTAGCGGTCGGCATATTCTTTGATCCGTCCGCGCCTTCCATTCTTCAAATCCATGATGTAGCAGCATTTTTCGGCATTGATGCCTTCTTCATCGACGATGGTGGCATTGGAGTCGCACACCGTGATGACGCGGCCGCCCATCTGGGTGACCTTCTCGACGGCATACTGGGCCACGTTGCCCGCGCCGCTGACCGCTACGATCTTGTTTTTGAAATCCAGGCCCCGCGTGGCCAGCATTTCGGCCGCGAAATAGGTGGTGCCGTAGCCGGTGGCTTCGGGCCGGATCAGGCTGCCGCCGTATTCGATTCCTTTGCCGGTCAACACGCCGGTATGTTCATTCCTGATTTTCTTGTAATAGCCGAACATGAAACCGATTTCGCGGCCGCCCACGCCGATGTCTCCGGCGGGAACATCGCATTCGGCGCCGATGTGACGGAAGAGTTCGCGCATGAAGGCCTGGCAGAAGCGCATGATTTCGTTGTCGGATTTGCCTTTGGGATCGAAATCCGATCCGCCTTTGCCGCCGCCCATGGGCAAGGTGGTCAGGGAGTTCTTGAAGGTCTGCTCGAATCCCAAAAACTTGATAATGCTCAGATTGACCGACGGATGAAAGCGAATGCCGCCCTTGAAGGGGCCGATGGCGTTGTTGAACTGAACCCGGAAGCCCCGGTTGACCTGGACCTGGCCCTTGTCGTCCATCCATGGGACGCGGAACAGTATGGCGCGCTCCGGTTCGACGATTCTTTCGAATATTCCCGCTTTGAGAAATTCGGGATGGCGTTCGGCAGTGGGTTCGAGTGTTTCGAGCACCTCGATCACCGCCTGGTGAAATTCCTTTTGATCGGGATCTCTCTGCTTGACTTTGGCTATAACCTCATTGATGTGCGACACGGATCTACCTCCTTGGCGTTGAGTGGCGATTCATCTTCAAAAATGGAGTAACTTCCATCATCCCGGATCGTATATATTTTTTTCATGTCACCAGACTTCAAAAGGGACCTTTTTCTGCGGAAAAAGGCGATATCGTTCCAACCGACGCCGTCCTTCCCCAGAAACTCCTGCTTGAGTTCTTCCAGGCTGTCGAAACCACTGCCGAAAAATTTCAGTTTCGAAAAGTAAGGTTTGTCGCTGGCGCTGTTCACGAGAACGGCGAAGTGCTCCGGAAAGGCAGGGTCGCCGAAAACGACCAGGAATCTTTCATCCGATTCACGGATGTCATAGGACAACGGCAGTTCTTCTGCCGCGATCTCATGGAAATCCTCTTTCAAGATCGACGCGGCTTCGGATGGGTCCACATCGTCCAAAGACATGAGATCGGTGCATTTGTAGTGTCCGATGACATAAAGAGCGATGCTGAAGTTGCTGACCTGTTCATAAACAGGGTTTTCTCTGGCGCATATCATCATGACTTCATCCATGCGCTCGGCAGTCAAAAGCCCCGCATGCTTCATACCGGCCTCCTTTCGTTCGATTTCGATCAAATGCGTGAATGCAGGCATTCTGCCGAGGATATAATCAAAAGTGATGCCAAACCCGATCAAGAGGATAACCACCCGACTTATTGGATCATAAAACTATGGCCCGGCTGGCTGGAGAGAGAGTTGCCGTTTTAGCTGGTGAAATGACACCAGAGCCCTTAGCTTTCGAAGGCCGGAATGCAGGCCGGCCGGCATCCTGGGATAAAAGGAGAGGTGTTCAAAACTTGAGCAGCGCTGTTGGATTTTCAGCAGGCGTGATGGGATCGCTGACCTGGAAGCGCCAGTTCCTCTTTGCCCCTGACCATTTCTGCGGATCTCGCGGGCATGCGAAGCTGGAGCTTCGCGCACGGTTCCCAAGCCGGAGCTTGGGAACCAGCCTGAAAGAAAGTCCGTGCACGTGCACGATTAACGTGTACGGTTAGGAAACCATCTTCGAGGCGAACCGGCTCTCATTTCGAAGCAACTTCAGCATCTCGCCACGTCCGCGCTCGCATTCATCACCGGCCAACGGGCAAAAGCTTAACGGGCGAGGGGTCTGTTTGTACTCGTTCCCAAGCTCCTGCTTGGGAACGCTGACCTGGAAGCGCCAGCTCCTCTTTGCTGCCCATTTCTGAGAACCTCGCGGCCACGCGAAACTGGAGCACTTCGCGTACGTCGCGCGTGCCGCTTCGCTGAACACGCACAGGACGGCTCCCATGAAGGATGGTCATCATTTCGGATCGCTTTGCTTGTCGAAGAGCCTTTTCATGCGGTGGCGCAAGGTGTTGCGGCTGATGCCGAGCATGCGGGCGGCCTTGACCTGATTGTTGCCGCACTGCTCGAGCGCCTTGGCGATGATGGTTTCCTCCACCATCTGGATGAGGTTGGCATGAACGCCCTCCTGGGAGAGACGCAGCACCTCCGGTATGATCTCTTGCAGCTTTGCTTTCAATCCGGCCATACGCTGTTCGCGATCGAGGGTCTGCAGTTGAGACGCGCGCGGATGATCGCGCAATTCTATATGATCCTCGGTCACCACATCGCCCGCGCACAGCAGAATGGCCCGCCGGATGCAGTTTTCCAGTTCGCGTACGTTGCCCGGCCATGAATAGGCGGCGAAGCGCTGCATGACCCCCTCCGACACGTGCCGGATGGGCTTGCCGTACTCCGCCCCGAAGCGACCCAGGAAGTAGTCGATCAGCGGGTGGATGTCCTCGCTGCGTTTGCGCAGCGGCGGAAGATGAATGGAGATGACCTTCAGGCGCCAGAACAAGTCTTCCCGAAAACGCCCATTGCGCACTTCCAGTTCAAGATCCTTGTTGGTGGCTGCAATCACGCGTACATCGGCCTTGATGGTCTGTCTTCCGCCCAATCTTTCAAACTCTCCCTCCTGCAGAACGCGCAGCAGTTTGGCCTGCAGCCCCATGGACATGTCGCCGATCTCGTCCAGAAAACAGGTGCCCTGGTCGCAGCGTTCGATTTTACCGATGCTGGTCCGCTCCGCGCCCGTAAAGGCCCCGCGCTCATAGCCGAACAGCTCGCTTTCGAAGAGATTTTCAGGGATGGCCGCGCAGTTGATGGCGATAAAGGGCTTGTCCTTGCGGCGGCTGTGATGGTAAATGGCCCGCGCCACCAATTCCTTGCCTGTACCGCTTTCGCCGCTGATCAGAACGGACACATCTTTTTCTGCAATCTGGCCGATGGTTTTGTAGATTTCCTGCATCAGACGGCTGTGGCCGATGAGTTTCAAACCGCTGCCCGGGGCGTGTTCGCGCAACGGCTCCTGGGTATTGGGCAAGCTGACGATCTCTTTCATCTGGCGGTTCAGCAGCAAGGCTTCGGCGACGATCCGGCTCAGTTCATTTCGGTCAAACGGTTTGACCAGATAATCATAGGCGCCGCGCTTCATGGCCTCGATGGCCGTATCGGTGCTGCCATAGGCCGTCATCAGGATCACCGGGGTTTTGACCTGGGCCGCCTTGATGCTTTTGAGCGTATCGAGTCCATTTAGGCCGGGCATTTTGTAATCCAGCAGAATAAGATCGAAAGATTGGGCTGAAATGGTCTCCAGGGCGGCCTGTCCGTTGATGCAGGCCGTCACCGAGTAACCTTTTCGCTTGAAGAAACGACCGAGAAAATGATTCAAACCTTCATCGTCATCGATCAGCAGTATTTTTTCCATGGCTGGCAGCTGTTGTTGAATATGGAAGAAAAATGGAGAAAACGGCCCCGCCCCCCTCTTGATTGCGAACGTGTACCGCTCCGCCGTGCCGCTGGATGGTATTGAGCACCAGCGGCAAACCCAAACCTGTTCCGGACGCCTTGGTGGTGAAAAAGGGATCGAAGATCATATGCATATGCACGTCGGAGATGCCCGGGCCGGTATCGCGGACGTCGATGCGAATGCAGTTTTGATCTTTTTCGCTGAAACGGCAGCGGTCCTTTCCGGCCGACACGAAAAGCTGACCTTTGGCGCCCATGGCTTCCAGGGCGTTGACCATGAGGTTGACCAGCGTCTCTTCCAGGAATTTTTGATCGGCATCGATCTCCGGCAATCCGCCTTCGACGGTGACCGCAAGCGCGCTTTCCTGCTTGTTGGCCATGGGCCGGATCATGGAAACCGACTCTTCGATCAGTTCCGGCACGCAAACCTTCGAGATGTTGAGCTCCTGAGGCTTTGAATACTCGAGAAAACGGTTGATGGCCCCTTCGATGCGCCGGATCTGGCTCATGGCGACCTCAAAATCCTCTTCATATTCTTGAGAGATCGCGATTTCCGCTTCAACCGACTCCAGGAAGAGTTTGAGCGAGGTCAGCGGTGTTCGGATTTCATGGGCCACTGCGGCGCCCAAGCGGCCGATGGCCGCGAATTTTTCGGAGCGCTCGGCAATCACTTTGATCTGCTTCAGGATCAGGTCGGTTTCTTTGAGTTCCGCATCCTTCAAATTGACTTCCTGTTCCAGGCTGTCCTGGCGCTCGCGCACTTTCCGGGCCATATCTTCGAAGGCGCGGTAGAGCATTCCGATCTCGTCCTGCCGATCCATTTTGATTTTACCGGAATCGAACTGCGCGTCGGCCAGGTTGTGGGCTGAGCGGCTTAGGGCGCGGATCGGGCGCACCACATGGTACGAGATGATCCAGGTGATCAGAAATGCGCTGCTGACGCAAAGCAGGACGGTGAAAAAGATGGTGCGCTTGAGAACCGTCACGCTGTGAAAGGCTTCGGCGCGATCCTGTTCTACGACCAGGTACCAATCCGTGGCGCCGACCTTTTTGGAAGTGCCCAGCACCTCGATGCCGCGGTAGTCAAGATAGGTCTTGGTGCGGTCGCGGACGCCGAAAATGTTTTTGAAGCTGTCCGATTGAGAAATGTTTTCGGCCAGAATCCGATGGGGCTCCTTGTGGGCCAGAAAGGTGCCATCCTTATCCACCAGGTAACATTCACCCGTTTGTCCCAGGGATACATTCAGAATGGAATAGATTATGTTGTGCGTTCCGACCGTGCCGAACACCATTCCCTGGATGTCGTCATTGCTCCGGATGGGTGCGGCGATCTGAAAAGTGGATTCGGTCTCGTTCGGAAGGTAAGTGATGGCGGACGGCAGCAGCGGCGCATCGGCGGCGTGGTTCCATGGGACGCTGCCGGCCGGCGTGCTGATTCCGTTGGTGCTGAACACCCGTTCGCCGGCATTGTCAACGACCGTGATATCTTTGTAAACGCCGTAATGCTGCCCGACCAGGTTCAGGTAAGGTGCGATCTGTTGCGGGTCCATGGTTTTGAGAATGGAGGTGCCGGCGATGACCTGCAGGTCGGACTTGCGTTCACCCACCCATCGATCCAGAATGGCGGCCTTGTCCGCGGCCACATTCTCCAACTGCCGCAACACCAGGTTGACGATCAGCTCTCCGGTGATATGGATCGAAAATGCGCCCACGATCGCCAGGGGCGCCAGCGCCAGCGCAAGAAAGAGCACCACCAGCTTCGTTTTTAGGTTAAGTGAAAATTTCGCCTGCTTCATGGCATGCCTTCTCAAATAAGCGCAACCTCATCTGCTCGAATGCGATGCCGATTCAACCGCCACGGTTTGATGCATGCCCTTTTTGCCTTTACACCAGGTGGCAAATCATCTCCTGTGAAACGACGTTGGCCCGCAACATCATTTTCTCATATCCCAGATCATAAACTTTCACAACGTGGCTCAGGCGGTTGTCCTTGGGGAGCACCTCGAGGGTCATGTCGGACAGTTGGGCCAGTAAACCTGTATTGAAAGCGACGTCTGCTTTGTCCTGGTAAACGGCCACGTAAAAAATGCCCGTTTCGGTCAGGTCGTGGAAGAAATGCGAGCCGAAAGACAGATCCGGGATCAGATCGCCGTCCTGGTAGCTGACTTCAGCCAGGGCGGTGATGTGATTGATTTCGGAAAAGCGTACTGGAACCCCCATGGCCGGGGTATGGGTTCCCCAGCGTCCCGGACCGAGCAGCAGGGTCGGCCGTTCAGTGCGGTCCGCCACCAGACGGTTCAGCTTTCCAATCAGACGCGCCACGCTGTATTTGTCCGACAAAGAAAGGCCGACATAGGCGGATGGATCGACCCAGATGATCCGCCGGAGCGGCAGGCACACATTGCCGCCCATGAAATTGCCCTGGGTGCGGATGAAGATCTTCTCACCGGGCAAATCCTCGGGCATGGCCACTTCCGCACTGGGGCCGATGCTCTGGAACGGCCGGCATTGCAACAGGTTGATCTGAAGATCCTCGGCCCGGCTGAAATTGACCGTGAATTCGATATCCACCGGCGTTTCATAAGCCTGATGCAGTCTCTTGAGCATGTCGGACATGCACGGAACAAAGGGGGAGCCGCTCAGCAGCGGATCGAAGGTCAGAATCCACTGGTCGCCGGCGGCACTGGGGCCGAAGTGCCTGTCCCGGTCTGTCCCGGTGTCCCGGACGCCGACCCAGTCCAAATTCAGGTTCAGTTTTTCGGCCGTCAAGTCCCAGAAGGGGATCGTCTGCAGGTCATTGGCCTTCATGTTTAGGACATCCACGTTGTGCTGGGAGTATTTACGCAGGTCCGCAATGGCGGTCGACGGCTTGACCAGCGGGTTGTCCATGGCCACGATGCGCGGATAGTCGTCTTCGACGCGGTTGACGGCCCGCGTGCCGAGTCCCAGGACCAGTCTCAGCATGCCTGCATTGGGATCGAGACCCTTTTGCCAGACATACGGATTGTGTGAGAGACCGACGCCCGCGGCGCCCGGAAAGAAATAGGTGCCGTGATACGCTCCCGACACCCGTTGCACCAGCAGGGCCATCTGCTCGTCCGCTTGATCGAGGCCGCGTTGCAGGCGGTAGGCCAGCGCATCGGCATTCATGGTGCTGGCGAAGATTTTGCGCACCGCCTGTTCGAAATTATTGTAGCGCTGCTCCGGAGAGCCCTGGTTGACACAGAAGAAACTTTCGTATTTTCCCGCGAAGGCGCTGCCAAAAGCGTCTTCCAGAAGGCTGCTGGAACGCACGATGATCGGCGACTGGCCGAAATACTCGAGCATGGATTGGAAGCGCTCGCGGACATGCTCCGGGAAAACACCCCTGAGCATTCTGGTTTTCAATTCCATTCCCTTTTGAAAGTAGCCCTCCCGGGTTTTGTGTTCCATGAACAGCTTCCACCACCCGTTCTGGACGATGTAAGAGTAAAAGACATCCGATCCGATGTAGAACGAGTCGTGCTGTTCGAGAACGGTGGCCCAATTGAAAGCCGGATCCTGAAGCAGAATCTTGCGGGAGAGAAGCATGCCCAGGGTTTTACCTCCGATAAAACCCGTACCTATCAACCTTTCTTTGATCTGCAGGAAGTCTTCCAGGGCCATAAACCTGCGGATCATGCCCAGCATGCGTTTGTTGCGGGTAAGCAGAAGGCGGCTGAGCTGTTCGACCATATCCTGTTTTTCCTCGGCGCTGGCGCTGGAGGCGAGCAGATTTTCGGCCTGGATGAACAGGCGGTCCCAGTAATCCAGATGACGATGAGAATCCACGCCGATGTTGCCGGTGAGCTCGGAGAACAATTGGGTCGCCTCCACGCTGTTGATCACCGGTGAAAGATCCCCCTGCGTTTTGATATGAGGGAAGAACATGGTCGGCGAGTATCGGTCCTGGACCTTGATCGGATGCACGCAAAGCTGCCTGCGGTGGCTGTAGACATCGATCAGCACCTGGGTGGTTTCGCGGATGCGTGCGATGGCCTTGAAGGAGTGGCGGTTTCTCAGGATGGCAAAATAGGCGATCGTGTTGAGTTCGAAAAGGTAGGGGCAGGTGATGAAAAAAAAGTTTACGATCATCAGGTCGGTCGCCCAGGCATGCAGCAGGTCGGACAGGCTGTCAAAGACATAGAAGATGTCACGGCCCTCTCTGGTGATGATGCTGTGAACCTGGGTCGAAAAGAATTCGAACCCCTGGTCCACGTTCAAGGGATGGACTGTCAGGTTGGGGCGCGGGGCAAGCAGCGGCATATGCCTGGCAAAGCGCAGGTAAACCACGCGTTCCCCGTTGGCAAGCGCTTTATGGACGAACAAGGATACCAGTTTCTGGTATTCGTCGATGCTGTCCACCTGAAAGACCACATTGTCGCCCCTGCGCAGGTGGTCGATGATGACGTCCAGGCTGTCCCAGCCGGTACTGACATGGGAGTAGTAGGCCATTAGGCGCCGCTCCTTTAGTTCAAGTGTGAAGACGCTGCATCATCAAGATGCCCTCCATGTATGTATGGCTTAACAAACGGGCAAGTCAATGCGGTTTGCGGCCGCAGTTTCAGGAAATCCGATTCATGAAGAGCACGACGAGGTGCCGCGTGGACTGATTTGGTCAATGGCCGGAAGCGATCACAGCAGGCCGCTTAAAACAAAGGAGGCCATCATGACGGAAAAGATCATCATCTACGGCAAAGCGGGCTGACCTTACACGAGCCAGGCCCGTGAGGCATTCAAGACCCACGACTATTTCGACGTGAAGCAGGACGCTCGAAAATTGAATGAAATGCTCATCTGGTCCGACGGCCAGCGCAAGGTGCCGGTCATCGTGGAAGGCAAAAAAGTGACCGTCGGATACGGCGGAGGCGCATGAGGGGTCTAAGTCATCGACCCGGCGGGTCGACCGGAAGCGACTTGCAGCGCACCCGCATTCATACGCAATGATCGATGAAGCAGGCGCTCATCGCCCTTTCAACACCAAAAGCTCCATCAACTGCGCAAACACGGAAACCTAAAATCAGAATCCGTTCTCTTCCCGTCAGAGAACGGAATTTTTTAAGCTTTTCCCCGGACAAGCCGATAACTTTTTGTGATCGGCTGAGACTCAATTCATAGGAACGCAGAGGTTGGGATGCATTCACAGAGAGATGTACTTGTCGCGGCCACGGTTCTAGTCGTGGATGACGATGCCGCGCTTCATCGGATGATGAAGCGCATCTTCGCCAGGCAACCCGACATCGTCATTGTCTGCACCGCTGAAAGCCGCAAAGTTCCCTCCATCATCCATGAAGTTTCGCCCGACCTGATCGTCCTCGACCTTCACATGCCCGACCTGAACGGATATGAAGTGGCTCAGACCATCAAGGAGTACACAACGGCCAACAATGTTCCGATGCTCATGTTTTCAGGGCTCGATCTGCCGGAAAACCGGGTCAAAGCACTGGAGATGGGAATCGACGACTTCATCCCCAAGGCCGCCACGCCCGAAGAGATCATCGCCCGGCTGCGCAGTCATCTAAGAAAGAAGCGCGTTCAGGACGAGCAGAAAAGAACTTTGAATACCCTGCGGATGGATATCCAAGCCAAGACCTCCCAACTGTCCAGCGCCGCTGATAAATTACATACGGCCGCCCTGGAGGTGATCTTTCGTTTGACCACGGCTTCGGAGTACAGGGATAACGAGACCGGCGCGCACATTCAGCGCATGAGCCACTATGCGGCGGCCATCGCCTCCGCCATGGGCTTCAATGAAAAAGTCGTGCAGAACATCTTGCACGCCGCCCCCATGCACGATATCGGAAAGATCGGTATCCCCGACAGGATTCTGCTCAAACCCGGCAAATTGGATGACAGGGAGTGGCAGCTCATGCGGATGCATCCTTTGATCGGAGCCAATATCCTGAAAAATTCAAGTATTCCGTTTGTGCGCCTGGGGGAAATCGTCGCCCTGACCCATCATGAAAAATGGGATGGTTCCGGTTACCCGCGCGGTTTGAAAGGCAAACAAATTCCGCTGGCCGGGCGGATCGTCGCTTTGGCGGATGTCTTCGATGCCTTGACTTCCAAAAGGCCCTACAAGGAAGCTTTCCCGATAGAAAAATCGATTCATATAATCGCCCAGGAACGGGGAATGCATTTCGACCCGGCTGTGGTGGACGCGTTTTTTTCCATCCAAGAAGAGGTACAGCGCATAAAGAACACCTACGGTGATGTGAACCAGAGACCGTCGTGATTAGGGGACGCCCTTTAGCGTGATTAGGGGACGGTGATTAGGGGACGCCCTTTATATTTTTACATTTGTCTTTAACACCAGGCCAATATACTGATGAAGTCCCTCTATTAAGGTTCGTAACCGTGTTTACATCATTAAACAAAAAATCGTAAATAGATTAGTATAGTTGAGGCTCCGAGAAGCTGGCTCATACGCGGTAAGGATATTGCGCTATGAAAACCTCTTCCAAAAAACCTGTTTTGCAAATCTGCCTGGCATACGCACGGGAAACCTTGTCCCATGGTAGACGGAAACGTGCAGTGGCTCCAGAAGGGGAAAGGGAGACGATGAATTAATGGACGTTCCTTTCTGTTCCGGTCATTTTTGGGGTCCCATGCCGAAGTGAATCAGGTTGTCCCATAAGAAGGAGAGACTTCGGGACGCCCCACACAGAGTAGACTTCCTCAAATAAGCAGTTCAAAACGTCAGGTTGTAACCTTTTTCGCGGAGATGCTCGACGATTCTGTAAAGCTGGGCAACGGTTCGGTGGTCGGCCTCGGGGCCGGGATGGCGCACTTTGGCTGTGGAAAAGACCCCGAGGCGTTTGAGGAGCTGCTTGCGAAGCGACACGCCGATGCCGGGCTGGAACTCCCAGCGGTTCAGCGGAACGAAATCGTAGAACAGGGCCGCGGCCTGTTTCCACTGCTCTGCCCGGGCCAGCTCGAACAGCCGGACCAGTAATTCGGCATACACGAACCCGGTCATGATTCCTACGGCCCCGAGTTCCAGTTCTTCGAGTGCATACATGCCGCCAAGGGCGCCGAAGACTTGCAGATCGGATCCCGCCGTCTTGGCGAGGGCCTGCATTTTGGCGCCAGTGGGGGGATCCTCAAGCTTGATGTATCTAATGTTGGGCGACATCTTGAAAATGCGATCGATCAACTCCACGGACATCGTGATGCCGGTTGCGGCGGGATAGTCGTGGATGATGCACGGAATCTGAGCCGCATCGGACACACGCTGGTAGTATTCCGCCAGGGGTTGATCCTTCTGTACATTGTGCGGTCCGAGCAGGATGGCGTCCGCGCCCAGATCCCGGGCCGCGTTGACCATTTTGACGGCCGGGTCCGTGGCCGGCGCGCGCACGCCCACGATCAGGCCCATCTCCTTTGGAACGAGTGCCCGGTATTTCGCGATGACCTCCCTGCGTTCCTGTTCGGTCAGCTTATGCCCTTCGCCCAGGGCGCCCAGGACGGCCAGGCCGTGGACTTTTTTCTGCGCCATGAATGCAACCAGGCTTTCGATGCTGGGGTAGTCGACCTCGCCATTGTCCCAAAACGGCGTAGGGACGATCGGGTAGATTCCTTCAAGACGCATGGTTTTCTCCTCTCCTATTTAGGGGACGCCCTTTATCCTATTTAGGGGTATTTAGGGGGACGCCCTTTATATTTTTACATTTGGGGTATTTAGGGGGACGCCCTTTATATTTTTACATTTGACGCCTTTTAACTTGGCGAATAGAACTGATGAAGTCCCTCTATTAAGGCCATAATCGTGTTTACATAACTAAACAAAAAATCGTAAATAGATTAGGATAGTTGAGGCTCCGAGAAGCTGGCTCATACGCGATAAGGATATTACGTTATGAAAACCTCTTCCAAAAAACCTGTTTTGTAAATCTACCTGGCGATCAAGATCGCTGCTTCTTCATAAATTTGCCCGCCTTTTTGACTACAACGTCCACGGTTGGACCAGCTATTTTCAATCGAACCGCCAAGGCGTCCCTCGTCCACAGGGATTAGCTAAAATCCATTTAGAAATACTTTTAAAAAGATGCGGTTGTTAAAACCTGCAGGTTGAACATTCCTCTTCCATATCCGCCTTTTTCATCTCCGGCCGGCTTTGCTGAGGTATGCTGGCTCTGGTTGCCAGGTAGGTGAGCATCGCCCGATACGCCTGCTCCCTGAGTTCCGGGTCCTTGATCCCCAGCAGCCAAGCGCGTCTTTTAATTATCAGATAAAAGACCACACAGCTGATAAATAACCCTCCGTAAATAAAAGTTCGTAAAGCCGCATCCAGGGAAACAACACCGACCACCCCCATGAAGGCAACGATCGTCATACCGAGGATTACTGCCAACCGAAAATAGTGTGCGATGCGATCCTGATAGCGGATACTCCATAACATGGCGCGGGACCATTGTTTTTTCGCAGAGTTGGTATTTCCAGATTGCATAATGACCCCCAAAAGTATGTGTTTAAGCCAGGTTCGAAGAATTCAACCGGCGCTTTTCAAATTAAACCCTCGTTGCGCCGTTTTAAACGGGCCGATCTGACATGTGAAATCACCGCCATCGCCAGCATCGGTAAACCGAGGGTAAATTGAGAGGACGCCCTTAACAAATTAATAAGCTGCAATAATGATAAGACATGCTCCATTCCCCGACAATCACGCAAAAGCTTTGAGATTCCGGGAAGGGGACCCGGAAAGGGGGACGACCCGGAAAGGGGGACGCCCTTTGTATTTTTACATTTGATGCGGTTATGATTGTGAGAGAACCAAAAAAAGGCTGCAGAAGAGCGCGAAGCGTGGGAAAAGCCAAATGTGAAGATATAAAGGGCGTCCCCCTAGCCATAGCCACCCCCCTATCCAACCGATCTGGAAATCTGAAAAATGGTATGCGAAACTGAATCTTCCGGTTGAGGAGGAAGGGGCTCATATACAATCGAGCAGGTCAGTGCATTCAAGGTCCCGCCATGTAAGGACCTAATTGCCTATTACGATGCAGTGCGTGCAAAAACCAAAGAATGTTTGCGAGGCATGCAGCCCGAAGAACTTGACCGGAATATTTCCTTGGGGAATTTCGGCGAGCTGCCCGTGGCGACTATTTTTTCATTCATAGTGACGCATGCCTCGCAGCATATCGGCGAGATATCTTATCTGCGTGGACTACATCGGGGTTTGGACAAGTAAGGGGACTTAGGGGGGACATTCTATATCGCGCGGATGCGCTTGGTGACACTCCAAAAAAAAGAGGACTGTGCATGGTCCTTGTTTACAGGCCTTTCTCGAATCGAAAAATTAGTAAATAACGGGCGACGATGACAATAACTTCGTTTCATCGGAAATGCACACGGACTTACCCTGCCCCCCCTGGGCACCCCTTTGATCATTGTTTCAAGGCCGTCAAACGGATCTCGAAAAGCTTCGGCCAGAGTTTACCGGTTACAAAGATCCGATCCTCTTCAGGATCATAGGCGATACCATTAAGAACATCGCTGTGGAAGTCTTCGCCATTCAGAATACCGGTCAAATCGATCCATCCCTTTACTTGGCCTGTATACGGGTCTATTCTCGCGATCCGGTCTGTCGGCCACACATTGGCCCATACCTCTCCCCGAATATATTCAAGTTCGTTCAACCGGTGGACGGGCCCGTCCATGTCGAAAACCTGAATCCGGCCGATCTCTTCAAACGTTGAAAGATCCCAGAAATAGAGTATCGAGGTACCGTCGCTCACGATCAACCGCTTACCATCGTAGGTTATGCCCCATCCCTCGGTCGGGTATGCAAAGGTCTTTAGCAGATTGAATCGCTCATCGTATACGAAACCGATGTTCGAGTTCAAAGTTAACTGCACTATCTTGTCGCCGGCCGAAGTTATGCCTTCGCCGAAGAACCGCGCGGGTAGCGAAATTGCTTTCAATACCCGACCGGTTTCCAGTTCTACTTTGCGCAGACCCGATTCTCCGTGGAGCCCGGTTCCTTCGTAGAGAAATCCGTCATGGAAGACCAGACCCTGGGTGAACGCTCCGGGATCATGGTCAAAGGCATTGATGATCGTGTATGTTTGATTGAAGGCAGGCGGTTGTGGTTGGTTCGGGGACTTGACAGCCCGAGTCTCCAAGGGGCACGGCTTGTTTCCGCCTATGGCCGCCGGGTGCTGGATCGAAGCGGGACGTAAAGCAACAAGGCCTACCAACAGGATTAAAAGCTTTGAGCTCCTTGACATTGGTATTTACCAGTTTCACGATTTTTTGAATGGTCTGCAGCCACACCGTTATACGACAATTTCGCTGATCTGGCGGATTGGAGCAACATTTGTAAAATTGGGGATATCGGCGCGCAATGCACCCCCGTAAGCGGCAACGCCTTTCTCATAGCCATCGGCGGTTTCAAAATAGAGGTTCCCGATGCAGATGTACGTGGCGGTTTGTCCACCACCTCCGGAGATGCCCTTCAGCACCTCCGTGCGGACAAGGCCGAAGGGTTTCAAAAGCCGTTTCACCAGGCCCATGTGTTTTGTTCGGTAGTAATCGAAGTCGAATCGAGCATTTTCGTTGTTGGGGTACATCACGCTGACTTTGAACATGTGTGGTTCCTTTCGGTGATGGGTAGGCCAGATCAGACCATCCTGCTCCAGCATCTATGTAAACGGCTTTGCGCAAGTTCGCAAGATTCTCCAGGACATCCAAGTCGGAATAGGGATCAAAAGAGGGATAGGGGTTCTTTACAGCAGGGATAGCACGAGGGGTCGGGGGTCAAGGGTCGGGGGTCAAACCTTAAGGGTAGGGGGTCAAACCTTGAATTGTGAATTCATACATTAGTTGTTATTATCCATAATTCAGTTTTGCCTCCCCTACTTCCCAGACGGAAAAAAAGCACCCCGACGAATATGAGAAGGATCTCAATCCCGAGCGCATGAAGGGTCAGAATATCGGCGAATATCGGCGAACACCTGGCCGAAGCGGCTGCCTGAAACTCACATGGCTTGTTAAGAAGCAAGCGAGGGTCGGGCCAAATCAACAATTGGAAATAAAAATCATATAATAATGCCCCTGAAAATTGGGCTATGTGGACTTTTTTGGGCGTAAAAAAGAGCATTATTGGATTTATGTGCAAGGGTGGCTTTTCTATAGCTCACTTTTTGGCTGCAAAAAGTGAGCTATTGGGCCCCAAAAAGCCTCCCTTTCCAGACGGTATTTATTAGAAAACAATAGGTTGTCTTGGCCCGACCCCAAGCTCCACCCCCATCCCAAGCTCCACACCGCTCACCGTACTGCTCAGATAGAATTACTGCTAGGCTTTTTCCACATTTGAGAGAAATGCTTTATCCTGCTCCATGAAGTAAACCCAGGTGTTGCGGGACATCAGGCAGTAATCCTCCTCGCATCGTTTTTCCAATATTCTAAGGCGCAGCCGTCGTGCCGGAACGCTCTCGGGATCGTGCTGCAACAAAATATCCAGCACCTGGAGGGCAAGCTGTGCTTTATTATCCTTGATGAGTGTCTCGACCCGCGACAACACCTTTTGGGGATCTGCGATTAAGCCTATGATTTCCGCATTAACCTCCTTTTGTGGCCTCGGCAGGAGGTTGGCCGGGTTTTGATCGAAGTAGCCGTGATACCAGCGATAAATATTATAGACCGCGAATTCGGGACGTGAATAGCGAAACTGCAGGCATTCCTCGCCTTTGAGATGGTCGGGCAGGGCGACCATGTGGATCATCTCGTCCACCGGGACGCCTCGGTTGATCAGATCCACCACCTGGTCATGAATGCTGCGAATGGCTTCGATGGTCAAATCCAGCAATCTTCTGACCTCTGCGCCCTGATATACCGCTTGGCCTCCGTGCGCAACCAGCAATTGTGGATCCTTGTCCCGGACGGCCTCAAGGGCGCGGGCCCAAGGCAGCGCAAACCGGGTAGGCTTGAAGGGATTGCCGATATTGGGAAAACCTGAAATGATCAGGTCGCCCACAAAAGCCGCCTGGATTTCGGGCACATAAACCCAGGTGGTATCATCGGTTTCCCCTCTGGCATGAAAGAGTTCAAAGGTCTTGTCCCCCAGCCGGAACTGCATTTCTTCATCATACAGCAAAGAGGGTTCGACATAAGCTTCCGCGGAACGATTGCGCTCCGGTATGTTGAATTGAACGGACGAAATGCGGGATCCATGGGCATTCAGCAGCCGGTATTTTTCGAGCCTTTCCGGCAATAACCGCTGGCCGATGATTATGGGCGAATCTTCCAGAAATCCGATGGCACCGCCGATATGGTCTTTATGACCATGGGTGTATATGACATATTTCACCTGCCCGCAGGTCTCGGCGATTCGCTTTTTCATGATACGTCCTAAATGCGGAAACAGGAGGGTATCGATGACCACCACCCCGTCGGAAGTCGCCACCCAGCTGGCGTTTGCGATCGGTATTCTGGCTATATACACATCCGGCAGGGGATTTTCAAAAGTGACCTCTTGGACGGCAATCACCTGTATCGCCTGGTTTTTTTCAACTTGCTGGTTGAAAGCGTTGCTTTTCTGGGTCGCCATTCGTGTCTCCTTTGAGTTATAGTACTGCGGTCAGTGAATTCCCTGATTCCCCTTACACAGGAGGCATGGTCCGATAGGGGACACCTTTCCGAGAGGGGGACGCCCTTAACTAATTAACTTTGACACATTCCAGCGGCCTCAATTACCATACGTCCAATGCCCAGGTAATCACGAATAGACACCAATAGAGCCCTGCACCACATCATCGTGCGCAGAATTGAGCTAAGAAAAATCGATGATGATCAGGACCGCACGTCGGTAATGCGCGGAGGCGAAACTTCTCTCTCACTCCATTTTGAACATCACCTTGATGGCGCCTGGATCATGGAGTTGCGTCCTGAACGCCTCGGAAGCCTGTTCAAGGGTGAACCTGTGGGTGATCAAGTGTTTGGCATCGGCTTTCCCATTTCTGAGGAGATCGATGGCGCCAGGAAAATTTCCCCCCAGGCAACCGACCAAGGCGAGATTCTTGGAAATGGCCGTCAATGGATCCCAGGCAAGGGGTTGCTCGTAAATACCAACCAGCATGATCTTTCCACCCCCGCGGGTCATGGCGATGGACTGGTCAAAGGTCGCTTGCATGCCGGCGCATTCCATGACGGTGTTGACGCCCATTCCGGCGGTCGCAGCCATCGCCGCAGCGAGTGCATCTTCTTTCGCTGCATCGATAACAACATCGGCGCCGCATGCCCTGGCGGCCTTCAGGCGGGCGCCCCTGCGGCCGCTGGCCACAATCTTCGAAACACCCAGCGCCTTTAGAACCTGAATGGCATACAGTCCGATTACGCCAAGTCCCAGGACGGCGGCTACTTCATCTTCTTTGGGCTGAGCCCTGTTGACTGAGAAATAGGAAATGGAAAGGGGCTCCACCGAAGCTGCGTCTTCATAGCTTAACTCGGCCGGCACCGTGAAAACGGTGCGCCCCAGGACCGCATGAGGGATATGGACATATTCGGCCATCGCGCCGGGAAACTGATAGCCGAGAAGTGCCATATGCGAGCATCGATATCCTTTTCCCTGTACGCACCAGAAACATTTTCCGCATGGCTTGAAACCGACGGCTGTCACGCGCATGCCTGTCACGATGCCTTTAACCTGAGATCCGATTTCCACAACATCACCACTGAACTCATGCCCAAAGATGGTCCCCTGCTCGTCGCGTTTGTAAACATGCAAATCGGAACCGCACACGCCGCACGCCTTGACTTTGATGATCACCCCATGCGGTTCGAGAACCGGATCGGGTACGACTTCTGTACGGATGTCTCTTGCTCCACGCATCACGGCTGCTTTCAACCCAATAATCCTTTCCTTTCGATGATCCGGTTCACCAAGCGCTCGGCAAAAACTTTGCGATCGCCATCACCATCCCCTTGCTTCTTCAAAATGACCTTGGCAAGTCCTTCAGCCATGTTTATTGGATGTTGTCTACCTTTATGACTATTCTGGTTATCCGCAATACTCAAGTGAGTCGATCTATTCCAGGAAGGACCTTATTCTTCCACGACCCGGTTCGCAACTGCCTTTTCAGCCCCGTTACTCCCTATCTGTTGCATCCCTCAGCCTCAATTACTATACGTTCCATTTCCAGGCAATCACGACTAGACACCAATAGAGCCCTACAGGAGAGGGAGGAGGGGACGTCCAGAGCGCAGCGCAGGCGCAGGAGGGCGCAGGAGGGGACGTCCATAAATAAATAAAAAACTGATGATGATAGTTAAGGGCGCCCCATGCCCCCGAATTCTACGCTTCGATGGGGATCAGCTCCTTGTTTCGGGCCAGCCAGTCCTCGAACGTCTGCAGCTCCGGGTTCAGGGAACGGGAGAGCTCGATACTCCTGGCTCCACAAAAGATGGGCTCGAAATCGCGCTTGAACTGAAACATGTTGCCGAGATCCTCGGCCCCGGGAAAACCCAGGTCCCTGAAAACCTCGGGCTCGATGGCATTGTAATTCACCTGCCGGCCCAGGGCGCGGGTCAGCGCCGCCGCCATCTGGGCGCCTGTCAAAAACTCTCCGGCGATGCCGACGGTCTGACCGATGAACTCCCGGCCGCGCTTGAAGATGCCGTAGGCACACTTGCCGATATCCTCTGCGGCGATTCCCGGCAGCTTCTTGTCGGCCATGGGCATGGTGATGGCCAGCTTGCCATCCGGCCCTTTTTTAGGTCCCATGCCGAAGTAAATCAGATTGTCCCAATAGAAAGAGGTATTGAGCAGCGTAACCGGCAGACCAAGCCCGGTGAATATGGCATTGGCTTCGCCTTTGCCATCGAAATGCGGCACTTTATACTTGCCCATGAGCGTGGGCATGCGGTTGTCTTCCAGAGGCACCCATTTGCGCGTATCTTCCAGGGTCGACCAGATCACGTGTTCGATCCTGGCGGCCTGGGCCGCTTCGGCCAGGGCACGGGCGTGGGTCAGCTCCTTGTCCGGTGAAAAGTGCTCCCAGAAAAACGTAACGCAATAAGCCCCGTGGGCGCCATCGAATGCATTTTTCAAGCTTCGCGGGTCGTCGACATCGGCCGCCACCACTTCGGCGCCAAGTTCCGCCAGCTTTTTGGCTTTTTCGGAGTGAACGTCTCTGGTGATCGCCCGGGCCGTGATCCCGCCGCGTGCATCGTTCATGATGGCGCGGACCAACCCGCCGCCCTGGGCCCCTGTCGCGCCGACCACGGCAATGATTTTATCCTTCATGGTGTTTATCCTTCCCCTTGATGTTCAAAATAAGGGCCGACCCAGCGGTTTCCAATGGGCATGTCCATCTTCGTTCCGAAGCCGGCAAATGAAGAAAGACTAATCACCATCCGCTGGGCGTAAAGCAAGGCTTATGCGTTCTCAAAAAATATGGTTCATTTTTAATTCATAGGAAGCAAGAGGGACGTCCCTCTCTACTCATTAGGTTTAACCATCTGTCCATGCAAATGGCTTTAAGGGGAGATACCCTATTTTGAAACAGGCAGGTTAGATCATAGCGGGACACGGGCAGATAAAGGCTCGCGCTGGTTCTGCCGCGAAGCGGCTTACTTTAACACGGGCTTGGAGCGGTCAACCGCACCCGGCTGGACGCGACCATATACTTGCCGCCGTTGCCGCTCAAGCCCAACCGTCAGGCTGGGCGAGTTCATAATCGACGCTGAAACTATGAAAAAGGGAGGAATTTAGGGACGCCCTTTATTTTTTTACATTTACAGAGATCAATCATTTTATCTTAAAACGAAGAAACTACGTCCTATATCTTACTTTCGACACCCTTATCAATGAGGTCACGTGAATTTATTTC
>QZKV01000132.1 GCA_003599575.1 Desulfobacteraceae bacterium | reverse complement strand
TTCAAACTGGCCCTGGTGCCGTTTCATATGTGGACCGCTGATGTCTACCAGGGAGCGCCCGCGCCGGTGACGGCCTTTGTGGCCACGGTATCCAAAAGTGCCATGGTGGCGCTGTTGGTCCGGCTGTTTGCGCCCATGGACGTGCCCGCAACGCCGGCCCTGTTCTGGGTGCTGGCCTGGATTGCGTTTGCCTCCATGGTCGGCGGCAACATCTTGGCCTTGCGCCAGGAAAGCGTTAAACGCATTCTGGCCTACTCCTCGATCGCCCATCTGGGTTACCTGCTGACGGCCTTCCTGACGGGCGGCCGGCAGGCCATCACGGCCGTGATGTTCTACATCGTGGCGTACACGGTCTCCAAGCTGGGCGCTTTCGGCGTGGTCGCGGTCCTTTCCCGGCGGGATGCGGATGCCGATCGAATGGCGGATTTCCGCGGGCTTTTTTTCCAGCACCCCTGGGCGGCCGGCGTGTTTACGGCCATGCTGCTTTCCCTGGCCGGCATTCCCCTGACCGCGGGCTTTATCGGGAAGTTTTACGTCATCGCGGCGGCTGCGCAGGCGCGTTTGTGGTGGCTTGTGATCACCCTGGTCCTGACCAGCGCGGTGGGGCTTTTTTACTACCTGCGCATTGTCGTGGTCATGTTCACTCCGCCCGGCGAGGACGAAGCGCGATCGCTTCGTCCTGCCGCCATTGCGTTACCGGGCGCCCTGGTCCTGGGGACCCTGGTGGTTATGTTGATCTGGCTCGGCAGCACGCCTGAATCCCTGCTGCGTCTCATTCGGACGATTGTCGGTTAAGCCGTTTTCTCCAGCCCCGTCCGGACTTTTTGTATGATGGCGCTTTTTGAAATTTCTTCATAGGCCATCAATTCTTCCGGCTTTCCGCTCATCGGCCTTTTGCGCACGGCCAAGGTATACACCGGCACCGCCATTCCCGAAAGAACGCTTTGGACCGTCTCACCGATGCCGCCGGCCGGGTAGTGATCTTCCACGGTGATCACAAAGCGGGTCTGCTCGGCGGCCAGCCGCAGGGTCTGGGTATCCGGCGGTTGAATGCTGTACAGATCGATAACCCGGATCAGGATGCCGTCCTTCTTGAGGGTTTCATAAGCTGCCAGAGCTTCGTACAGTGTCACGCCGGCCGCGACCACCGTGGCCACATCGCTGGAACTGTTGCGCAGCACCCGCGAATCGCCGATCGCGAACCGCTCCGACGGGTCGTACAATATGGGCGTGGCGCCCCGCGCGGTACGAATGTAAACCATGCCCTGATGTTCGGCGGCCGCTTCCACCAGCCGTTCCGTGGAAACGGCATCGGCCGGATAGAGCACCACACAGTCCGGGATGGAACGGAACATGGCGATATCTTCCAGGGCCATCTGCGAAGGGCCGTCCTCTCCGATGGATACGCCGGCATGCGAGCCCACGAACTTGATATTGGCATTGGAGTACTGGCACATGCGGATCTGGTCGAAAGCGCGCGTCAGAAAAGCACCGAAAGTGGATACAAAGGGCAGTTGCCCCCTTCGGGCCAGCCCCAGGGCCGCACCCACCATGTTCTGCTCGGCAATATACATCTCAAAGAAGCGCTCCGGACAAAATTCTTGAAATATGCAGGTACGCGTGGAATTGCTCACTTCACTGTCCAGAACCACCATCTGTGGATAGGCCGGAAAGATCCTTTTCAACGCGTTGCCGTATGCATCGCGGGTGGAAATCTCCGCCTCGGAAGCGTAGGAGAGATTGCTCTCATGCTCCTGGGGAAACAGGATCCGGGGCCGCAAATCCTGCGGCGCGCTGATGCTGCCTATCAGTGATCGGTCCACCGGCCCCAACGCTTCCAATGCACGTTTCAATTCTTCTTCATTCAGCGCCTTGCCGTGCCAGTCGTCTTTGTTTTCGAGCAGGGCGACGCCCTTGCCCTTTACCGTTCGGGCGATGATCATCACCGGCCGGCCCCGCACTTCCTCGGCCTTTTCAAGGGCCTCCAGGATTTCGGGGAAGGCGTGGCCGTCGATGGCGATGGTTTCCCACCCGAAGGCCGTCAGGCGATCGGCATACGCTTCGAGATCGTGACCGTGTAAAGTCTTCCCGCGCTGGCCGAGACCATTGACATCCAAAATGCCCACCAGGTTGTCCAGTTTGTAGTGCGCGGCGATCTGAGCGGCTTCCCACTGGGCGCCTTCGGCCATTTCGCTGTCGCCCAGCAGCACGTAGGTCGTATACGGCAGATGATCGATATAGCGGGCGTTGAGGGCCATTCCAACCCCTATGGAAAGCCCTTGTCCAAGCGAGCCGGTGGCGGCTTCGGCGTACTTGAAACGAACGGTCGGGTGGCCTTCCAAGGGGCTGCCGAACTGCCGATAGGTTTTAAGATCCGCCTCGGTCACCCCCCCGGCCACCGTCCATAAACCGTAGAGCAGCGGTGAGGCATGCCCCTTGGAGAAAATCAGGCGATCGTTATTGGGGTGCCGCGGCTCTTTGGGATCAAACCGAAAGGTTCCGCCGAAAAGCAATCCCGTCATCAGTTCCGTGGCCGACAACGCGGAGGTCGGGTGGCCGGAACCGGCGTGCGTGGTCGAAGTCAGAATATAGTGGCGTATCAATCGGGCGATCTCTTCCAAAGCAGCGATCTTTTCTGGATTGGACATAAAATGCCTCCTTCATGGAAAAGTGTCTTTGGATCTTTCTTCAGCCTGCCAGCGCCCGCAAGCCCGTCAGGAAGGATCGTGGGGCGGGTTGAAACTGCCGGCGCCGATGGCGCGATGTTTTTGGTGGAAAAAAAAGACGTACTTTACAAACAGTAGTGAACGACCTTGCCGAACTGAATGGGATCGAAGCGGTATTTTGGAGGAGCGAAGACAGTATATCCTCAGGCTGGCCCGTTAGCCCGTGGGCCCGTTGTTTGCGGTGCCCCGATGGCCGCAAAAGATGAGAAATCAACGGTACTTATCTTCAAAACCGCATCTTGAATCCGGCTACCGGGCAAAGGCTCACGGGCTCATGTTTCTCATCACCATGGCCGCCGCACCGACCACACCGGCCGCTCCGCCGAGCTCAGCCGGCAACACCTGCAGCGAAGCCGCGGCCGCCGTAAGCGCACGCTGTCGCACGCCCTGCCCAACGCGCCCGATCATCTCGGGCAGACCTTCGATCACACCGCCCCCCAGTATGATGCGTTCCGGATTGCACATGTTGACCATCGAGACGGTGCCGCCGACAAGTGCTTCCACGACATCGTTAATGATGCGGATCGCCAGCGGATCCTTCTGATTGTAGGCCCGCGCCACCACCTCGGCCGTAATTTGAGAGATACGGTTGCCGGCCAGTTTCAACATCGCTGCGCCGACCAGCGGATTTTTGGTGGCGGCCGCCTGCGCTTTACGAGCGATCGCCCAACCACCGGCGATGGCTTCCAGACAGCCCTGCTTGCCGCAAGTGCAGATCGGTCCGTTCAAATCGATGGTGATATGACCGATTTCCCCAGCCGTGTTGGAATGACCGGTCAGCATCCGACCGCCGGAGACAATGCCCCCGCCCACACCGGTGCCCACATAAATGCAGATCAGGTCATCGCAGCCTCTCCCGGCGCCGAACAACCATTCCCCCCAGGCGGCCATGCGCACATCGTTGTCCACCCGCACGGGCATGTTCAGGGCTTCGACCAAATTCGCCTGCAATGGCACGTGGTGCCACACCAGGTTGGGAGCGAAATGCACCACACCTGTTCCCGCCACCACTTGTCCGGCCACACCCACACCCACCCCTGATGGAGATGCGTCGTATTCCCGGCACAGTTGCCGCACCAGTTCAACCACCTGCTGCGTCACGGCCGACGGGCCGTTCTGCGCATCCGTGGGGCAGCGCGTGTTGCGCTTTATCCGGCCGGTGTCGTCCACCGCGGCCGCTTCGATTTTGGTGCCGCCCAAATCAACGCCGATGGCGAATTTTTCAGAGCTCATCAGATTGCTCCCTGATTTCCGGGGATTGGACCATTCACTTATAAGCGATCCCGGCGACGAAGGAAGGCTGCTGTTTGATCCGGGAAGATGCATTAATTAAAATCGCAGACTATTGATCTTAATTAAAGAGAAAATGAGGTTCGACAGTGTTTCGCTGTTCCAAATGACCGAAACAGACCGCGCGGGCTTTTGGCTGATGTGTGTTTCCGGCCCCACCCCGCCCCCGCGGTGGCAGGGCCATCCGGATCATCCAAATGGCATGGCCATTTTATCTTCGTTGAGAAGTTGTTCCGGCGTATTTCCGCTGTCTGATCCATTGCGTCCCAGATTTTGTGCATGCAGCCGTACCCGAATCATGTGCCATCGCTACAAGGCATCGGACCGGGCTTCCTCAATCGTCTGCATGAGCCGGTCATAGGACTGCGCGAATCTGAGCACACCTTGTTCCTCCAGGGACAGGGCGACTTTATCGATGTTGATATCCAGTCCGCGCAGGCCTTCCATTACCTGGCGCGCGGTTTGGAGGTCTTGGGTCAGACGCATTTCCGGCTGCCCCTGTTCGCGATAGGCATTCAGGGTTTCCATGGGCAGCGCATTGATGGTACTCGGTCCGATCAAGGCTTCAACATATTTGATGGGACTTTCTTTGGGTGACTTGGTGCTGGTGCTCGCCCACAAAAGGCGTTGCGGCTGGGCACCTTTATCGAGCAGCGCGCGGAAGCGTTCGCCCTCGAAAATCTCACTATAAATCTGGAAAGCCAGTTTGGCGCTGGCAATACCCGCCTGCCCGTAAAGCTGCGCCGCCTGGACGGCCAACTCGGGTTGATCCTCCCGGTGGCGCAGGATTCCATCGATCATCACATCGATGCGGCTGACAAAGAAGCTGGCCACCGATGCGATCCAATTGATCGGCTTTTTGTCCGCCGCGCGGGCTTCCAGGCCCTCGATATAGGCTTCCGCGGCCTTTCGATAGCGCGGTAGACCGAAAAGCAGTGTGACGTTGACATTGATCCCAGCGCCGATCAGCTGTTTGATACAGCTCAGGCCGGCGTCGGTGGCTGGCACTTTGAGCATGATGTTGGGGCGGTTTAAAACCTGCCACAATCGGCGCGCTTCTTCCAAGGTGGCTTCCTCATCATAAGCCAGGTGGGGGTTGATTTCCAGGCTGACCAATCCGTGCTTGCCGTCGGAATGCTCATACAGCGGACGGAACATGTCCGCGGCCATGCCGATGTCCTTGATGGTCAGGGTATCATGAATATCTTCCACGCTGCGGCCCTGACGAGAAAGCAGCCGGATATCCTCGCCGTAATCACCGCTTCCGGCGATCACTTGTTCGAATATGGAGGGATTGGAGGTCACGCCCCTAAGCCCATCCTGTGCGAGCAGTTGTTGCAATTCGCCTTCCAGAATCATTCTTCGGCGGATGAAATCGAGCCAGATACTTTGCCCGAAGCCTTGAATGGAACGCAAGGGATTGTCTTTCCTCATTCGTCATTCCCCCTTAGCCGCACTCCAAAGCGGCCACTTTTTCCAAGCGCCTGCGAAAACGCTCGGCCCCTTTAAATGTAGCCGATAAAAAAACAATTGCCAGGTCAATGGCCAATTCATAACCGATCACACGGCCACCCAGGCACACAAGATTCATGTCATCATCTTCCACGCCCTGGCGTGCGGAGTAACAATCCGTAATCAGCGCCGCGCGGACATTCCTGATCTTGTTGGCCGCGATACTCGCACCCACTCCGCTGCCGCAGATGGCCAAGCCGCGGTGCACTTCGCCTTTTGACAGGGCTTTGCCCAGAGAAACCACGAAATCCGGGTAATCGTCCAATGAATCGAGTTCATAGGCGCCAAAGTCGACCATCTCCCAGGCCGGACGCACCAGGTCCTTCATCAACCTGGATTTAAGTTCATACCCGCCATGATCGGCGGCTATCCCGATTCGCATAGCTTTTCTCCCTGCCCTTGCACCCCCGGCGTTTGTAGCATGGGTGAGAATATGTCCATCCGGAGGGAACCGAAATACCGTGGCTTCCCCATTTGGTGCTCATAAGTGCAGTAGGCCCGGCCCTTACCTGAGAGCGCCCGGGGAGAGGAGGCTTAAGGTGGGTCAAGACAACCTCGACTGGCGGATATGGCCTTGGATGTACCGGGGGTGTCCAAATACAGGTTTCTGATCATCAGGATCAGCTCCATCACCTATTTAACCAAGGTCCCAGAGGGCTAAAGTGGAAGCAAAAAGGCCGGAATGCGCGGCCGCGATTAAGGGAGATGTGACCATGAAAGAAAAAGAAAAACTCACGGCGGAAATCGAAGCCAAGTTGGTTGTGGTCGATGAAATGATCGCCGGATTGAAGCAGAGAGCCAAAGAAGATAAACACATCGACTCTGCAACCGAGAAAAGGATAGCGGAACTCACCCACAAAAGAAACGAAGTACACGGCAAGCTTGAGGCATTACAGCAATCGGACGAGAACACCTGGGAGACGCTCAAATCCGAACTGCACGACTATTTGGATGATATCGATAAACAGCAGCGGGAGTCATGGTCGTATATGAAGTAAAACCGCCTACTCGCAGGTTGGCTTGTCCATTCGCCATTGGCGTTCCCGTGATTGGATCAGATATCGGGTGGCGGGTTGCCAGCGGAATCGGTTTCTATCGAATGATGCACGCCAACCGTTCCTGATTGGCCTTTCTTTGTAAACTTAATTGATCCTTGCCCCTTTTTTTTGCTACATTATCAATCGTATTGATCGACCGCTCGGCGAGAACCGATCAATGCCGATGCACCACACCCAAATCGGGGACCGACGTTGCACCTGCATGCCGAAGATTTTGTGCCCTTTGTCTCCTGGTTGCACGGATACAAACGGCGCTTCCTGCGGCCTGATCTGCTGGCCGGCTTGACAGTAGCCGTCATGGCCGTACCGCAATCCATGGCCTATGCCCTCATCGCGGGCTTGCCGGTGCAATACGGTTTATACGCCTCCATCGTGCCGACGATCGTCGGCTGTCTATGGGGCAGCTCGGCCCATTTGATCACCGGTCCCACCACCACTGTTTCACTGGTGGTTTTCAGCACCTTGAGTGCGCTGGCCGAACCGAACAGCACCGGTTATATCGAATTGGCATTGTTCTTGTCGCTGCTGGTCGGCTTGATCAAGGTAATCATGGGTTTCGCGCGCCTGGGCACGTTGCTGAACTTCGTCTCCCATGCCGTCTTGATCGGCTTTATGGCCGGCGCCGCCGTGTTGATTGCCTTCAAACAAATCCCCAACCTGTTGGGACTTCAACTGGATCAAAGTTCGGTTTTCTATCGATACCTGCTGGGCATCATCAGCAACCTTCACGAAACCAACTGGATCACCCTGATGCTGGGCGTGGGTACCGTCGGCCTGATTGTCACTATTCGCAAGCTGAAACCCAACTGGCCGAGCACCCTGATCGCTCTGGCCCTGGTGGGGTTGACGGTCGCCCTCTTCGATCTGGAACGCCGTGGCGTGGCGGTGGTCGGAGATATTCCGCGCAGTTTGCCGCCGCTGCATCTGCCCGATATGGAAGGCATCCGGGAGACCGGCCGGCTGGCCTCCGGGGCACTGGCCATGGCGATCCTCGGCCTGGTGGAGGCTGTCTCCATCGCCAAATCCATAGCTTCCCAGACCCGCCAGCGCCTCAACATCAATCGTGAGTTCATCGGCCAGGGTCTGGCCAATGTGGCCGCCGGTCTTTTCAGCGGATATCCCGGGAGCGGTTCGTTCACCCGGTCGGCGCTCAATTACAGCGCAGGGGCCAGAACGCCGTTGAGCGGAATCATCTCCGGCGTGGCGGTTGCGTCCGTCGTGCTTCTGGCGGCGCCCCTGGCAGCCAAACTGCCCATGTCGTCCCTGGCAGGCGTGCTGATGGTCGTGGCTTATGAGATGATCCGTAAACGCGACATCATCCACACCATCAAAACCACCCGCGGCGATGCCGCTGTGCTGACGATCACTTTTTTGTCCACTTTGCTGTTGAACATTGAATTCGCAATTTATGTCGGCGTATTGCTGTCGATCGGATTGCATCTGGCGGCGACCTCCCACCCGCGCATCTATTCCATGGTGCCGGATCTGAGCACCGGGAAAATGGTCGGTTCGGTCCATGGCGAAACCTGCTGCCAGATGGATATCCTTTTCATCGAAGGTTCCATTTTCTTCGGTTCGGCCGATTTTGTTCTGGACGACCTGCAGCGGCGCTTGCGCAACCACCCGAACACCGCGAATTTGCTGATTCGCATGCACAAGGTCAACACGATGGATGCCAGCGGAGTGCACATCCTGGAAATCGTGCTGGAAGAGGTCAAACTGCGCGGCGGCGGGCTTTTCTTTGCCGGCGTCAATCACCGCGTCTTCGATGTATTGAAGAATTCCGGGTTCCTCAAGGAAGTCGACGCTACCCATGTGCGCACCAGCACGGGCGCCGCCATCCGTCAAGCCATGCGCGACTATTTCTACCCGAGCATATGTGCCGCCTGCCCAATTATCGTTTTTCGGGAATGTCCCGAGCTCAAACGCGGCAATTGGGAAATCTTCGGCGAAGCCGTCCAGCCGCGCATGCACACACCGGAGGAAGCAAGACACCTTGAGGCTCTTGCCGCTGCGCCGGCGGCCGCAGCGGCGGCAGCCGAAACCTACAAAGGAAAAGCAGACGCATGATCAAGTTGCTCGTCTATACCGATGGAAAACCGGACGCCCTGCGCGCCTTGCACTTTGCCGCGCAACTCAAAAAGCGTTTGAAGGCCGAACTGGGCGTCATCACCATCCGCCCCGGCACTCATGCCGCGGAAGAACCGCCGCCCATTGGGGTAAGCCTGACTGCCGACCAAAGCGCCGAGCTGCCGCGCGGGCTGCACATCTTACGCGATGCCGCAAGGGTGCTGGTCGATGAAACTGTGCTTGCGCCGATCGACTCGATCATCATCCGCGATATACCCAAGGGACACATATTCGTGTGCAAAGGGCTGAATGATGAACGCATTCCCTTTTACGAATGCTTCGGTAGCTTTGTCGAAGTGATCAATAAAGAAATCGAAGAACACCATTACCAGATGCTGATAGCCGCGCCGCCCCAGCGCAGCAAATTGGGCCGCCTGGTCGTCGGCAACACCACCCGCAAACTGGCCCTCGATTTGCACACGTCCCTGCTGGTGGTGCGCGGCGGAGGACCGGACAGCCGCTTTATGGTGTGCCTGGACGGATCGCCTTCCGCCCACCGACAATTTCCCCTGCTGGAAAAACTGCTGCCGGCCATCGTACCTCCGATCGACCTGCTGTTCGTGCGCCCGCCGGAGGCCGAAGCGCAACTCCTGCAAGAGGCCGAAGCATGTCTGCAGCGGGCCAAAGACTGGCTGTACGGCTGCGGAAAGCTCGGCACGATCATGCAGCGCGAAGGCAGCCGCCGCACGGAAACGGTTATCGAAACGGCCGGTGACGACGCCGTCATCGTGATGGGTGCCAGCCTGCGCCACGATGTCTATCGCCGCATGCTGGGCGCCCTGCCGCTGCAGGTCTTGGAGCGCACTCCCGCCAGCGTGCTTTTGGTCAAACAGCTTCCGGAAGACGGCACCGACTTCATGAAAGATCCGTTTACGTGCGGGTAGGAAATGGAATATGCAACACGCAGTCTGATAGCCTCTCCCTTGGCTTTCCAGGACCATTCCGCTCGATACACTAAAAATGGTAGAGGTCGGCAGAACAACACCCCCAAAGCATTATTGTTGAACACGACATTCGTTGGCGCCTCGCCGCCAAAAACTTCTATCCAGAGAGGAGAAATTGTATGAAGATTAAATGGAACGGACATGCCAGTTTTACCATCACCGCGGCGGACGGCACGGTGATAATCACCGATCCATACGATCCCGCCGCATACGGGGGCGTGCTCAAATACGACCCGGTAAGCGACAAGGCCGATGCGGTCCTGGTCAGCCATGAGCATGGCGATCATAACTATGTGGAAGGCCTTCCGGGCTCACCCGCCGTCCTCAGGGGCTCGGGCCAGATTGGCAACATCCAGGTGACCGGAGTCGATGCGTTCCATGACGAAACCGGAGGCACCCAGCGGGGGCGCAATGTGATCTTTGCGTTCACGGTCGATGGGATCCGGATATGTTTTGTCGGAGATCTGGGGCATCAGTTATCCGCGGAACAGGTTAAGTCCATCGGCACCGTGGATCTTCTTCTTACACCCGTGGGCGGAACCTTTACGGTGGACGCGCAGGGTGCCCTGCAATTGGCCGGCGCGATCAAACCCAGGGTGGTCATCCCCATGCATTTCAAAACCAGGAAATGCAACCTGCCGATCGCGGGTCCGGAGGACTTTCTCGCAAGAATGGGTTCCGTCAAACGGCTTGGCAAAAGCGAAATCGAAGTGTTGCAAGCCACCCTGCCCAGCGGAGACACCGAGGCGTGGCTTTTGGAGCATGCCTGCTGAATTTTTCTTGTTCGATAATGCGGAGCTTACAGCCGTGCTTCGCCCCCTCGATTCCAGGCCGCCCGATTGTACTCGCGGCCGGCGGCATTACACTATGGTTGCTCATCTGAAAGTCCGGGCATCACCATCTCCGATTGGAAGATGGAGGTAGGCAACAGCTTCCAAAATACCGGCTGGGAGGAAAACGCATGGATTTCTTATACGCACCACCGTTGAGTACATTGCTTTCCGCAGCGCTGCTGGGGATCGCGGGTATTTCCTTTGTGCTTTGCATCCAGAGATTCAACGCGGCCATCAGGTGTTCGAGAGGGTATCTGTGCGCCGCGTTCATCGTCCGGGGCATCCGCTGGCTGCTGATTGGGTTGACGGCACTGGCCTGGTCGGCGAATTTTTTCTGGAACATCGGCTGGCTTTTCGTCATCGGCCTGGTCATTATCGCTCAGGAGTTGTACGAGTGCGCCTTCCTGTCGGCCGCACTGCGCGAGGGTGTGGAAATGGAACAGGGCAAAAAGCAATTCCCCTGACCCAGACGATTAGCTGTCGCCCTCCTTTTCCCATTAAAAGTCTATCTTGGCCCACCTGCAATGGGGGTAAGCCTTCTTCGATTCCGGAATCGGCATCGGCATGGTGCTGGAGGCACCCTTTGCGCCTCAGAATTAAAGAAAACGGAATACAGTCCGATATTCAAGCTTTAAAGGGGCATCGATTCTCTCAGTACCGCTGCATACATACATTGCGGTTGAAATGAGCGGAATATCAGTGACCCCTCAGGCTTGTGACCCGGAATAAGGGACCTGAAATTGCGCTCTTCTGGAAGATGGAGGTCTGTCGACAGATGAACATCAGACAAATAAACATCAAAGGCAGGATTTACCTGATCATTACTGGTGTCATCGCGCTTTTCGCTGCCAATGCCCTGATGAATACGAACGTGGTCAACAAGCTGCGGGATATGGGCATCCAAAAAACAGGCATTCTGATGCTCGAAAACCAGAAGGAAAAGCTGAGAGTGGCAACCCACAGCCTGGCCCTGGTCATCGGCCATGCCCTGGAAGGGGTGCGCGATGAAGATCAGCAGGTTCAGACGATTCGCCGGTTAATTGAAGATGTGCGTTTTGAATCGGACCGATCCGCCTACTTCTTTGTATTCAAAAACACCGTCAGTGTCGCTCACCCGGTGAACAAAGATCTCCAAGGCACCGACATGTCCGGCGTAAAAGACCAAAACAATGTCTATCTGGTCAAGGAGCTTTACCAGGCGGCCAGCAAGGGGGGCGGCTTTGTCAGCTATTCCTGGGCCAAACCGGGGGCCGGCGAAACACCCAAAATCAGCTATTCAGAAAAGATACCCAATACCACCATGTGGCTGGGGACAGGGGTCTATCTGGACAATATTGACCGTTATCAAACCGAAATGGCGCAAGAGCTGCAAAGGTATTCAAAAAACAAAGGCAGGCAGATGCTTGTCCTGGAGGGTATTTTTCTGGTGGGCATTTTGGGCCTGTGTCTTTTCATCGGCTCCAGCATCAGCAGACGACTCTCTCAGATGGTTACCTTTGCCGGCCGTTTGGCCGAAGGGGACTTCACCTGTCAGATGCAAATCCGGGATAACGACGAGATCGGCATGGCAGGACGCGCCTTAAACCGCATGGTCGGCACGCTGGGGGCCCTTTTCCGGGAAGTGAACAACGGTGTGGGCACGCTTAATTCGTCATCCACAGACTTGGCCGAAATTGCCTTGCAGTTGACCGGTGTCTCTGAACAGACCTCCGTAAAATCCCAAACAGTGGCCAGCGCAGCCGAAGAGATGAGCACCAACATGGAAAACGTGGCCGCCGCAAGCGAACAGGCTTCTACGAACGTCAACATCGCCGCAAACTGCGTGGAGGAGATGAGTACCACGGTCAAAGAGATTTCCAAAAATTCGGAGAGCGCCAGAAACATCACCGGTAATGCTGTAGCGCGGGCCCAAAGCGCTTCTTTGAAGGTGGATCAGCTTGGCACCGCCGCTTCCGCCATCAGCAAGGTGATCGAGGTGATCAACGATATCTCCGAACAAACCAACTTGCTCGCGCTGAACGCCACCATTGAAGCGGCCCGAGCCGGCGAGGCCGGCAAAGGTTTTGCCGTCGTGGCTAACGAGATAAAGGAGTTGGCCCGTCAAACAGCTACAGCAACCGGTGAAATCAAAGCCAAGGTAGAAGGTATCCAGACGGCATCCACACAGACTGTAGAAGATATCAAGGAGATTTCACGGGTCATTGCCGAGATCAATGGTATCATTTCCGGGATAGCAGCCGCAGTTGAAGAGCAGTCCACGGCTGCCGGCGATATTTCCGCGAATGTGCTCCAGGCCTCCCAGGGAATCGGGGCGGTCAATTCGAGCGTGGCCGAGAGTGCCGCCGCCACCCAGCAGATTTCGAAGGAAATCGGTGAAATGACCGGGTCCGCCGGCGAGCTGGCGGTCAGCAGTTCACAGGTAAGCGTCAGGGCGGCGGATTTGCAAAAACTGGCGGATCGCCTTTCCCGGTCCATCGAAAAATTTAGAATCAAAGCAGCGGCATTTGACATCGGCAAGATAAAGACCGCCCACCTTAAATGGCGCACCCGACTCGAAGCAGTCCTGCACGGCCAGCAAACCATGACGCCTGAAGAGGTTACCAGCCACCGTAAGTGCGATTTCGGCAAATGGTACGACAGCGTCGAGGGCCAGGCGCTGGCGCACCATACGGCTTTTAAAAGCATTGGTAACCATCATGAAAGTGTCCACCGCCTGGCCCGCAAGATTGTCGATGCGGTCCATCACAAGGACACATCCAACATAAAACAGCTGTTTGCTGAATTTGAAACTCACCGGGAAAAAATGTTTGCCGCTCTGGACGAGTTATACCGCGGATAACATGCATTCTTAAATCCACCCGTACGCTCTTCGAATGGCTTTTGCCAGCACATCGTCCGATTCCGGAGGTTGGCGGTCCGGTTTACTGGAACCAAGGCACCCGGCATCAGGGTCACGATCCAATCCGTGGGCATCACCGCAGAGGGGCCTGCGTTCCTTCAATGGCGCCCTCGACCCTGCACATACCCAAGCGCACTTATCCTAACGGCCGGGAGAGCCGGCAATTGACAAAGCGGTTGATGTAATTAGTCTTTTTTTATCCATAAAGAAATGGACCCAAATCGTTCCAGTGAGGATACCCATGCGACGTCATTATATCCTCGGCACCGCCGTGTTGTTTTTTTCTGCTTACACAGGAATTTTCGCCCACGCCGAAAACCACTCGTACGCGCAGTCCTACCCTTACCGGTATCTGCCCAACGGTCATCATCAGGGAACCGCGTCGGGCTTCGACAATCAATATCCGACGTCGTTGGGAATGCATAGAGCTGGCGGCTCCCCTGTGAACGGGCTGCGGGTACCCGGAAACCCGCAAGTGCGGAATCACGATTTTTTCAGCAACCGGGAGGGAGATCACGGATTCCGTTTCCACACCCGGCATTCGTTCAACAGCCGGCGGCATTTCGGACCCGACGGTCATTTCGGCCCGAAACATCACTTCGGAAGCGGACTGAGGTTTCACAATGGGCGCCATTTCGGCCGTCATCATCATCTTGGTCACCCACATGGTTTTCGGGGGGGCCAGCATGGTTTTGGAGGCAAACGATAGCAGGGCCGAAAGGAAGGAAATTAAACCGCACACCCCATTGCAGGCCTGCGTCGCCAGATTATTTTCGGACAATTGCGGCCGGTAGGGCACCTGTTAGGAGTTCATTCGTTTCCAAGCGCCTTTGACCAATTCCCAGACTCAGGGCCGTTGTCCCGTTTGGTTCCAATCCCGAATCCGATACCGACTCCGCTGGTCACTTTTCATGGATGGGCACTGGTTGCATAATTTTATGATGGAGAGAGTGAAATATGGCCTCCAAATATGGTCCAATGCTTCGCTGGTGGTTGTTTTTTACACTGATCAGCCTTGGCTTATTCGTGCTGGTTGTTTCGGGGGCGCTCCACAAGATCAATGCCGTGGATGTCACCAAAATCAGTTTTCTCATCCTGGCCGTCTTCATCATTTTTACCGTCCGAACGGGCAAGAATACGTACCGGTTGTGCAAAGCGCAAGACGACGGTACGGCCCTTGACCGCTATGACGGGGACGATGAACTGGGATGGTTTGTCAGCGATATGCTTCTGACCATGGGGATGATCGGGACGGTCATCGGCTTTATCTACATGTTGGGAACCAGTTTTCAGGAATTTGATCCGAGCAATACGGGCAGTCTCAAACTTGTCATGTCCAAAATGAGCACTGGCATGAGCACAGCGCTGTACACCACTGCCGCCGGCCTCATCTGCAGTCTCCTTTTGAAATTGCAGCTTTTCAACTTCAGCCATCGCCTGGCCAGCCTGACCGCCGGACAGGCTTCCTCAAAAGTATAAAAAAATGCGAGCGTCCAGAAGATATTACAGCAACACAGCCTTCCTGGATCTTTTGTTCAATGCGCTGATTGGTTTTGTGATGCTTTTTATGCTGGCTTTTCTATCCATCACCTCGAAAGCCGAAAAAGGAGACATCAAGACCAAGGCGGAGTTCATCATCACCGTCACATGGAATGAGGAAAGTAAAGACGATGTCGATACCTATCTTGAGGACCCTTTGGGAAATGTATTGAATTTCCAAAGGAAGGATATCGGACTCGCTCATCTCGACCGCGACGATATCGGGCAGATGAACGACCGCATCACGCTCCCGGACGGAAGCATCATCCAGGTCAAGGAAAATCAGGAACTGACCAGCATAAGAGGATTCATCAGCGGTCAATGGGTGCTGAATCTGCACATGTACTCCAAGCGCGATAAACCCCCCACTTTGGTGCGGGTACGCCTGGATAAGCTGAATCCGGTTGTGCGGACCATCTTTCAACAGGACATCGAGCTGAACGAAAGATGGCAGGAGATCACCATCGGCCGTTTTCAAATGTCCGCGCAGGGGGAGATTGTCGGCTGGGACAGATTACCCAAACAGCTGGTTTTTCCTCTTGGCAATCCGATCTTCATGGACCTGGACAATAAATAGCGGCTTCAATGATGCACAGGAGAGGGCCAATGGATATATGGCTTGGATATAGTGGATTGGCGGTTGCATTCGTCGTTCTGGGGGCCGTATTGGTATGGGTAATGATTCAGACGCCCGGCCGCTATCTGATAAAGGCGGCATTGACACCCCCCATCATCTGGTATGGGGTTGTTCTGTATTTC
Source organism: Desulfobacteraceae bacterium (assembly GCA_003599575.1). Classification (GTDB taxonomy): domain Bacteria; phylum Desulfobacterota; class Desulfobacteria; order Desulfobacterales; family Desulfosarcinaceae; genus Desulfatitalea. Next base: position 10,875 of record QZKV01000132.1, on the reverse strand, counting down.
GCCGTCCAAAACCTTATGGGCTGGCCGGCAACCCACAAAATTCCTGAGAGCAGTCTCTTGCTGGCCGTCCGAGTGAATGAACCCAATCCGGCGCAAAACAGCCCTGGTGCGATTTATTTATGGGTCAATGAAGCATCCGACACGACAGATGCTCCGCAGAGTAATGGGATTCCCCTGGACCCCCGCATGGTTTTCAAGTTTCAAAACCTGAATGATCCGCGCGCCTACAAAGTCCCCTATTCCCGGGAGATGCATGAGGCGATTGTCAAAGCGCAGATGCAGGCTCAAGCGACCCCGGGCGCCCTGATGAAAGTCCGCCGAAATGGTAAACCGGTTGATTCACGCGAAGAACGAAATCAGAATCGGGAACCCATTACGATGGAAGTTATCAATCCCAAAGATCTGCTGCCGAAAAAAGGGGCGGAGACGCGACCGGAGATTCGCAACCCGTATCCGTAAAGGATGTATCTACTTTCCTGGAAGTGGTTTCGAAACCTCCCAATCCCGCGGATTAATGAAATGCTGCATTCTCGATTGTCTCCACTTCCGATGGATGGAGCTCGAAATCGTAGACCGCCAGGTCCTCCTGCATGTGGCGTGGGCTGGTGGTGCCGGTCAGGGGGATCATGCCGGCTTGTAAACTGAATCGGAAAACGATCTGCGCCAATGTGCGCCCCAGCTTCCTGGACAAGGCATGCAGTTCACCCCGGTTCAACTCCGCGGCATTTGCGGTCAGCAGTGAAAACCCCTGATACAGGACCCCATTGGAATTGCACACAGCGCGAATGCGCGCGTCCCAGCCGGCGCGGGCGAAACAGCGGTTTTGAACAAAGGCCGGCGCAACCTCCGCAAATTCGATCAGAGCTGCCAGTTGATCATACCCGACGTTGGAGACGCCGATCAACTTGGCGACACCGTCCTTGTGCAATTGCTCCATGGTCCGCCACACCCCCCGATCGGCGTCGCCGAAACCATGCATGCCGGCGGGCCCGTGCAGAATAAAGGAGTCCACGTAGGAGGTCTGGAGATGATCCAATGAACTTGCCAGCGATTGTCTGACCTGAAATGGGTGGTCCGCCCGCGGATCGAAGGGCAGCCGGTGGTCCTGCCCGGCGGCGTAAGTGAATTTGGTTTGCAGAAACAGATCGCCGCGCTTCAGGCTGCCTTGATCCAGAACGGCCCGAACGGCTTTGCCCACCCCCGCTTCGTAGTAATGGCGGCGTTGATTGGCCGTGTCGATCCCCAAAAAACCGGCCGAGAGAGCCGCTTCGGTCAATGCTTGCGTTCGGTCCTCCTTCCAGGCGGTTCCATAAAGGAAGGTCGGGACAGTGACGCCCCTGTGGTGCAGGGTCCGGGCTATATCCGGCATGGCTGCCACCTCCAATTGTACAGTTCCAATCAATATTAAGCAGAAAGAGGGTAAGGCAAATGCTCTGTGCCTGTCGTACTCGTACGCGTGCGCGTCCTCGTACTCGGATAGGAATTACGGCCATCGTGAATGCATCATTCGATCTCGTACGAGAACGAGTACGCGTACGAGTACGACTTGAGCGCCGCCTCCATTCAGCGGAGAGTTGCCCCGCGGGGGGGCAACCCCGTTGAATTTACATCCGGAATCCAGTATAGACTGCGGTTATGACGAGCCAAATCAAACGCCGAAAAACCCGCGTGATTCATGTGGGGCCGGTCCCTGTGGGGGGCGGGGCAACCATCACGGTCCAGTCCATGACCAATACGCCCACCCCGGATATTGAAGCAACAGCAGCCCAGATTCAACGTCTGGAGGCGGCCGGATGCGACATCGTGCGGGTGGCTGTTCCCGATATGCAGGCGGCCGAGGCGATTGCGGATATCAAGCCCCGCATTACCATTCCACTGATCGCCGATATCCATTTCGATTATCGCCTCGCCATGGCGGCCGCCCGCCATGGGGCGGACGGCCTGCGCATCAACCCGGGCAATATAGGCGGAAAAAACAAAATCCAAGCCGTGGTGGATTGCGCCCGCGATCTGGGGTTGCCGATTCGCATCGGCGTCAACAGCGGTTCCCTGGAAAAGGATCTGCTGAAACGGTACCAGGGCGTTACCGCAGAGGCTATGGTGGAAAGCGCCTTACGGCACGTGGCGTTACTGGAGAAGTTCGGTTTCGATCAGATCAAGATCTCGATTAAGGCATCCGATGTGCCCCGCACGGTCGAAGCTTACCGCCTTCTTTCGGATCGAACCGATTATCCGCTTCATCTCGGGATTACCGAAGCCGGAACGCTGTATGCCGGCACGGTGAAATCCGCACTGGGCATCGGCATGTTGCTGGCCGCCGGGATCGGCGATACATTGCGGGTCAGCCTGACCCGCGATCCGGTAGAAGAGGTGCGGGTCGGTTTCGAGATTCTCAAGGCCCTGAACATCCGCAGGCACGGCCCCGAGATCATTTCCTGCCCGACCTGCGGGCGTTGCGGCATCGACCTGATCCCTGTGGTCGACCAGGTGGAAAAGGCCTTGATGACGCGCCGGGTTCCTGTCAAGCTGGCCATCATGGGCTGCGTGGTCAACGGACCGGGCGAAGCCAAGGAGGCCGATATCGGCATCGCCGGCGGCCAGGGGATGGGCATCTTGTTTAAAAGGGGCAAAGTGATCCGGAAGGTGCCTCAGGAGAAATTGCTGGAAGTACTTCTGCAGGAAGTGGACAAGTGGGAAAAAAAATTTAATCTGGAGAGTGGAAAGTAATCCTTTGTTCTTTGCACTTTCTACTTCTATTCAAAGGATGGATCATGTCCCAAAAACTAAAGACCGCGATTACCCCCACGCGCGCAGAGGATTACCCTGAATGGTATCAGCAGGTGGTCAAGGCATCCGATCTGGCGGATCGCTCGCCGGTGCGCGGCTGCATGGTGATCAAACCGTGGGGGTATGCGCTGTGGGAAAATATACAGCGTGAATTGGACGATATGTTCAAGGCCACGGGGGTCAAAAACGCCTATTTTCCGATTTTCATTCCGTTGAGCTTTCTGGAAAAAGAGGCCGAACATGTGGAGGGGTTTGCCAAAGAATGCGCGGTGGTGACCCATCACCGGCTGGAAAAGGGGGCGGATGGTAAACTGGTGCCCGGCGGTCTGCTGAACGAACCCCTGGTGGTGCGTCCGACTTCCGAAACCATCATCGGCGATTCCTTTGCCAAATGGATCAGCAGCCATCGCGACTTGCCGCTGCTGATCAACCAATGGGGCAATGTGGTACGCTGGGAGATGCGCACGCGCATTTTTCTGCGCACCAGTGAATTTCTCTGGCAGGAAGGCCATACGGCGCATGCGACCGCCGCTGAGGCGCAGGAGCGCACGGCCCTGATGCTTTCGGTCTACACCCGTTTGGCCGAAGAGTTTCTGGCCATCCCGGTGATCAAGGGCAGCAAAACCGCGGCCGAACGCTTTCCGGGAGCGGTGGATACCCAATGCATCGAGGCCATGATGCAGGATTGCAAGGCGCTGCAGGCCGGCACCTCCCATTTTCTGGGGCAGAATTTTGCCAAATCCTCCAATATCCGCTTTCAAACCGTTGATGAAACTGAATCGTTTGCCTGGACCACTTCCTGGGGTGCCTCCACACGCCTTATCGGCGGGCTGATCATGACCCATGGCGACGATGACGGCCTGATCCTGCCGCCCCGGATGGCCCCGGAACAAATCGTATTGCTGCCCATTGTGCATAAGGAAGAAGACCGCAGCAAAGTCATGGCCTACACGGATGAGTTGGCCCTTGCTTTGAAAGCGATTCACTTCGGCGGCCGGCCATTGCGGGTAGAAATCGACCGCCGCGACATCGGCGGGGCGCGCGGATGGGACTGGATCAAAAAAGGCGTGCCCTTGCGGGTGGAGATCGGTCCCCGCGACATTTCCAACCAGGCGGTTTTCGTGGCGCGGCGCGATAAACCTCACAAAGACAAGCAGGCCCTGCCGCGCACCCAGTTTCTCAACCAAGTCACGGCCATGCTGGAGGAGGTCCAGGCCGGACTGCTGGAAAGGGCGCGAGCGTTCCAAAAAGCGCATACCCGAACGATCGATGTCTTGGACGATTTTTATGCTTACTTTACCCCGCGGGATAAGGAAAAACCTGAAATTCACGGTGGTTTCGCCATGTCCCACTGGTGCGGCGATCGCACTTGCGAAGCCAGAATCAAAGAGGATCTCACGGTCACCATTCGCTGCATACCCTTTGATGTACCGCAAGAAGCGGGTCAATGCATCTGCTGTGGCGGGCCGAGCTCTCAACGGGTGGTCTTCGCCAAGGCGTATTAGAACCTTCGCCTGTTTGTCCGTTACCCCGTTTGCCCGCGAGGGGGCTGCCGCTCGCACGGCTGAGCACCTAAGCCACTTTTGCAGCGATATTCCGGCACGGGCAGCGCAATACGGGCCAGGCGAACACGGAAGCGCAACGGGTTAAAGGACCACGGGCAAACGGAAAAGTATGATCCGAATCAGCGACATCATTGATAAGATCACCGAGTACAATCCCGAAGCCGATCTGGGTTTAATCGACCGCGCCTACGTGTTTTCAGCCAAGGTCCACGACGGACAGATCCGTTTGTCCGGGGAGCCCTACCTGTCCCACCCTTTGGAAGTGGCGGGCATCCTGGCGGACATGAAGCTGGATCTGGTCAGCGTTGCGGCCGGCCTGCTGCATGATGTCATTGAGGATACCCATGCCACGGCCGAAGAGCTGGGCGACATTTTCGGCCCCGAAGTGCTCCATATCGTCTCCGGCGTTACCAAATTGAGCACTCTGCCCTTTTCAAGCGCCCAAGCCCGCGAGGCCGAAAGCATTCGCAAAATGCTTTTGGCCATGGCCAATGACATCCGGGTGATCCTGATCAAGCTGGCCGACCGCCTGCACAACATGCGCACCCTGCAGTATCACACCACTCAAGCCAAGCAGATCAAGATCGCCCGGGAAACGCTGGATATTTACGCCCCGATCGCCGCACGTCTGGGTATTTTCTGGATCAAAAACGAGCTGGAAAATATCGCTTTCAAGTACATCGCGCCCGACAAATACACCGAAATTGAAAACCTGGTGGCCAAGGGCAAGGACGAGCGCAACAAGTATATCGAAACGGTCAAATCCCTTATTCGCAAAAAGATGGATGAAAACAATCTGCCTTGCGAAGTATACGGCCGCTACAAAAATTACTACAGCATCCATCAAAAAATGATTCAGCAGAATCTGCCGTTCGAAGAAATCTACGATGTGATTGCTTTTCGCGTAATCCTGGAAACCATTCCCCAGTGTTATGAAGCGCTTGGGCAGGTGCATGCGTTATGGAAGCCCATTGCCAAAAAGTTCAAGGATTATATCGGCATGCCCAAGCCCAACATGTATCAATCATTGCATACCACCGTGATCGGTCCATTCGGAGAACGCATGGAGATACAGATCCGCACCCGTGAAATGGATCAGGTGGCCAAGTCGGGCATTGCTGCCCATTGGAGTTACAAAGAGGGCAAAACCGCCGATGCCAGGACCGCGGAGGCATTTGCCTGGGTGCAGAACATTGTGGAGAACCAAGCCCACATCAAAGACCCGGATGAATTTCTCGAAAATGTGCGCATCGATCTTTTTCCCGATGAAGTCTACGTCTTCACGCCCAAGGGCGAAATCAAGTCGCTGCCCAAGGGAGCCACGCCGGTGGATTTTGCATACGCCATCCATTCGGAAGTCGGCGATCAATGCGTGGGAGCAAAGGTGGACGGGCGCATGGTGCCGCTGAAGTACCAGCTGCAGAGCGGGGAAAGCCTGGCCATCATCACGCAAAAAGGACATCAACCCAGCAAGGATTGGCTGGGTTTTGTCAAAACGGTTAAAGCAAGATCTAAAATCCGTCAATGGATCAAGACCCAGGAAAAGGAGCGCAGCCTCTCTTTGGGCCGCGAAATGTGCGAAAAAGCATTTCGGAAGGTCCGTCTCAATTTCAACACTTTCACCAAATCGCCCGAAATGGAAAAAGTGGTGGAGGGTTTCGGCTTTAAAAACCTGGAGGACCTGATCATCACCATCGGGTATGGAAAAATTACGCCATACCAGCTGGTGCGCAAAATGATCCCCAAAGCCGAGGAGGAAGGCGAACACCCATCGCTGATCAACCGGCTCATAGGGCGCGTGCGCAAAAAGAAGATCGGCAGCGGCGTGATCGTAAAGGGCGTCGATGATATTTTGGTGCGGTTCGGCAAGTGCTGCCAACCCGTTCCGGGGGATTCGATCGTCGGCTACATTACACGCGGATTCGGGGTGACGGTGCATCGGGCCGGTTGCGCCAACGCATTGAAAACCAATCCCGAGCGGCTCATCGAAGTGGAATGGGACGCCAACACCCAAGAGCCGTTCCCGGTTAAAATCAAAATCCGCGCTCTCGATCGCGTGGGGCTGCTGGCGGACTTGGCCGCCAGCATCAGTAAAAACGGCGCCAATATCATCAGCGCCCACACGCAGACTCGGGAAGACAAGATGGTGGCCAGCTTTTTTACACTCGAGGTCGGCAATACCCAACAGCTCGACCAGATTTTGTCCAGCCTGAAGAAGATCAAGCAAGTTCTTGAAGTGGAGCGGATGGGTTAGTATTCATCCACTGGTGGGCGTTATCCCTGCTTCGGATTTCGTGCCTCGAATTCATTACCGGCGCTTCATCCTTGGCGGCAGACGGACCGAGGCGCGCGATTGAGCGCCCCGGCCCGTCTGCTGTTTGTTAATCGTTTCTACATCTTGCGCAGCTCTTTACGCAAAATTTTGCCGACCAGGTTTTTGGGCAATGCATCTATGAAAATCACTTCTTTGGGAGATTTAAATCTTTTCAGCTTGCCCTGGCAGTATGCGATGATCTCCTCGGCCGTGGCGCTTTTTCCCGGTTTGAGCACGATGAAGGCCTTGATATCTTCTCCGTAGACTTCATCCGGCATGCCCACCACAGCCGCCTCGGCGACGCTCGCATGGCTGTAGAGCACCTCTTCCACTTCACGGGGAGCGATGTTCTCGCCGCCCTTGATGATGATGTCTTTTTTGCGTTCGGTAATAAAATAATAGCCGTCCTCATCCCGATAGCCGATATCGCCGGTGTAAAGCCAGCCTTCCCGCAGTACCTTGGCGGTCTCTTCCGGTTTTCGCCAATACCCTTTCATCAGCATGGGCCCGGAAATCAGGATTTCACCCTGCTGACCGGGGGGCAATTCGGTGCCCTGGTCGTCAATGACTTTCATCCGGGTTCCTTGCATGGGAAGCCCGATGGACCTGATCTTTTTTGTCCCGTGGAAAGGATTGGCCGAATTGTTGGCGCCCGCCTCGGTCAAGCCCCATCCCTCGATGATTTCACCGCCGAATTTTTCCTTGAAGCGCTGCCAGGTATCGAGCGTCAGCGGCGCCGAACCCGATATCCAATACTTCATCGAACTCAAATCGTACTTCTCAGGATTGGGATGCATCAGCATGTAAACATAAAGGGTCGGCACGGCTCCGATGATGTCGGCCCGGTATTGTTCAATGGCGCTGAAGATCGCATCGATATCGATTTTGTCGAGCACGACGGTTTTGCCTCCGCCGACCACAAGCCCGTAGTTCAAACTGGCAATGCCGTATGAATGGCACAGGGGCAGAACATTCACGCTGCTCATTCCCGGCGGCAGGTTCACCGTTTTATGCTGCATTTCGGCATTGATGTACAGGCTGTAATGGGTGTGCATCACCCCCTTGGGCACTCCCGTCGTACCGGCCGTATAGATCAAGGCGGCCAGATCGTCGTCATGCGTCGGTTCAATGGCGATTTGATCGGAGTGTTCTTCCACCAGCCGATGAAAGGAGAGCGTCCCTTCCGGAACGTCCGGATCGATCAGGATGATGTGCCGCAGGTCGGGGGCATTCTTGCGGCAGGCTTCGATCTTGGGCAGGAAGATTTTACTGCTGATGACGGCCTTGGCTTCGGTGTCCTGGTAGATATAGGCGGTTTCCACATCTCCAACCATGAAGTTGATCGGCACGAGTACGGCGCCGATCATATATACGGCTTGAAAGCTCTGATACACTTCGGGGCAGTTGGGAATCTGGATAATGACGCGATCCCCTTTGTTGATACCGATGCTTTTCAAGCCGTTGGCCAGCCGCATAGCGGTTTTGCGCATTTCAAGGTTGGTCCATTGGCGCTCCTTGAAAATCACTGAAACGTGCTCTCCGAACCGGTCTATTTCCCGGATCGGCAGTTCTGCAAGGTTCATGGGTATCCTCCATCAACTGAGTCGGGGTTTGTTTTTCAACAAAAAAAACCATACGAAGTTGAAGGCTATATTGGCGCCTCGCCTGCTGGATGTCAAAGGTTTTTGAAACGGGTGCGGGCGCCTGACAACATCACATCACACCTGCCGATGGGCCCATCCTTATCGGGAACGGGTATTCACACATTTGTCAATACCCAAATTATTTATTACAAAAATGTAGCCTTAAATTAAATTAGGCTTATTTCCGATTTTTCAAGGAAACTTTCTAATTCAGCCTGTTAACACCATTTTGGATGGATGGCATACCCCTTGCTCAACCCGTTTAAAAAGCCGGATTTCGGGATCCCGCTTTTGAGTGGCGATGAAAAAACAAAGCCCTGAAGGTGAGGCAATATTTTTCGATGAGTTCAGCCAAGTAAAAGATGCAAAGGAAAGCAACTTGTATGAAAGGAGCCGGGAAGATGAAAGCATTACGCGCAATAGGGGTTACCATACTGCTGCTGATCGGCGGCATCGCCTGCGCATGGGCGGAGGAACCGACGCCAATGAGCAACAAGGAAGCTATTGAGTTGGTTCAGACGCACGCCAATTACCTTTGGACGCTGGTGGCAGCCTGCCTCGTGTTTTTCATGCAGGCCGGTTTTGCCATGGTGGAGACCGGTTTTACGCGGGCGAAGAATGCCGTCAACATCATGATGAAAAATCTCATGGACTTTTCGCTGGGCAGCATCGCCTTCTGGGCAGTAGGGTTCGGGCTCATGTTCGGCGCGAGCGGCACAGGCTGGTTCGGCACTTCAGGATTCTTTTTCAGCGATTTTGCTCCCGACGGCGATCCCTGGGTACTGGCCTTCTGGATGTTCCAGGCGGTTTTTGCGGCCACGGCGGCCACCATCGTTTCCGGTGCCATGGCCGAGCGCACCAAGTTCGTGGGCTACCTGATCTACAGCGTCATCGTCAGCGCCCTGATCTACCCGGTGTTCGGCAGCTGGGCCTGGGGCGGGCTGTTCAACGGCGGCGGCTGGCTGGAAGAACTCGGATTCATTGATTTCGCCGGCTCCACCGTGGTCCATTCAGTCGGCGGCTGGGCCGCTTTGGCCGGCGCCATTGTACTCGGCCCGCGCCTGGGAAAATACGGCAAGGACGGCTCGGTCAAGCCTATCATGGGGCACAGCATGACCTTGGCAGCCCTGGGGGTATTCATTCTGTGGCTGGGATGGTTCGGATTCAATCCGGGGTCGACAACCACCGCAGACAAAAGCATTGCCATGATCTTCGTGAACACCAACCTGGCGGCGGCCGCGGGCGCCGTGGCAGCCATGATTACCTCCTGGATCAAATTCGGAAAGCCGGAAGTCGGCATGAGCCTGAACGGCGTGCTGGCCGGCCTGGTCGCCATCACCGCAGGCTGCGCCAACGTGATGCCGGGCAGCGCTGTGTTCATCGGAGCCGTAGCCGGTTTGCTCGTCGTGGGGTCAGTCCTTTTTTTCGACCGGATCAAAATCGATGATCCCGTGGGTGCCGTTTCGGTACACGGCGTAAACGGCGCATGGGGTACCTTGGCCGCCGGCCTGTTCAACATGAATGGCGTTACCCTCTCGATCATAGGCGTTCAACTGCTGGGCATAATGGCCTGTTTCGTCTGGACCTTCCCATTGGCATTTGGTTTGTTTAAGCTGATCGACAGAATTGTCGGCCTGCGGGTTTCGCCGGAAGAGGAGCTGGAGGGGCTTGATCTGGCCGAGCACGGCGGTACGGCCTACCCGGATTTCGGACTTTCCACGCACGGCGGCATGACGCCCATCGGCGCTGAAATTTTGCAGCGCTCAACGGCAGGCGTGACCATGCCGATCAAGCAAGCGTAACCGCCTCGCCTGATCGTTTCCAGCAGCCGGGGCTCGGGGACTCCGGCTGCTGGACCGGTTCAAGCATCTCGAAAGCCGGATCTCTCCCTTCCAAATGATAACGCCATCGCTTCTAGATGACCTTAGTGGCAGACCTCCGCTCTAAAATGAAAAAGGACAGTGGTTTTTTCAGGCGGAAATCAATTGGGGCAGGCCAGGTGCAGTTCTAAAATCTTGGCCCTATTGCAGAAATGTAATTTCCCTAGGCCTGTTTATTACAAAAATGTAAGTGTAATACAAATCTTTAAATATTGATCAATCTATAACTAGCCTTAACAATTGGATAAGCTATCCGTATTGATCGTGGCACGCCTCTTGCCATGATAAATCAGCAATCCGCGACAGCAGATAGACCACGGGTCAGGTACATAGAGCCTTAAATGATGCCATACCAAAATACATCCGATCCGGCTACACCGGCCGAGGCCCTCAAAGCACGGCGCCGGCAACTTTTGTCCGCCATCGGCTCGTTCCAGGCGCATGAGTTTTTAAAAGCGCATGCGGCGGCCATGGATGAATACTTCTTGGCCGGCTTCGCCCACAGCTCCGTGGGGCCGCAGATGGGCATCGCGCACAATCCGTATGCCCTGATCGCTTTGGGTGGCTATGGCCGCGCCGAGCAGTGCGTGCATTCGGACATCGATCTGCTATTTCTTTTCGAAAACAAGGTACCCGCAGAAGCCGAAGCCCTCGTGCGGGAAATCGTCTATCCCTTGTGGGACATG
>QZKV01000165.1 GCA_003599575.1 Desulfobacteraceae bacterium | reverse complement strand
TTATTGGTCGACGCAGATCGCCACCGGATTTCGACAAGTTTTCCTACATGGAAAAAATGGACTACTGGGCGATTTTCATAGGTATGCACACCATGGGTGTTACCGGTTTGCTGTTATGGTTCCCGGAAGTTTTCACCCGTGCACTTCCCGGCTTTTTCATCAACCTGGCCCAGACGCTGCATTTCTATGAGGCCGTTCTGGCGGTAGCGGTCAAAATTTTGATTCACATCGGCATGGCCCATTTGCGGCCGGCGGTATATCCGGCGGACATGACGATTTTCACAGGCAAAACCACGCCTGCGAAGATGCGGCATGAACATGCAGGGGAATGGCTTGCTCTGAAGACTGAAAAGGCGGCCGATGCGCTTGTGAAAAGTTCGCCGCCGGGGACTTCCGCAATTCCGGCGGACACTCCGGTCCAGCCGCTTCATGAAGTGAAAAAAGAGACGGACAAGGGTTTCACCGGGGTGCCCACTTGATGCAGGACCATTGAGTTTCGTTGCATGCAAACGGAATCGAAAAAGCCCACGAACTCTAACGAGGAAGCATAGACTCACATGATGCGCGGATTATCCTGCACAAAGATGGTGATTGCGGGGGTGGCAATCATTTTACTGATTCTGACCGGTATGCCTCAGCAATCGAGCGCAAGCTCAGAAGCGCTGGTCTGCCTGGATTGCCACCGGCAAAAGAACGTCCATACCAATGAAGGCGTGGCCGCATCCCGCATGTTCTGCATCAGCTGCCACGGCAAACTTGAGAGCAGTCTTAGAGGATCCGGGAAACAGGCGGTTTCCCTGGCAGTGCCCGAAGCGTCTTTCCAGGGCAACCCCCATCAGCATGTGGCTTGTGTACAATGCCACACAGATGTCGCTCGTTCTCCCCACCAGACCGATACAGGCGCCCAGTGTCGCGCCTGTCATACCGTTCACGGCGAAGGCCCGGCCCACGCACCCCATTTGCGGGTGGACTGTCAAGCCTGTCATTATACACATGCCAACGTTGTCTTCGATGCCACCGGCAATCGCATCATGCTGGCATCCATTGTCGCGGGCCAAACGTCCAACCAGCCCGCCGCGGGTCGCGTGGATCACGCCCTCCAGGACCTTACCGGCGAGCAGTCCTGTCGTCGCTGCCACCATGCGCAGAACACGGTAGGTGCTCCGGCGTCTGCATTGCCGGCGAAAAGCGTTTTATGTATCACCTGCCATCCGTCACCACTGGCAGTCGGTCACCCCATGTTCTGGCTTGCGGGATCAATACTGATGGCCGGCCTTTTTCTTATGCTGCGTTTCTGGTTCATTGGCAGTGTTCAGGGTGAAGCCAAATCGCTGCATCGTAAAATCAGCCTGACTTCCGAGGCCGTCTGGAGCAGCCTCTTTTCGCGCAAGCTTCTGACTGTGCTGAAAACGCTGGCAGTGGATATCCTGTTGCAGCGTCGCATCCTCAAAGAAAGCGTTCAGCGCTGGTCTATGCATTCCCTCATTTTTATCGCCATCCTGGCCCGCTTTGCCCTGAGTATTTTCACCGGAATGCTATTCAGCATCAACCCGGATGGAGATTTAGCACTCGCCTTGATTGACAAAAACCATCCGGTTACCGCCTTTACTTATGATTTTCTCGGCCTGCTGCTCCTGACGGGCATCCTATGGGCTGCGATCCAGCGCTTCGTCCTGAAACCCGTGCATAGCCTGTCTGAAATCAAAGATAATATCACCCTCGGTCTCATCGGCGCGCTGGTGATGGTGGGATTTTTGACGGCTGCAGCCCGAATTCTGCTGAGCGGTGTTCCCGCGAACATCGCGATATACTCTTTCATGGGCTATCCATTGTCCCGGGCCCTGGCAGTGTTGCCGCTTGATTGGCGTGTCGTCTATCCTTGGTTGTGGTACGCCCACGCCATTATCGGTGCGGCCTTTATCGCCTATCTGCCCTTCGGCAAGCTCAAACACATCTTCACGGTTCCAATGACCTATTTTCTGGAAGAAGTTTATGGAGCCAAAAAAACCGATCGGGTATGATTGAGCCGATGGTACCCTTTATTTTCCAGCGGCCGGGCGTTTGATGAAGCAGCGCAATGGAACAGCGCAAGGGAAGGCTGGCCGGCCTGACCGGCGTCCGCCCTTGCCAGGGCAAAACGTGGCGGACGAGTAACGATCTTCTTACCTGATAGGTTTTACAATGACCGAAGAAAGCAAAAACACTGGTCGAAGCGCTCAAACTGAATTGAGCGAACAAGCGCGGGAACTTCCTCTCGGCAGCCTCAACATGCGGCAGATCATTGCGCTGGATGCCTGCACCCGCTGTGGCGAATGTCTGACATGGTGTCCGGTGTATGATCAGGATGCCAGGGAATCCATTGTCCCGCGGCGCAAAGTTATCGATTTCTTGAATATTGTCACGTCTCAGCACGGATTGCTGGGGCGTATCATGAAGAGCAAAAAGCTAAGTCCGATGCTGCGGCAATGGTTGGGACGCATTTTGCGCTACCGCGAAATCGGATCGGTTGAAATAGAAGACTTTGTCAAAAATCTTTACGAATGTTCTACTTGCGGACAGTGTGAAGTTGTCTGCCCGGCCCATATCGAAACCGTCAGCCTGTGGGAAGAATTGCGCAGGCTCATGGTCGAGGCCGGCTACGGCCCGCTGGAAGTCCAAAAAGCGCTGGTAAAAAGCGTCAAGTCATTTGACAACCCATGGCAGCAACCACGCTCCGGACGCACCAAATGGGCGCGCCGTGCTGTCAAAGACGGGCTTTTGCGCGCCATGCCGCGCGAGATTCGCCAAAGCGGCGGCAAAGTCCTGCTTTTCTTCGGCTGCACAGCCGCTTACGATGTCAATGTCAAGCAGGTGGCGATCAACGCCATCAACATTCTTGAGGCCCTTGATATCGACTACGGTATCCTGGGCAGCGAAGAAAAATGCTGCGCCAGCGTATTGCTGCGCATGGGCGATCCCGAGCATAAAAGGGTTTTTCAAGAGAACATCGATATCTTCAACAGTCTCGGCATCGAAACCCTGATCAGTTCCTGCTCGGGATGCTTTAAAACCATTCTGCAGGATTATCCCAAAGTTGCCCCGTTGAACTTTGAAGTGCTGCATACAGTGGAATTTCTTGCCCGGTTGTTGAAAAAAGGGCGGCTGCGCTTCTCACACAGGCTGGAGCGCACCGTCACCTACCATGATCCATGTCATTTAGGGCGCGCCACGGGCGGCTTCGATGGGCCGCGCATGGTTATGGAAGCCATCCCTGGTCTGAAACTGGTGGAAATGCCTCGCAACCGGGAATATTCCCGCTGCTGCGGCGCCGGAGGCGGCCTAAAAGCCGGCTATCCGGATATTCAGAACAAAATGGCCCAGCGACGTATCCGCGAGGCTGAGGAAACAGGCGCCACACAGTTGGTGTCCTGCTGCCCTTTCTGCTTTCAGGGTTTGAATATCGGAATAACCGCACTGGGCTCACCGTTGGCGATGAAAGACGTGAGCAGCCTGGTGGCGGAGTCGCTTCTGGGGTATGACGTTTTTCAAAGGGCTGCCGAAGGCGTTGCGGCGAAGGTCAGGGAAAAAGAAGAAGACATACTTCAGTCTCAAAGACCATCCAATGTCCCCGAGCCGGCCCAAACCGGCAATCCGGATGATCAGAAGGCAGCCAGGCAGGCCGAGCGGGAACGCAAGCGCTCTGAGCGAAGATCCGCCCGCCACGCGGCAACTTCAGAGGGCGCCGCCGAGGGGACCGCCGAAACCACGAAAACAGAAGCTAATCCGCAAGCAGCGGTAACCGCCGCGTCCGAGCAGAGCCTGGCCGACACTCCCGAGCCCGCCGGCGTTGATGCGAATGCATCGGCCGAACCGGCCGACGGCCCCGATTTGGAAAAGGAGAAAAGACGCGCCGAGAAGCGTGCGGCCCGGGAGAAGGAAAAAGCAGAAAGGCGCGCCGCTCGGGAAAAGAATTGAAGTGCCTCCGCGGGCAGGCTTCAAGAGCGCTGAAAGAGCCTTGAGGAGTGGTCTTTTAGATGATATTCGTGCAGCATGCTTTTTGGGAAACGGCTGCAGTCGGACCCGCTCGGGGAGCCTCGAACCCTGCCGCCATTCAACGGAACCTCAGGAGGATGTATGCGACCCTGGATTGTCGCCGCAGCAATTGTCACATTTTTTATGGTCGCCGATAGCGCGTGCGCCGGGCAACCGCCCCGTCCGCCTGTGCGCATGGCCTACCTGCAGAGCGACATTCATCATCTGGCGCTTTGGGTGGCTCTGGAGAAAAATTTCTTCAAAGAACACGGTTCGGAAATTGAAGTCAAAGGCGTGTTCAAAGCCGGACCGGAGATTATGACGGCTTTCGCCGCCGGAGAGTTGGACATGGCCTACGTCGGGGAGGCGCCGTCCACAACGGCCGTGGCGAACAAGGCGGCCAGGGTGGTGGTCCTGGCGCAGGTCAATACAGAAGGATCGGCGCTGGTTGTTTCACAGAAGAACTCAGAGATCAAAGAATTGACGGATTTACGCGGGAAAACGATCGCCGTCCCGGGCCACTCGACCGTGCAGGATTTTCTTCTGCGCAGGACCCTGCGGGGCAACGGCATGGACCCGCTGCAGGTGAACATCATCGTGTTGAAGCCGCCTGAAATGATCGCAGCGTTGCGAACCGGTCAAATCGATGCCTTCATCGCCTGGGAACCCTACCCGTCCAAGGCCGGCACCATGTCGATCGGACGAAACCTTATGTCATCCAGGCAGATGTGGCCGGCCCATCCCTGCTGCGTCCTGGTATCGGATCAAAGCTTTGTCGACAGCCATCCTGAAACGGCCGCGGCTGTGGTAAAGGCCCACATACAGGCCACCGATTTCATTCACCGCAACCCCGATGAAGCGGTGAAAATCGGCGTCAAGTACACCGGCATGGACGAAGCGACGGTTCGCCGCGCCATGCACAACGTCCATTATACCTATGAGCTGAGTATCCAGGGCGAGAAGGAATACGTCCAATTTCTTTCCGAACTGGGCTATATTCGCTTGAACGATCCGGACGAATTCGTCCATCAATTCATCAATCCCGTCATCCTCAAGGAAATACTTTCAAAATGAATTGGAAACGGCTTCTGCCGCCCGTGGTTTTGCTGCTGGCCTGGCAGGGACTGTCTGCTTCCGGTGTGATTGCCGATTATAAACTACCCTCGCCGCTGACAGTGGCAAGCGGATTGCTGGACCTGATTCGGGTCGGAATGCCCCCGGGGCATAAGCTGCACCTGCATATCTATTACAGTTTGCAGCGGGTCTTGTGGGGCTATGCGCTGGCCCTGCTGGCGGCCATTCCCTTGGGTATTCTCATGGGGTGGTCGCGCACCATCCGGACCCTGCTCGAGCCGCTGGTAGAAATGATCCGCCCGGTGCCCCCCCTGGCCTGGATCCCGCTGGCCATCCTGTGGTTCGGAATAGGCGGCAAGTCGGCGGCCTTTATTATTTTTCTGGGCGCATTTTTTCCGATTCTCTTGAACACTGTCAGCGGAGTCAACTCCATCGAGCCTGTTTTCATTGAGGCGGCACGTGTGTTGAACGCAAGCCGGCGGTTCATCTTTCTCAAGGTTCTGATACCCGGGGCCGTACCATCGATCGTGACCGGCATGCGCATCGGTGTGGGTATCGGGTGGATGACGCTTGTCGCCGCCGAGTTTACCGGCGTCAAGCAGGGCTACGGGTTAGGCTATATGATCATGACGGCCAGGGACATCCAGCGATCGGACGAAATCATCGCAGGCATGCTGGTGATTGGCCTCATCGGTCTGGCCATCGATGTCGGTCTGCGGATGGTTGAACAAAAATTGATCAAGTGGCGCTAGGAAAAATCTATGGCCCTCAGCCTTGAAATAAGCGCACTGAAGAAAGTTTACCCGGGTGCGGGGCCTGAAGATACCGTGCAGGTGTTCGACCGGATCGACTGCCTGGTCGAAAAAGGACAGTTCCTCACGATCGTCGGTCCCAGCGGTTGCGGGAAAACGACGCTGCTGCGGATGATTGCCGGTTTGGAAGAGCTCACCTCTGGAGAAATTCGCTTGAATGGCGAGCGCCTGAAAGGCTGCAATGAAAAGGTGGGAATGGTTTTTCAGGAATATGCGCTTTTCCCTTGGCGAAAACTTCTTCCGAATATTGAAGTCAGCCTTGAAATAAAGGGCGTTCCGGCCAAGCAAAGACGAGCGGAGGCCATGAAGTACGTCAGTGCTTTCGGGCTGGAAGGATTTGAAAACAAGTATCCGAAAGAGCTTTCCGGTGGAATGAAACAGCGGGTGGCCATCGCCCGAACCCTCATTGCCAATCCTCAGATCGTGTTGATGGACGAGCCCTTCGGTTCCCTGGACAGCCAGACGCGCAATACCATGCAAAATTTCCTGTTGAAAATCTGGAACGAAAGAAAGGACACGATTCTCTTCGTGACCCACAATGTCGACGAAGCCGTGTACCTGAGCGATCGCATCGCCGTTCTTTCTCCGCGGCCCACCAGAATCCTGAGAATGGTTGAAGTTGAACTGCAGCGCCCGCGGGATCGAACCAGCCGGGAAGCAAACCGCATCCGGAGGGAAATTCTGGAGTTGCTCGAATATGGCGAACCCACCTGAACGGCCGAAGGCCTGAATCCGTCAGGTGAAGGGCCGCGCTGCAAACTCAGCCCTGAGTTGCGGCGTCAGCTACGGCCGTGAAGCCGCAAGGCCAGCGAAGCCACACGACGGCCGAGATTTCGAACCGTTTCCAGGCCAAAGGCATCATCTGCGAAGCCTTGCGGATGTCCGCTCCAGATCGTACCCCCGTAATGAAAGGTCGTGTGGCCGTCGCCTACAAGGATCATGTCTTGTATCAACATGGCGGCGTGAACGGCCTGGATGGTCGTTTCCTGACCGCCGTGACGAAAGCCGCCCACCGCAATCACGCCGCCGATTTTGTCCCTCAACAGGGTTCCATTTCTGCGAAAGACAACACATCTGTCCAGAAATGCCTTGGCCAGAGATGTCATCGTCCCAAAATAAACCGGTGTCGCCACAATCATGCCGGCAACATGCGGATCGGTCATAAGCGGAATGATCCCCTGGAAATCATCCGGCTGGCTGCAGGTGATGGTCATGATTCATCCTTTTGCTTCATATTGCAATTCGAATCCGACACCGGCTATCAGCTGGATTCACACCTTGCTGACATGAACAGCATCAATGCGATACATCTTATTACGATTAAAAGACCGGCGGCAAACTGTTTTACCAGGTCAGCGGTTTTATCGGATTTGTCCGGTGAGCCGGAACTCTCGATGCTCGGTCCTTATTTTTACAGCTAGAAAAAAAACCGGACAATTCCCCCCGGATGAAAGTGCAAAGCCGATCTTTTTACAACAAAATAAGATTTTATTTCAATACTATACAAATAACTTGAGAATCTGCCGCAAAAGGCATGGTAATTGAATCCGATAATGGTGCGGGTTGTAACTGGCATCCAAAATACTTTCATACATTTAAAAAGGAGCTTAAAAAAATGGCGGGCAAAAAAAGATTTTTGGTGGCAATCGACGGATCGGCTGAATCAAAAAGCGTCGTCCAATACATATCCCGGATGCTGTCCCCCGTCGAGACGGAGATCGTGTTGTTTCATGTCTTGAATAAGGTGCCGGAGTCTTATTGGGATTTCGGGAAGGGAGTTGAAGCCGACGTTCTTTCGAAGAAAATAAAACAACAGGTGGAAGACCACACAACAGCCATCAAGGCGTTTATGGTCGATTCCAAGCAATTGCTTATGGACGCAAATTTCAGAGAAGAAAATACTTTCGTTCTCATCCGGGACCGGATTACAGGCATTGCCCGCGACATTATCGTCGAAGCACAACGCGGATACGATGGTCTGATCATGGGAGTTGCCGGTACGGGGAAAATGAAGGGCGCGGCGGTCGGAAGCGTCAGCACGAAGATTATCGGCGCATTGTCGACCATACCCATTTGCATTGTGGCCGGGACTCCGGCCGGCAAAAATGTGATGCTGGCCCTTGATGGCTCGGCAGGATCCATGCGGGCTCTGGATTATACCTGTTCGCTGTTAAATGGTTTCAAAGGCAAGGTCATTTTGTTCCATGCACTGCGCCACGTTGGCTATCCCGATCCCGCAACCGGTCAATTAAGTGCCTTTGAAGAACTGGAAAGGGTTCTATGGAACGATATCCGCAATATGCTTAAGCCTACTTTGACCGAAGCCAAACAACGCCTGAGGAAGGCCGGCCGGCAGGAGGACGCGGTGATCACAAAGTTTGTGACCGGTGTGTCAAGTCGAGCTGGAGCGCTAATCCAGGAGGCCGAGAATGCGGGCTGCAACTCCATTATCGTCGGACGAACTGGCATTTCACAAGTGGAAGACTTCAATATCGGCCGGGTCGCAAACAAAGTCGTTCAAGGAGCGCGCAACCAGGCGGTCTGGATTATTCCTTGATTCATGAGCGCAACCGGTACCCTTGAACCTCCTCTTTGACCGGCTCACCAGGCCGCCAAAGGGCGGCCACTTTTCCGCAAACAAAAACGGCACCCATCCTCGCGAGCGGCATGGCGGATGGTAATGCATTCGCCGCCTTTTCGATTGTTGACAAATCTCCCGTAAGCGATCTAAAAATTGATTCTATACGATCTCATCCATACCGTACGGATGCACATCAACACCGGGAGAAGCGTTAATGGCCGTAATTGGGTATTATCCATTGCAACAACGCCCTCAATGAGAAAAGAGTTCACGATGGAGAACAACCTTCGACCGGTACGGGTTGAGATTGTGGCCAAAGCCAAAGGGTGCATGCTGTGCGACCTCGCCGTAGCCATGCTCGAGGAACTCCAGCCTGAATTGACGGGTGTCGCACTTACCTGGGAAGTGGTCGATATCGGTTCCAGAGAGGGGTTGCTGCGCCAAGCCGAATTAAGCAAAATCTGCGGTCAAATGCCGGCGGTTCCGTCCATCATCATCAACGATCACATTGCATTCGATCATATTCCCGACATGGAGTCGCTTGTGAGCGCCCTTTACTCGCAAGCGAAATGATGAAAAATTTTAGCCTGAAATGTTCCTATCCGGCATGTGAAAATACAAAGCAAAAATTTGCGTGCCGGAGTCGCCTTTTGAGCGGTTGACAAGTAAAAACGCGGACAACCCAAAAACCGCAAGCGCCCAAGGAAAAATGCCGTGCCGGGATCCAATCAGCAAACCGATATGCCCACAGGAATAAAGTTCGGCGAACTTCTCAACCGAAGGTGGTTCTCGGAGGACGCCTTTGAGGTTGAATTCAGTCGCCCGCAGGACTTTCTTTTCAAAGCCGGACATACCATCAAAATGGTTCACCAGAACCTGCAGCGATATTATTCGCCTGTTTCAGGACCAAACGATCCGACCCTGCTGCTGTGCGTCAACTATATAAAAGAAGGCAAATTGTCGCCGATCTTAGCATCCGCGGAAATAGGGACGCAGTTTGCGTTTACCGGTCCACACGGGTACTTCAACTTTTCGCCGTCACCCCGGCCGCCTGTCTTCATAGGGACGGACACGGGCGTAGCCCCATTTGCTTCAATGGCCCGTTCCGGAATTAAGTGCCATGCCTTCATACAGGGTGCCCGCCATGCCAAGGCGCTCTATTACCAGGATCTTTTTCGCCCACTGGCTGAAAAATACGTCTCTTTTGTCTGGGAAATCCTTGATAACGATACGGTATCGAGCGACCTCTTTCACGGCAAAATGGCGGACTTGGTTGCACAGAATCTTAAACCCGGGGTTTATGATTTTTATCTTTGCGGATGGCAAAAAATGGTCAGGGATGTGACCCATCTGATAGACAAACGGTTTCCTGATTCGCGCGTCTATACCGAGGTGTTTTACCAGTGAGCGGATCTGTGTCTGAATGGCCGTCCAAAAACGCAAACAACCGGCGTTACATCTATAAAACCCAGGGGGTATGTCCGCCCGAGATCCATTTCGATATCGGTCAGGGCATTCTGTCCGATATTCGTTTTGTGGGCGGCGGTTGTCCCGGCAATGCCCTGCTCGTCAGCCGACTGCTCAAGGGCCGACCCATCGACGAAGTTCTGCTGCTCACAAACGGCATTCAATGCCGCAATGGCACCTCATGCCCGGACCAGTTGTCTGCCGCGATCATGGCCGCCCGGGATGGCCATTTATCTTCTTCGACACCATTTGTGTTGACTGAAGATCCTTCACGCAGGAATCGGATCGGCCTCGTCGGTGAATTGGGCGGCAGGCCCGGGGGGCTGGAAAAGATTGCGGCATCCATGTCGGATGCCGGCGTTGAGCATATTATCTGCATGGGCAACCTGACCGGCCCGTCTTCACAAAACCGGGAAACCTTAAAAACCATTCGCAGGTTGAACATACAAGCAATTCAGGGGCAGAATGACTGGGATTACGCCTGCGGTACAGAGAAGAAGCAATTCCCGCCGCTTGATCAGCAGGCAAGGGAC
Organism: Desulfobacteraceae bacterium; assembly: GCA_003599575.1. Taxonomy (GTDB): domain Bacteria; phylum Desulfobacterota; class Desulfobacteria; order Desulfobacterales; family Desulfosarcinaceae; genus Desulfatitalea. The sequence goes on along the minus strand of QZKV01000165.1, from coordinate 16,256 downwards.
TGGTTGCTGCAATTGCCTCAGGTGCTGATCTTCCAACTTGGCGACAAGAAGTGTATGGCCTTTTTCGGTGATTTCATCCAGAAACTGCCCGGCTATTCGGACTATGAACCCTATTCGCTGGAAATGAATATGGTATGCGGGTTGACCGATTTCATGCAGGAAGAAACTGTCTTCCCCGCGCTGGAAGCCATGCTGCCGCAGTTCCGCAGCGATGTTGTTCTGTTCGGCCAGGCCCTGAGGTGGGGACACTGGCGTGTGGGCGATAAGGATTTCATCAGCGTCGGTTCCGCCTCCGGACCTCACGTGTCCTGGGGGCTTTTGGAATTTATTTCCGGCAAGATAAGTTTCCGCAAAATGCCGGTAAGGAGATGATATGGCTCGACCGGTCCTTGTAGATGTACTTTTGACCGATTTCAAGCAATGAGTGGCTTGCGTCTATATGGCGGAAACGGTAAAGGTTTTACCGGAAGAAATTCAGCAAATGATCGAAGTCAATGAATGGGATATGCGCACCCGTGAAGGGGTGCGGCGTTTCAGGCAGCTGAAGGCCAAGTCGCTGCCGAGTGTGGCTTTGGATGAAGAATTGATCTACGAGGCTTTGATTCCAATGCAAGAAGAGCTGATAGCGGAGATCCGTCTTCGCTATCAGAAAAAAAATCGGGAAAGCTAAATGTATCTTGAACAAATCAATATAGAGGGCTTCAAGTCCTTTTCAGTAAAAACGAACATGAGCTTTCAGCCGGGTATCAGCGTTATCATCGGAAACAACGGCGTGGGAAAATCCAATATCCTGGACGCCATCGTCTGGGCCCTGGGGGAAAGTGATCTCGACCGTATCCGGTGCTATCACGATGATGAAATATTTTTTGCCGGAAGCAAGGAATATCCCCCCGCAACCTGTGCTGCGGTGGAATTGACGATCGCCAACGGCAAGGAAGATAAATCCCGGATGATACAACTCCGCCGGGAGGTCGACAGAAGCGGTGCAGATCGATTTTTCATTGCCGATCGAATATATACACCGGCGGCCTACAGGGAAAAGTTATCTGAATTCGACCTGAAACATGCATTAAAGACCATTATTCGACAGGAACAAATCAACGATATTCTTCTGCAGAATCCGGGAATGCGCTTTGAAACGATTTGCGCTTTGCTGGGATTCTCTTCCAGCGACGGTTTTGCGGGGCCGCTCATGGATGCAATCGCCGACCGATTGCAGCGCTACATGTCTTATCTGATACCCGATGCCGGTGTAAGGCTGGAACTGATTTCCCACAACGGGAAAAAGGGTCTCGACGTCGTTGCAACCCTGCCGGGCAATAGAGTACGCCGTGCCCACCAACTATCCGGCGGTGAAAAGGCTATAACGAGCCTCGCCTTGAAACTGGCGGTATTCAATCAATTGCGGAATCCGTTTTTTCTGTTGGATGAGGTCGAGCCCTCTCTGGACTACACGCATCACAAATCGATGCAGGCGTTCCTTAAAGACCTGGCCGCAGATACGCAGTTGATCATGATCACCCATCTCCGCAGCACCATAGAGTTGGCCGACACGCTACACGGGGTAAGAACGCGCCGCGACGGATCATCCTTCATGAAATTCTACTTCGTCATGGATGACCGGTTGCTGCGGCTTTACAAGTGCTGCTGAAATTAGAAAAGCTTTTGCTCGGAATCAACGGTACAAAGCGTCCCGTCGAGCAATATGCCCGGTTGACAAGCCTTTGGGGCCCGATTTCGAGCGCGCCTTACTCCCGCTTCACCATCCCTTCCGCCTGGGAGGCCACATGTTGGGCGGTAAAACCGTACTTCTCCAGCACCGTGCTGCCGGGCGCCGAGGCGCCGAAGCCGTTGATGCCGATGACCTTGCCGACGCTGCCCACGTAGCGCTCCCAGCCCATGGGAATGCCTGCTTCCACTGCCAGGCGTGCGGTCACATCCGGCGGCAAGACGCTGCTTTTGTAATCTTCGCCGTTCTCTTCGAAGAGCTCCCAACTGGGCATATTGACCACGCGCGCGGAGATCTTTTTCTCCGCGAGCAGTTTCTGGGCATTTAACGCCAGGTGCACTTCCGCGCCGGTGCCGATAAGGATGACATCCGGTTTACCCTGGCAGTCCGACAACACATAACCGCCCCGCACCAGCTGCCCGCCGGTCTGGCCCGGATCGAGCACGGGCAGGTTCTGGCGGCTCAGGGCCAGGACGACCGGACGGTTCTTGCTGCGAATGGCGCAAATCCAGGCATCCACTGTTTCGTTGGCATCACAAGGGCGCAGCACCAGCAGGTTGGGGATGGCGCGCAAGGAGGCCAGGTGCTCGACCGGCTGATGGGTCGGGCCGTCTTCGCCCACGGCAATGGAATCGTGCGTAAACACGTAAATCAGCGGCAGTTTCATGAGGGCCGCCACGCGTATGGCCGGACGCACATAGTCGGCGAAGACCAGGAACGTGCCCCCGTAAGGCCTGATGCCGCCATGCAGGAACAGGCCGGACATGATGGCGCCCATGGCGTGCTCGCGCACGCCGAAACGAATGTTGCGGCCCTCATACGTTCCTTTTTGAAATTCGGGGAATTTTTTGAGAAAGGTATTGTTGCTGGGCGCCAGATCGGCCGAACCGCCCATGAGGGTGGGCACCCGGTCGGCCAGGACGGCAAGCGTTTTGCCCGATGCGGCCCGGGTGGCGACCGCGCCGTCTTGCGGCTTGAAGGTTACCACATCCTTGTCCCAATCGCGCGCCAGGAACCCGGTGATGGCGTTGACCCACTCGTCGGCCAGTTTCGGATGGGCTTTGGTATACGCTGCGTAGATCCCTTGCCACTGCTCCTCGGCGGCCTGGCCGCGCGCCACGGCCTGACGGCAGTGCTCAAATGCGATTTCGGGCACGCAGAACAGCAGGTCCTTGTCACAGCCCAGAAACCCCTTGGTCAAACACACTTCGGCTTCCCCCAGGGGCGCACCGTGGGCTTCGGCCGAGTCCTGCTTGTTGGGGCTGCCGTAGGCAATATGGGTGTGCAGGACGATCAGCGAAGGACGCTGCGTTTCGGCCTTGGCGTCGCGCAGCGCTTTTTCGATCGCCGCCGGATCGTTGCCGTCTTCCACGCTGAGCACGTGCCAGTTGTAAGCGGCAAAGCGCTGGCCCACATTTTCCGTAAAGGCGATGTCGGTGGACCCTTCGATGGAAATATCGTTGTCATCGTAAATGCAGATCAAGCGCCCCAGCCCCAGGTGGCCGGCCAGGGAGGCGGCTTCGGAGGCGACGCCCTCCATCAGGTCCCCGTCCCCGCAAATGGCATAGGTATAATGGTCCACGATGGCCTGCCCGGGCTGATTGAAACGGGCCGCCAAGTGGCGCTCCGCCATGGCCATGCCCACCGCATTGGCCAACCCCTGGCCCAGCGGTCCGGTGGTGGTTTCCACGCCCGGCGTATGACCGTACTCGGGGTGGCCGGGCGTCTTGCTGCCCCATTGGCGGAACTTCTTGATATCTTCCAGCGACACGTCATAGCCCGTGAGAAAGAGCAGGCTGTACAGCAGCATGGAGGCATGTCCCCCGGAAAGCACGAAGCGATCGCGGTTGGGCCAATCCGGATTGCGCGGATTGTGGTTCATGATGCGGGTCCAGAGCACATAGCCGGCGGGGGCCAATCCCATGGGCGCTCCCGGATGGCCGGAATTGGCGCGTTGTATGGCATCCATGGACAATGTGCGGATCGTGTTGATGCAACATTGATCGAGTTCAAGGGCGTTTGCAGATCGGGATTCCATCTTCGAGTTCTCCTTTGGGGGCATGGCCGTCGGCGGCGACCCATTCGATTGGAATATCGGATGGCTGGCTTGTTACAATGGATCGAGGATAGAAGCAAGGGGGTCCATCGTTGTGGATTCATCAAATCGTTTTCGCAAAATGCATGCTGTACGCGCTTGAAGAAAACAGCATTTGGGCGGTGGCATGTGCTTGCACCCGGCAAAGAAAGAACTTAAGCGCAACGAATCACAACCCCCGCAGCCACTCCGGCTTGAGCCCCACCTTCCCGGCCAGGGCCTCGTCGATCAGGGCCAGCACGGCATCTTTGTCTTTGGGCAGACGCGCCCTGATGGGAAGATAGTTGGAGGCATGGTTGGCGTGGAACAGGCCCTGGGAAAGATGGGTGTGTGCGAACATGGCGCGCAGTTCCAGCAGCATCTCTTCCGGGCCGAGCAGCGTAAAGCGGCCGGCGCGGTATTCTGCATACATGGGGGTGTTGGGGACCAGCATCAAACTCAAAGCGCCCACGTAATCCGGATCCATGGCGGAAATGGCCCGGCCGGTGGCAACGGCATGGATGCGGGAGCGCCGGCGCCCGGCAACCCCCAGAATCACCGTGACCGAAAGCTTGAGTCCGGCAGCCTTGGCCTTGCGGGCTCTTTCGATCATCTGCTCGACTCCGGCCCCTTTGTGGATTGCTTTCAGGGTTTCATCGTCCCCGCTTTCCAATCCCAGATAAACAATGCCCAGCCCGTTGGCATGCAACTCCCTGAGTTCTTCAACGCTTTTCATGTGGAGGCTTTTGGCGTTGGCATAGCAACCCACCCGCGTGACCCAGGGGAGTTGCGCGCGGATGGCCTGCAGAATCGAAAGCAGGCGCTTCTGGGGAACGATCAGGGCATCGCCGTCACACAAAAACACCCGCCGCTGGCGCTTGCAGTACTGACCCGCAAAGGCGATATCCTGCATGATGATGTCGTCGCTTTTGATTTTGAAACGCTCCCCGCGATAGGTGCCGCAAAACGCACATTTATTGTGCGAACAGCCCACGGTCACCTGGAGCAGAATCGAGTTGGCTTCGCTGGGCGGCCGGATGATGTTGCCTTCGTAGTGCATGGTGTTTGAATCCCCTCTTTTGTTTCCGGCAATGTAACGCAACAGCGTGCCCGGGGCAAGCTGATAGGGGTCTTTCCACCGACACGCGGTTTTACAGCATGTAAAATTCACTGACCGGGATCGTGTTTCCGGAATTCCGCCCTGAGATGGCGCTACCCGGACTTTTTCTTTGAAAATCGCCGTTAAACCGTATAATAAACTTTATTCCCCCTGCTGGCACGATCGTTGCCATTTCACTGCTGAGCCATTGACCGGATCACGCATGCCCGCACTCGGGCATGTGAAAGAACGGTCCGCAAAGACTGTGGACGGTTCACCTTCAACCAACCCATGAGAAAGGAATTTCCATGAAAACCATTAAACGCATCCTTTTCCCGGTGGACCTGACCGAAAACTCTGAAAAACTGGTCCCCTATGTCATCAACATGGCCCAAAAGTTCGATGCTGCCGTGCATGTCCTGTTTGTGGTGAGGATCTTCCAGTACTTTACCGATATTTATGTTGCCCCGCCGTCCATATCGGTTTTCGAAAAAGAACTGGTCGAGGGCGCGCGCAGAAAAATGGACGAATTTACGCAGACCCGCTTTGCCGGAGTCCCGCAAACCCAAAACGAAGTCATCCTGGGGGATCCGTCCGATGCGATCCTCAATTACATCGACGGGCAGCAGATGGATATGGTGATCATGGGCACCCACGGCCGCAAGGGTCTGGATCGCGTCCTGTTCGGTTCCGTGGCCGAGCGGGTCATCAAAAACTCCCGCGTGCCTGTACTGGTGGTCAACCCGTACAGGGCGGAATAAGCGCACTCCGGCCCACTCATCGCGGGCCCTTCTCTCTCCACAGATGGGGGAGGCGGATGAGGGGTGCAAAGCTTTGTCCATACCCGCACCCCGAGCCTCCCACCGGCGGAGGGGGAATACAATGTATGGATGCGAGACTGAACCTATGAGCATCTATCATCTGGACCGAATTTTTCATCCCCACGCCGTGGCCGTTATCGGAGCCAGTGAACGCGCGCACAGCGCGGGCGCCGCCCTGATGAGCAACCTTATGGGCAGCGGCTTTAAAGGCTCGATTCATCCCGTAAACCCACGCTACAGCACCGTTTGTGGCCTTGCCTGCCATCCCGGCATCATGGATATCGGACAACCGGTGGATCTGGCGGTTATCGCCACGCGCATTTCGACCGTTCCGCACCTTATTGAGCAATGCGTGCAGGCAGGCGTGGGCGGCGTCTTGATCCTCTCCGCGGGCGGCCAAAAAAGCGGCGCGCAAGGGGTCGCTATGCAGGCCCGGATTCGTGCGGCCGCCGCCGGCAGCCCACTGCGCATGATCGGTCCCAACAGCCTGGGTCTGGCCTGCAGTCGCTGCAAGCTCAATGCAACCCTGGCGCCGCGCATGCCGCCGGAGGGCCGCCTGGCCTTTATCTCCCAAAGCGGCGCATTGGCCACGGCCATTTTCGATGCAGCCGAAAAAGAGCGGATCGGCTTCAGCTACTTCATCAGTCTCGGTTCCATGGTGGACGTCAATTTCGGGGACGCCATCGATTACCTGGGCAACGACGGGCACGTCAGCAGCATTGTGATGTACATGGAACAACTCAATTGCGCGCGCCGCTTCATGAGCGCGGCCCGCGCGGTGTCCAGCATCAAACCCATCATTGCGCTGAAAGCCGGACGCACGCCCCCCGGGGCGCTTGCGGCCATGCGCCATACCGGTGCGGCTACCGGAGAAGATGGCATCTATGATGCGGCCTTCCAGCGCGCGGGCATTTTGCGCGTCAAGACCTTCGAGGAACTGTTCGACTGCGCGGAATTGGTTTCCAAGCAACCGCAGCCCCAAAGCGCCGGCATCGTGATCGTCAGCAATGCCGGCGGACCGGCCGTCATGGCCGCGGACGCGCTGGCCGATTACGGGGTCGAACCGGCCGCCCTTGCGCCGGAAACCACGGCCAGGCTCGCAGAAATCCTTTCGCCCATGTGGAGCGGCGGAAATCCGGTGGATATCCGCGGCGACGCCTCGCCGCAGCGTTACCTGGAGGTGATCGAAGCCCTGCTGAAAACGCCCAAGGCGGACGCGTTGCTCATCATGTTCTGCCCGAACGCCATGAATGATCCAACCGAGACGGCACGGCTGCTGGTCCCGCGGTTGCAATCGCAGTCCATCCCCATAGTCACGGCCTGGTTGGGCGGTGCCAGTGTGGAGGCCGGCCGCGATCTGTTCAACCGGATCGGCATTCCGACCTTCAGTAGCCCCGAGCGCGCCGTACGTGCCTTCATGGACCTGTATCATTACAACCGCAACCTGGAGATACTCCGCCAGACACCGGTCAAATTGCCCCAGCGCTTGAGTTTTGACCGTCCGCACGCCGATTTTTTAGTGGAACGGCAGGTGGCCGGGGGCGAGCCCTGGATGAGCGAGGTGGATGCCAAACAATTACTTACGGCCTATGGGATCCCTGTCAATCCGACCTGGCCGGCCGTCAGCGCGGACCAGGCGGCCGACCTGGCCAATACGGCGGGCTATCCCGTGGTCTTAAAGATCGATTCGCCGGGGCATGCCTACCAATCATGCTGGGAAGGTGTGCGCCTCGGCCTTGCCAATGAAGATCAAGTGCGCCAAGGATTTGCCCATCTGATGGCGTATGCCGGATCCCAGCCGGCAGGCCATGCCATCCGGGGCATCACGGTCCAGCGCATGATCGGCCCGGCCAGTGCCGAACTGGCTTTAACTGTCCGAACGGACCCCGATTTCGGACCGGTCATGGCATTCGGATGGGGCGGTGTTGTCACGGATATCGCCGACGATCGGGTCATTGCGTTGCCGCCGATCAACCGGCTGCTGGCGCGGCGCATGATCGAGGGCACCCACATTTATCGGCTTCTGAAGGGTTACCGGGATCGTCCGCCGGCCGATTTGCTTCTCCTGGAAGAGATTCTGATCCGTTTGTCGCAACTTTCGACCGACTACGCGCAGATCCAGGAGATCCGCATCGACCCCTTGATGGTCATCGAGACAACCCTGAGCGCCGTCAGCGCGCGTATTTGCGTTCGACCAACAGATGTGCCGGCCCCCCAGCACCTGGTCATAGCCCCCTATCCCAATGAGTATGAGACACCGCTTTGGCTGCCGCAAACCGGCGACATCCTGCTGCGTCCGATCCGGCCGGAAGACGCGCCGCTGCTAAAGAACCTGTTTGCCATGCTTTCCACCCGCAGCATCTACTACCGTTTTTTTGCGCCTCTCAAGGAATTGCCTTCCGAAATGCTGGCCCGTTTCACCCAGGTCGATTATGATCGTGAAATCGCCATGGTGGCCGTCCGGGAAAACGCCGCCGGCCAGGAAGAGATCCTGGCCGTGGGACGCATCATCAAGGCCCTCGATCCCACCACGGCCGAATTTTCCATTCTGGTCGCGGACCGCTGGCATGGCCGCGGGATCGGCGCGGCTTTGCTCCATCTGTGCTTGAGGATCGCAAAGGCCCAGGGCATCCGCAAGATCTGGGGCTGCGTCCTTGCCGAGAATACCCATATGCTTGCCCTGGGACGCAAGCTGCACTTCAACATCCAGCGCGGGCAGGACCTCGGTGAGTATGAACTGCGCATGGATCTGGATGATTTGCCCGACGGAGAATTCCGTTAGCCCTATTCCTGCATCTCGCGGGCCAGCTTGTACAGCTTGGGATGGGTGCAAACCTCATAGTATTTCCGGGAAGAAATCCGGGTGATGGTTAAATTTTGAGGATCCACCACGGGGATTTGAGCTTCTCGGATGATCAGGCGCTGAAAACGACCGCTTTTGGTAGGAAATTTCCCGATATAAAATGTGCTCTTAAGATCGTGCACATCGTTGAAATTGGACGGCAGTACTTTCAGATCAATCTCTTTGGAAAGCTTTTCAAACCCGGCCGCATTCAATTCAATCCCATTGACATTATAACGCAAATACAGATCATCTGCGGTTGCCGCCATTTCTTCCTCTGAGTGCGTCTGGAGGACATACAGGCTGAAAGGCACTTTTTTTTCGTTGAAAAAGCGCCGGCCGATTTTTGAACAGCTGGATAATCGATCGGCCATGTTGATGGCCGGTGATATCATGATGCGGTTGTTGCAGTCGAAGAGAAATGTAGGGGCTTTGTCAAGATAGCTGATGCCGACGCCCAACTCGAGTATGGGCAGCTGATTCTTTTTGTTTTTTTCGTTGTAGCGCTGAATGATGATCAGCATATTGATGGCGATGCCGCAGGCGCGCGCAACACCGTACCAGTCGCCGGGGGCGTTCTCTCTTTCGTAAATGGCCAGAATGATGGCGTCCCCTTCGATGAAGATTTTTATGGCGTCGTATTCGGAAAGAATTTCCGAAATCGGATCGAAAAAATTGAGGCTGAAGTAGGAGGCCGGATTCAACCCGCGCTCGTTCATGTGATGGGTGATATCGGTCGAACCGCGCACATCGGCCTTGATGACCACGTGGTTGATGATGGGGGTCTTGGATGCGGCCTGTTCCGTGAGAAGTAAAAACTCATACAGCGTATTGTTCTCCCGGGAAAGCATGATCACCTTTTCCTCGGTGGCGATATGAATCCGCTCCATGGCCTCCTTGATGATTTCACAATTGCGCAGATCCCGATGATAGCGCGTAAAACCATTCATAAAGCGGATCAGGTAATGCTTGCGCTTGGCCGCCGTCATCTGCTCCATGGCTTTGATCTTCTTCTTAAGAGGCACCACGGAGAAGGCACGGCCGTAGACCGTGGAAAGGCGCTTGAGCCGGTTTTTGAGCACGCGGCGCGATTTGGGCAGGGCCAGATATTGAATCACCTGCTGCGGAACGAAAGGAGGGCAGTACTCCAGGTATTCGGGCCGCATTTCATAGGAGGCGGCAATCCGGTCGACCAGACCTTTTTCCCTGAACTTTTTATAAAAAAAATGCAGCACGGCCTTCTGCTGACTGCATAGCCGCTTTAGCCGTTCCAATTCTTTGGGATCTGCTTGCTGCTTCTTCAACGCCTGCAGATCGGCTTTGGTCTGCCGCCAGTTCAGCAGCACGTTCATGTTGCCCACGTAGCGAAGCCAGCCGTCCAGTTTCTGGATGTAAGCCTTCTGATTGCCCTCCGTGATTTCCTTTTCCTGCAGGGACGGGGCGGTCAGGCGCTGGTCCAGGGGCAACCGCTTGGACTCGGAGTCTCTCAAATCCATGCGATTGAGCAAATGGCGGATGAAGAAAAGAAGATTTTCGTATTTATCAGGATCTTCGATGCGCCGGCCCAGAGCCAGGTCATACTGATTGAGCGTAAAAAGCCCATTATCGGGGGTCTGCACATGCAAAAGCGATGTTCCCAGGAGATCTTCATAGAATGGGGTGCGGCTGCCGAAGATCGCCTCGCGCATGACTCGGATTTCTTTGAGTTCGACCTCGCTCCAGAAACTGCAAATTTCCTGGCCGACCCGTTGCACGATGCCTTCGCGGTCCTGCAGGACGATCTGCAATTTATCCTTCAGCTTGGGAGACTCGGTCCAGTCGTTGTGCACGGTAAGATCCGATTTGCGCACCGTTTTTTTCAAGCGGCCGACCAGATGGTCGTACTGGGACCGGATTTCCTCCAGCAGCATCTTGAGCAGGCTGGCTTGGGCAAGATAGTCAATCTGCACCTCCCGGCGGGCTTTGGCCTTGTTGAGGGCATTGAGCATGATCTCCCTGTACAGTTGCTTATAGCTTTCCACCTCCTTGATCCAGCTTACCTGCTGGGCATCCCTGCCTCTTTTTTCCAACCCGCCATGCCGCGCCACCAACTGAGCAACGATTTTGCGCGTCGCGTTCATGAAAATCGGACTGATCAACACATCGTGCCGGATGTTGTCCACGCCCGGAATCAAACGCTCCAGTGAAAAGTTGACGGCATAGCTTTTGAGGGGAAATGAAGTGAGCGGCGGCGGCTGTTTTTCATATGAGAAAAAATTCAACATGAATGCGTCGCAATCCTTGAACGGTTTGATTCGCCGCGGCAGAGTCGATCGGCGCACTATATCACGACCGGTTCAGAAAGTCCATTATCCGGGTTCTGTGCTTTTCACCGGCGGCACCGGCAGAAGGACACCCTGCTTAAAAGAAGCAGCGCGGGGGCATGGCGGCTTGGTCTCCGGAACCGCATATGGCGGCGGCTTTACACGTTGTAAAATAAACGGACATCATCCCTTACGCGAAGGTGGTTCGTATCGCTCATGGGGGAAGAAAAAAGCGAGACCCGAGGGGTCGCCCTCAGGCGGCCGCTCGCGCTCAAAAAGGGTGGCATGGGGATTGCTGTTGTGGTTCGCAAGAGGCTTTATGAAACCAACCATACTCATTGCGGATCGCAATCCCTACGTACGCAAGTTTTTGCAAAGGGAGCTGATCAATGCCGGATATGAAGTGCTCCCGGCCGAGAATGCACGCCAGGTTGTGTTGCTTGTCGACCGCGCCCCATCGCTGGTTCTGATCATTGTGGACCCTGATTTGCCGGATAAGGATATGACCTCCATTTTCGAGGAACTTCATTCCCGGGTGCCGTCCTTGCCGGTTCTCGTTCACAGTCATGCCGCCGAGGATAAGGAAAGATACAGCGGCTACGGCATCTGGTTCGTGGAAAAACGGGGCAGCAGCATCGAAGTCATCATCCGGACGGTCAGGGAGATACTGAGCGGCCGGTGATCGATTTTATTGCGGGTGGAAATTTCATGAATTCGGAAGAAGTCGAAATATCTCCGCGCGCCTTCCGGCGAAGGCCGGGCATCCGGCGAAGCTTAGGGCCTTCGGTTTATTCAAGCGCTTTCGGACCCGGCCTCCGCCGCCGACGGATCGAGACTTTTTACGATTCCATCACTTTAATTTTCAAATTCCGGAAAACGATTCTCGCTGACCAGCTTCAAGAAAACTTCAACAACCTGGTCATCAAATTGGATGCCTTTGTTATTCACCAATTCGTCCACCGCGCGCTGCAGCCCCAAGGAGGGTCTGTAGGGACGATGCGATGCGATGGTCTCAAAAACATCGGCCACAGCCAGGATACGTGCCTGCATCATGATTTCACCATTTTTAAGTCCCTGCGGATACCCGCTGCCGTCCATACGTTCGTGATGCTGCAAGATGATGTTGGCCAAAGGCCAGGGAAATTCGATCTGTTTTAGAATGTCATAGCCGGCCCGGACATGATTCTTGATCAGCTCGTACTCCAGTTCGGAAAGCCGGCCCGGTTTGGCCAGTATGCCCGCCGGCACCGTGATCTTGCCCAAATCGTGGATCACACTGGCCATGCGCAGACCGTAAATGTCATCCGCACTCAACCCCATTTCCATGGCCACGACCGCGGCCAGATCGGCCACGCGCTGCTGGTGGCCGGCTGTGTAAGGATCACGCATCTCGACCGCCACGGATATGGCTTGAACAATGCCCTCCATGGCGCGCTGGAGTTTCCCCAGATTGAGCTTCAGATCGGCCAATGCCTTGAGCCGGTCCGTTTTGCTGACTCTTTCGGACAGGACCCGTTTCAGACGCGCGATGAATTCGGCAATACGGACCGGTTTCTGTATGAAATCACTGGCTCCCTGCTGGACGATATCCTCGTAATTGAAATCTTCCACGTAGCCGGTCATGATGATGAGGTCGGCTTCATAACGCGATTTGATGATGCGTCCCAGCTCAAGCCCGTTCATATCGGGCATTTTGATGTCGGCAACCACCACGGCCACCGAATGCTGATCGAGCACTTTCAGGGCCGAGCTGCCGCCTTCCGCCACGTAACATTGGAAACCGGACATTTGAATGCCTGTTTTAAGCATCCTTCGTATCGATTCGTCATCGTCGACCACCAAAATCGTTTGGGGCTCGTTGCTCAACACGTCCATATCTTCCTCCAACTTGTTCGCGGCGTCCGCCTCCCTTTTCCTTTTAAAGGAACCAACCGATGCCGGCTGCATAGCCATCGAACAATATCGTATTATAAGGACATCGTTGGATTTGCTAAGGGGGTCGCCCAAAAAAGCCTGTCTTGGGCATCGGGTCGGGGGGGAAACCCAGATGGCGTTCAAAAGGCCGCCGGAGCACGGCGTCGTGGACCTGTCCGTGCGACCCGGCCTGCCCGTTCTATAGCAATAGCGGAGGGACCCCGGGATTCAATCCCGCCGGCGGCGCAACCGGCACGGTCGCCCATCGTGCGCGCTGCTTGGTGAAAAGATGCGCCTCATGCTTTGGCCGGCCGCTTTTTGGGGCTCCGAATCTCGATGGTCCGGGCATGGGCTTCAAGACCTTCGATCCGCGCCAGACACGTTACATCGCGGGCTTCTTTCCCCAAGGCCTCGGCCGTGTAATGAATCAAGCTGCTGTATTTGATAAAATGACGCACCGATAAAGCCGAGGAAAACCGGGCTGTTCCCGCGGTCGGCAATACATGGTTCGGACCGGCCACATAGTCGCCCACCGCTTCGGGCGTATGGTCCCCCAGAAATACGGCGCCCGCATGTCGTATCCGGCCGACATAGGCAAATGGATCGCGGACCTGCAACTCAAGATGCTCGGGGGCGATCCGGTTGGCCAGGTCGATGGCCGTGTCCATATCGGATGTCACCAGTATCGCACCGAAGGATTTCAGCGACGCTTCGGCGAGCTCACGGCGCGGCAAAACGGGCAGCTGCCGGTCAATGGCTTCCCGGACGGCTTGCGCCAGGGGGAGGTCATCCGTCACCAGTATGGCCGAAGCCCGCGCATCGTGTTCGGCCTGCGCCAGAAGATCGGCCGCAACGAAGTCCGGGTCAGCGTGCGCATCGGCGATGACCAGAATCTCACTGGGCCCGGCGATCATATCGATCTGCACCAGCCCGGCCACCAATTTTTTGGCCAACGTGACATAGATGTTGCCCGGTCCGACGATCACGTCCACTTTGGGTATGCTGGGCGTACCGTATGCCAGGGCGGCGATCGCCCATGCACTGCCGGCCTTATATACCTTATCCACACCGGCCTTCCTGGCCGCAACCAGCAGATGGGGGCTGATCGCCCCATCCCGGGTGGGCGGCGTGGTCATCACGACACGGGCGACGCCGGCGATCTTCGCCGGTATGGCCCCCATCAGGACTGAAGAGACCAGCGGGGTCGCCCCACCGGTGGAACCGGGCACATAAACACCTGCGGCATCCATTGGATGGACCATTTGCCCAAGAAAGGTACCCGGCCGCGGCGTATCCATCCACGAACGCGGCAGTTGCTTGTGATGAAAAGCGGCGATCTGCGCAGCCGCACGCTCCAGCGCCTGTTTGAAGGAGCGATCGACCATTTTTTCAGCCGCCGCTATTTCGGAATCGGAGACTTCGATCTGTTCGATCGCCAGTTGCGGCGCATCAAACTGCCGTATGTAACCGATCAGCGCCTGATCCCCGTTTTTGCGGACAGCATCCAATATGCGCTGAACCGCCGAAAGTTCTTTCCGGCCGTAAGCGAGCCCCCTGTGAACGATACGGTCAAGCCGTTTCACCGCCGATTCAGAAGGATACTGCAATATTTTCATCCGCGTTTCCCTTCCATTCCGGAGCAGTCCTTTATCGCTGCGATCACCCGCATGCCGGCTCCCCGACAGGGTTTGGAATATGGGCGATTCCCCATCGGGTGTCAAGCGCGAAACCGTATGGCGCCTGTGGCGGCCGTTCTACACTTCGGTCCTGTCCGGGGAGGGTTTTTCACCGCGAATGGGCTGCCCGGCGAGATTTTGATTTGACATGCAGCGTTTTTTTTAGGATATGCAAAGCTTTTTAAAGTCGCCTCAACGTAGCGCTGACAGCCTCTTTTGCCAGCCGAATTAACTCTTTGGGAAACGGAGGAGCACATGAGCCCGAAACGGATCTACAATTTCAATGCCGGCCCGGCGGCTTTGCCTCGCAGCGTGCTGGAACAAATTCAAAGCGAATTTCTGGACTTCAAGGGCTCGGGTATGTCCATTACCGAAATCAGCCATCGTTCCAAATGGTTCGAGGAGGTCCTCAACGATGCGGTGGCGCGCACCAAACGTTTGCTTAACCTGGACGACCGCTACAAGGTTCTGTTTCTGCAGGGCGGCGCAAGCTTGCAGTTTGCGATGGTGCCGATGAATTTTCTTTCCGACGGACGAACGGCGGATTACGTCAATACCGGTACATGGTCCACCAAGGCCATCAAGGAAGCCAAGCTGCTGGGCAAAAACATCAAGGTGGCGGCCTCCTCGGAAGATCGCAATTTCGCCTACATTCCCAAGAACATTCGATTCACACCCGGTGCAACCTACGTTCACATCACTTCCAACAACACCATCAAGGGAACGCAGTGGGCCGATTTCCCCGATACCGGCACGGTCCCCCTGATTGCCGATATGTCTTCGGATATGTTTTCGAGGCCTTTCGATGCAGGCCGCTTCGGGTTGATCTATGCCGGCGCGCAAAAGAACATGGGACCGGCAGGCGTTTGCCTGGTAATCGTGCGGGAAGACCTGCTCAAACTGGTTCCCGAAACCTTGCCGACCATGCTCCGCTATATCATCCACGTGGAAAACAATTCGATGTACAATACACCGCCCTGTTTTTCCGTTTACACTGCCCAGCTGGTGCTCAAATGGCTGGATGAGACGATCGGCGGTCTTGACAAGATGGCTCGGATAAACCAGGCCAAGGGCGATCTGATTTACCGGATGATCGACGACAGCGGCTTTTACCGCGGAACTGCCGATGCGGACAGCCGGTCGTTGATGAACATCACCTTCCGATTGCCCAGCGAAGAGCTGGAGAAAAAATTCATCGCCGAAGCCCAAGGCAACGACATGGGCGGTCTAAAGGGCCACCGTTCGGTGGGCGGTTGCAGGGCGTCCATCTATAACGCCACCGACTTGAAAGCCGTGCAGACCCTGGTCGATTTCATGAAGCAGTTTGAAAGCCAAAACGGGTAAAGCACCTCCGGCCGGACAGGTCCGCGGCCGCTCGCTCAAGCCTGTCCGGCTCATCTGAGTCCCTCGCTCACAAAGCACCCACCTTCAGAGTTGCCCGGCAACCCCAGGGTAACCGCATTTGAGTTCTGCTAAGATCACTCGAAGATATAGCGATAAAAAAGGTTTTGCTGGTCCCAAGCTCCGGCTTGGAACCCGTTCCGGGAAGCTCCGCTTCCCTTCCCACAGGTTGCCGGTGAACAACTGGGAGCAACCGCATTTCATCGGGCCGAAGTTATGTGGAACGTCTGTGTGCGTCTTTTGGCGGCACCATAGCGAATGGTGCCGCTTTCTATCTCGCATGGGAAGCTGGAGCTTCCAGACTGGGTTCCCAAGCTGGAGAGACTGTGTCACAATTAGAATTTAAGAGGCTTAGCATACTTCATATAGATCAAATCGAGTTTACGAGCACAATATG
>QZKV01000005.1 GCA_003599575.1 Desulfobacteraceae bacterium | reverse complement strand
CGCCTTATCCACCCGTCCAGAGGTTTAAAGGTCGTCCGATGGCTGTGCTTGAAGTATTCGAACCATCCTTTACTGGTTTTATTGACGTCGTCGATGATGGTCCGCGATGCTGCGGCCATTGCTGCGTTTCGTCTTGCCTCGGATGGTGTCCTTTCCCCTCGTTCCCAAGCTCCAGCTTGGGAACGCGTTTCGGCGTCTGTATCTGCCCAACCATTCCTCCCCCACGCTCCTGCATGGGGACTCGATGCGTCATGTTTCAGGCTTCCTGGAGCTAAGCCAAGAAATCTCTTTCGCACCAGCCCGACATGGTTTACCCCCCTGCGCCGATTCCAAGCTACGGTGAAGCGGCTACGCGGACGGAATCCGTGGAATTTGCTTGCCATTCGTTTCCCTCTCTCTTATTTTAGGAACAAGCTAAAAACTAAAACAAAATGAAATCTAATTTTAAGTTCGAAGCGGCAAAGTATGAAACGAGACCTCCAGGGGCATTACGTGACAATTTCGACCGCAGGCGAAAAGGCTCAGGCCTTTGTGCCTGCGCCGCTGCTGTTTCTTCACGATCAGCCGGAGCCGACACCGGTGCTGCTGAAAGCCGCCCTTGCGCATGTGCAGTTTGAAACGATCCACCCTTTTCTGGACGGCAACGGCCGCTTGGGCCGTTTGCTGATCACGCTGCTGCTCTGCGAACACAAAGTGCTGCGCGAACCGATGCTGTACCTGAGCCTCTTTTTCAAGTCCCATCGGCAGCGTTACTATGAACTGCTCAACCATGTGCGCCGCACCGGCGACTGGGAGGCCTGGCTCGATTTTTTCGCGGAAGCCGTTGTCATTACCGCCACCCAGGCCGTGGAAACCGCACAGCAGCTTCTCGATCTATCCAACCAGGACCGCATCCAAATCGGCGGCCTCGGTCGGGCGGCGGCCTCCACGCTGCAAGTCCAGCGCGTGCTGATGGAGCACCCGATCGCGACATCGGGTTTGCTGGTGCAAAAGACCGGCATCACTGCGGCCACCGTCAACAAGGCTTTGGGGCATCTGGAACAGCTCGGTATCGTGAGGGAACTCACCGCCCAGAAGCGAAACCGTCTGTTCAGCTACACCCGCTACATCGACATCATGAATCGGGGCACTGAACTGCCCGGCAGCGATGCTTAACTGAGGTAATCCTACACAAGCTGCAACAACGCCGAAGTACCAAGGTTTGCCCGGCAGCGTTTCACCTCGTTCCCAAGCTCCTGCTTCCCCTCGTTCCCAAGCGTAAGCGTTGGGAACACGTTTCGGAAGCCGTATTTATCTCCGAACTTCAACTCGCGTGCCCCAATGTCAGCGTGGATATGCTCCGGCGGATCTTGAAGAATTTACGAACCGAAAATTGAGTGGAGTGCCTGGGGCGTGCCAGAATGCCCAATGGCGCAGGACCGCTGAGTGGCAATTGGGTAATACCTAATGAATTGGGAAGTTACCTGTTGCGCAACACGCATGAACTTTTTACCGATATTGCGGGATTTGCGGCGGTTACACTCGGAAGACCGACAAACTTATTCAGCCACAGAACCAACAGAACGCACCCAGACAAAGGCAAGGATCAATATCGCGATCATTTCTGTCCCCCGTCACTCTCCGGAAAACAATAAGCCCCTTCCACTCTGCGCCCTCTGCAGTGAATAATTGTATGGCTTTTTGGGGCATGAAAATGAATGTATAAGGCTGAAAATCGGCTTGCATGAGAGCTTTTATATCAACTTTTCAACCTGGTAGCTTGGCCATTGTGACCCCATTGTCCCATTGTACCATTGTGAACTGCCGTCTGGCAGATGATTGACGATGTTGGATTTGTAACAATGTTTAGCTCTAAATCCATCAAGGGGAAAGGAAAAAGTATGAAACAGCTGAGCATACTTTTCATAGCGTTGTTCGTATTGCCGGTTTCCACTGCCGCTTCCAGCGGGGTGCCCTACAACGGCGACGGCCATGCATTGGTGAATACGCAGGATCTGAAATGGAGCCCCGTCGCCTCAATGGCTCCAGGTGCCCAGATGGCCATCATAGAAGGTGATCTCTCTGAAGAAGCGCCGTTCACCTTCAGGCTCAAATTGCCTGCCAATTACCGGCTGGCTCCGCATATACACCCGGCATATGAGCGGGTGACAGTGCTATCCGGAACCCTGCATTTCGCGCAGGGCAGGGAGTTCGACTCTAACAAAACTACCGAGCTCAAGCAGAGCGGGATGGCCATAATGGCACCCGGTGAGCCGATGTTCGGCTTCACGGAAGAGGAAACCGTCATCCAGCTTCATGGCACTGGTCCCTGGGGCATCGAATATATCAATCCTAAAGACGATCCGCGCAAATAGCAGGCATCTTGTCCAATATAGTAATCAATGCATTATAGACCGGCCCACATGGCCGGTTTCCTATTGCAGAGAATATCCAGGCATCAATATCAATTGTGGTTGATAGTTCAAATTAAATTTGCCTGAGAATCGCTTCATGTGGGGGGCATCGAAAAAGATTCAAGAAACCAAAATGGTGAGGAGTTGCCTATCGATAGCAGCAGGCGGGGAGTGCTTCAATTTTCCTTATGGTTTTTAAAAACAACCGTTGAAAAAAGAAAACTATGGTTCGTGAAATCGTCGATTCCCCGATCCGAACTCGGCTCCTGCTCTTTTTCACCACCCGGAACTCAGCACCCAGCACTCGGTACTTTGTCCATGTGAGTCCTGTGGCTAAACCTAAAAACACTCCCCAGGAAGAACCGGATCTGATAAGGCAAAGTCATCTAAAAGGATGGGAAAAGATGCAGATCACCGAAAATCTATGGCAAGTAGGCGGATCAGATCTTACCGCCCCCGAAGATGCCGCCTCCTACCTGGTCCGCATGGGAAATGCCGCCGCCCTGATCGACGCCGGCTGCGGCAATGACACCCCTGCATTGATCGAAAACATCGCCCGGGTCCTGCCGCGCGAGGTGCCGATCACCCACCTGCTGCTGACCCATTGCCATTTCGACCACACCGGCGGCGCCGAAGCCATGCGCAGCGTCCTGGGGTGCAAGATAGCAGCCCACCGGCTCGACGCCGCTTTTCTGGAAGCAGGCGAAAGTACCGTGACCGCGGCCGCCTGGTATGGCCGTCGAATGCCGCCGCTGCCCATCGACCTCAAGATCGATGGACCCACGGAGTCCTTTCAGGTGGGCAACGGAGAGATAATGGCCTACCATTGCCCCGGCCATTCGCCGGGGTCGATGGTTTACACTGCCGATATCGACGGCCGCAAAATCCTTTTCGGCCAGGACATCCATGGCCCGCTGCATCCCAGCCTGCTCTCCGACCGCTCCGATTACCTGAAATCTCTACAGTTCATCCTGGATTTGGATGCGGACATCCTGTGCGAGGGGCACTTCGGCATTTTCCACGGTCGTGACGAGGTCCGGAAATTCATCAGGTCCTTCATTACTGGAAAAGATTGATGACTCGCCAAACGCCCGGTTTCATCTTTAAGCCTATGCGCGATTCAGTAAGAAAAGGGAGGGACCGAAAAGGTGCACCCGGGAAGTCGCCGTGTGCAATATCCCCAAACCGGCGATAAGGCCAATCCATGCTTCCCAAATAGCCCCTGATCCCGGTTGTGGATCGTTCCACTGATTTTGTGTTCCTTCACCGATAGTGCGCTTAGGTGGAGCGGCTTTCTCATCAGCAGAATTGATCTTCAAATGATCACGAACTGAGAACCAAATTGACCTATGGATCGAAACGAGCTGAAAAGCAGATTTGATCAAATCACCGTCTGGAAAAGGGGAGGTCAAAGAGCCCCTCATAAGCCTTTGCTCGTGTTATACGCAATCGGCAGGCTTCTCCGCGACGAACCCCGCATGATCGACTTCAAACAAGTCGACAAGTATCTGAGTGCACTCCTAAAAGAATTCGGCCCCCGCCGAAGATCAATCCACCCCGAGTATCCTTTCTGGCGGCTTAAAAACGATGGACTGTGGGAACTATCCATAGCCGCCACCGGCATCGAACTTGAAACAACAGGCACAGGAAAAAGCATAGGTAATCCAGATTTCAGAAACCGGGTACTGCGTGCATATGAATACCGTTGTGCGATTTGCGGATTCGACGTTCGGCTCGGGGACAGGCTGGTGGCGGTGGAAGCCGGACATATCAAGTGGCATCAGGCCGGGGGGCCGGAAACGGAAAAACAACGGGCTTGCACTGTGCTGCGTGCACCACAAGCTCTTTGATCTTGGTGTTCTCACGCTTTCTGATGCCATGACGGTGATGGTATCAGAAGAGGCGCACGGTACCGCTGGCTTTCATTGAGTGGGTAATGGCTTTTAACGGCAAAAAGATCAAGACTCCGATTCGCGACAGCATTATCCGAATGAAAACTTTGTGGCATGGCATGTTCGAGAAGTTTTCCAAGGGCCGGGTAGAATTTGATAGGTTGGTCTTTGGTACGTAAGGGTGAAAAGTTGAGAATGCAATTACTATAACGGGTATAAGAGGTGAAGTTAACAAGTTAAGGGCGTCCCCCTTTACCCCCCTTTACCGACCCCCCCTTCCTTTGCCCGAAGCTATCATTTATAAAGTTGCGCTTGCGCCGCCGCCATTCATGCCCATCATTTAGGCCAGCCAATAATCAGACCCACGGCGACGAAGACCGGCGCCTGGAAAACACGGTGGCCATAAGTTCGGGCGGGGTGCCCACTGGGTGGGCAAAATAGTCCGTATGAACAATGCTGATGGCCAGCGCGACCAACAACCCGCCCTTGTGCCCAACCAGAAAGCAGCCAGCATCAGGAAAGAAAAAGAGTTTGCGGTGCAGAAAATGAGCTCTCAGTTGACCGGGTAAAGGGATGAAGTGCAGCAAAGTCACAAAGCAATCAGCATTCGACCTGGATAGTCTGTTCTTGGCCTGCATCACAATCAAAGATCTCCTTGTTTAAAAAAAGGCATACCTCAGGCGGATCAGCTATGCCATTACCTCTTTTGCGATGAACTCCCGATAGTTACGGTGGATACCGAAGACCGCCTGAAAGAGGGCCAAGTCAAAACTGGCGCCCGATCGTGAAGGCGGGATGCGCAATATTTTTCGTACTTGCAATGCTAAAGACGGGGACTTATCCCGCTGCATGGTCCTGGAGAACAGTTGAGCCGGCGGTGCGCCAGTCAACTGATCAATTATTACGCACCGGCAGGTTAAAAATCGGTCGCATAAGTAAAAATGAAACAGCGCTCCGGCGAATTTCGATGCATGCCCTTATGGTTCGCAGGGCGGCGCCCCGCCAGCGGTGTTATTCTTTTGCGTCCGGGCCGCACGTGTGCAAAAAACTGTTCCCGGCACACTGCTTGCTTTCTCAACTCCCTTGTAAAATCTACGGCCGTCCTGCGAGGCCGCGAAGGCTGACTTCAGCACCACAGGTATTCATCACAGGTGTTAATGAAAAACGCATTTTTTCAAGAAGATGGGGGATGACAACCATGCGAACCGTGTTGATCGCATTGATGATGGCCATGCTCAGCACCGGCGCGATGGCCGCAGGGCCGGCGGAAGAGTTGGAGGCCCTGGTCCAGGAGGGGCTGGCCCGCAATCCCGAGGTGCACGCGGCCCAGGCGCGCTGGGAGATGCTGCGCGAAAAAATCGTCCAGGCCGGCAGTTTCGAGGACCCCATGCTGATGTTCCGGATACAGAACGCCCCGTTCAGCGACCCCGTGGCGTTTAACCAGGAGCCAATGACGGCCAAGGTCATCGGCGTCAGCCAGAAGATCCCTTTCGCCGGCAAACGCGCTCTGGCGGCCGAAGTGGCGTCCCATGAAGCCGAAGCGGGTCGCTGGCAGTACGAGGAGCGCCGCCTTGAGCTGACCCGCATGATCAAGGAGACCTATTATCGGCTCTTCTATGCGGATGAAGCCCTGCGCATTGTGGCACGCAACATCCAAGTACTGGACGACCTGATCCGCTTCACGGAAACCATGTACGGCGTGGGCAAGGCCTTGCAGCAGGACGTGTTTAAAGCACAAGTGGAGCGCTCCAGGATGGAGGATATGCAGATCTCCCTGCAGCAGCAGCGCAGCAGTCTGGCAGCGGTCATGAACAGCCTGCTCTACCGGCCGGCCGAAACAGCCCTGCCTCCCGTGGAGGGGGTGGTCATTGTGCCCCTTTCGGCCACAGCCGGGGAACTGGCAGCGCAGGCCGAGGAACAACGGCCGTTGCTCAAGAGCCTGGCGGCCCGGGTGGAAAAGGGCAAGACTGCCAAGGTCCTGGCGCAAAAGGAGTACTATCCTGATTTCAACGTGGTCTTCGAGTACATGCAGCGCGAACCGGTCGCCGAGACGCCGGGCGAAGATATGTACACCCTGGGCGTCTCCCTCAACTTGCCTGTGCAGCGCCGGCGGCGGGAAGCCATGGTGTCCGAAGCCCAGGCCGAGACGCGCATGGCGGCCGCGGAGTTGGATACGCTGCGCAACACCATCCGCCGGAATATCGCCGACAGCCTGGCACGCCTGACGCGCAGCCGGCGCATGGCCGACCTGTACCGGACGGCCATCATCCCCCAGGCCACCGGCGCCCTGGATGCGGCCATGGCGGCCTACCGGGTGGGTAAAATCGATTTTTTGAGCGTGCTCGATAACCAGTTGAACCTGTTCAACTACGAGCGTCAGTACTACGAGGCCGTGGCCGAGCACCAGATGCAATCGGCCCAACTGGAGGGTGTCGTGGGCACGGCCCTGCCATTGATGGAACGGTGATCCTATGACGAAGCATTCGAAAATGAGAATCTTGTTGGTGACAGTCGGCCTGGCCGCGGCTTTGGGCGCGGGCTATTGGCTGGGCGCCGGCCGCCAGGAGCACGGCGCAGAAGCGACAACCTCCCCGGCGGCGCCCGCCCAGGGCGAGCGAAAAATCAAGTACTGGAAGTCCTCCATGGACCCTACCTATGTGCGCAATGCGCCCGGCAAGGACACCATGGGCATGGACCTGGTGCCGGTCTATGAAGGCGAGGCCGGCGAGGCGGCCGGTATCGCCATCGACCCGGTCACGATCCAGAACATGGGGGTGCGCACAGCGCCGGTCACCCGCCGCGACTTGAGGCGCTCCATCCGCGCCGTGGGTTTGGTGACATACGAGGAGCAGAGCCGCTTCTCGATCAACAGCAAAATCGAAGGCTGGATCGAGCGCCTCTATGTCAACCAAGCCGGCCAGTTCGTCAAAAAAGGGCAGGCCCTGATGGAGATCTACAGTCCCGAACTGGTGGCGGCCCAGCAGGAGTACCTGCTGGCCCTGGATTCCAGTAAACGCCTGGCCGACAGCGCCTTTCCCGCCGCTGTCGACGGCGCCCAACGCATGTTGGAGGCGGCCCGCACCCGGCTGTCGTACTGGGACATCAGCGATGCCCAGATCCGCGAGCTGGAACAGACCCGCCGGGTGCTCAAGCGCATGACCCTCTACAGCTCCTTCAGCGGCGTGGTGACCATGAAGCAGGCCTATGAGGGCATGCGTGTCATGGGCGGCGAGGAACTCTTTCAGATCTCGGATATCTCCAAGGTGTGGATCCACGCCGATCTTTACGAGTATGAGCTGCCCTGGGTGAAGCCGGGACAGCCGGCCCTCGTGGAATTCCCCTTCGCGCCGGGAAAACGCTTGTCCGGCAAAATCACCTACATTTACCCCTATGTGCAGAATGAGACGCGCACCGTCCAGGCGCGCATCGAGCTGGCCAATCCCGGTTTCGAGCTCAAGCCCGACATGTACGCCAACGTTCTCATCGAAGGGCGGCCGGTGGCCGGCGTCCTGGCCGTGCCCGGCAATGCCGTGCTCAATTCGGGCAAGGGACAGACTATTTTCGTGGCCCTGGGCGAGGGCCGTTTCGAGCCGCGCGCCGTTGAGACCGGCGTGAGCGGCGAGGAAGGCTATGTGCAGGTGCTCTCGGGCCTGAAGGAGGGTGAAACGGTGGTCACCTCGGCCCAGTTCATGCTCGACTCGGAGAGCAAGCTGCGCGAGGCCATCCAGAAAATGATGGAGACCCAGGCCGCGCCGCCCGTGGAGGAGGGGCACGAGGGACACACTGCGCCGACTCCCGCGCCGACTCCCCCGACAGGTCACGAAGGACACGCGGCGCCGCAAAACAACGAAGATCTGTTCAAATAAGCGCGGTTAACTGCTGAGGGACGTGTTTTATGCTCGCCAAAATCATCGCTGGCTCAATCAACAACAAGTTTCTGGTGATGCTGGCCACCTTCTTTATCGTGGCGGCCGGAATCTATGCTCTGGCCAACACGCCGGTGGATGCCATCCCCGATCTTTCCGACGTGCAGGTGATCATCTTCAGCGAATATCCCGGCCAGGCGCCTCAGGTGGTGGAAGACCAGGTCACCTACCCCCTGACCACCCAAATGCTGGCGGTGCCGGGCGCCAAGGTGGTGCGCGGCTACTCCTTTTTCGGCTACTCCTTTGTCTATCTTATTTTCGAGGACGGCACCGACATGTACTGGGCGCGTTCGCGCGTATTGGAGTATCTCAACTATGTCTCCGGCCGGTTGCCGCGCGGGGTGACGCCGGTGCTGGGCCCCGACGCCACCGGCGTGGGCTGGATTTTCGAATACGCCCTTGTCAGCGACAGCCACA
Source organism: Desulfobacteraceae bacterium (assembly GCA_003599575.1). Lineage (GTDB taxonomy): Bacteria > Desulfobacterota > Desulfobacteria > Desulfobacterales > Desulfosarcinaceae > Desulfatitalea. The sequence goes on along the minus strand of QZKV01000005.1, from coordinate 18,336 downwards.
ATCTGCAGGAGCTGCGCGCCATCCAGGACTGGTACCTGCGCTACGAGCTGACCGCCCTGCAAGGGGTTGCCGAAGTGGCCAGCCTGGGCGGCTTCGTCAAGCAGTACCAGGTGGCTGTGGATCCCAACAAGCTGATTGCCTACAACATCCCCATCACTGAACTGATAATGGCCATCCAGCGCAGCAACCTGGATGTGGGCGGCGGCGCCATTGAGATGGCTGAGACCGAGTTCATGGTGCGCAGCTACGGCTATATCCGCTCGCTGGAGGATCTGCAGAACGTGGTGGTGGTGACCACGCCCCAGGGTACGCCGATCCTGGTCAGGGACCTGGCCCAGGTGCGGCTGGGTCCTGAAATGCGTCGAGGCGTGGCCGAGTTGGACGGCCAGGGCGAGGTGGTGGGCGGCATCATCGTGATGCGCTATGGCGAAAATGCCCTCAAGACCATCGAGCGCGTCAAGGCCAAGCTGGAGGATTTGAAGGCCGGTCTGCCCGAAGGGATCGAGATCCGCACGGTGTACGACCGTTCCAGCCTGATCGAGCGCGCCGTGGCCAACCTCGAGGAAAAGCTGCTTGAAGAAAGCATTGTGGTGGCCCTGGTGACCATTTTCTTCCTCTTCCATCTGCCCAGCGCCTTCGTGGCCATCTTCACCCTGCCGGTGGCCCTTCTCATGGCCTTCGTGGTGATGCACTACCAGGGCATCAACGCCAACATCATGAGCCTGGGCGGCATCGCCATCGCCATCGGCGCCATGATCGACGCAGCCATCATCATGATCGAAAACGCCCACAAGCACCTGGAGCGCGACCGCGGCCGCAAGCCCCACTGGCAGATCATCACGGACGCAGCCGTCGAAGTGGGGCCGACCCTGTTCTATTCGCTGCTCGTAATTACGGTTTCCTTCGTGCCGGTCTTCACCCTGCAGGAGCAGTCCGGCCGCCTGTTCAAGCCGCTGGCGTATACCAAGACCTACGCCATGGCCGCCGCGGCGCTGCTTTCCATCACCCTCGTGCCGGTGCTGATGGGCTGGTTCATTCGCGGTAAAATCAAGCCGGAACACGTCAACCCGATCAACCGATTCCTCGTGCGGATCTACCACCCCGCCGTGGACCTGGTGCTCAAATGGCGCGGCGTCACCCTGGTCCTGGCCCTGGCGGCCATACTCTCCATTGCCTGGCCGTTGCACAAGATGGGTTCGGAGTTCATGCCGCCGCTCTATGAAGGCGACCTGCTCTACATGCCCACCGCCCTGCCCGGCCTCTCGGTGACCAAGGCCAAGGAGGTGTTGCAGCAGACCGACCGCATCATCCGCCGGTTCCCCGAAGTGCACCACGTCTTCGGCAAGATCGGCCGGGCCGAAAGCGCTACCGACCCGGCGCCCATGATGATGGTGGAGACCACCATCATGCTCAAGCCGGAAAGCGAGTGGCGCAAGGTGCCGGCGCACCGCTTCTACTCAGCCTGGCCGGCCTGGAGCGAGTTTCTCAAAAAACCGCTGCGGCGGGTGCTGCCCGAGGAAAAGACGATCTCCGTGGAGCAACTCACCGACGAACTCGACAACGCCATTCGGTTCCCGGGCCTGACCAATGCGTGGACCATGCCCATCAAGACCCGCATCGACATGCTCTCCACCGGCATCAAAACGCCCGTGGGCATCAAGGTCATGGGACCCGACCTGGCCATTTTGAGCCAATTGGGCGCGCAGATCGAGGCCATCGTGCGCACCGTGCCCGGCACCCTGTCGGCCATTGCCGAGCGCGCCGTGGGCGGCTTTTTCCTGGACATCAACATCGATCGCATGACCGCGGCGCGTTACGGCATCAACGTGGGCACGATCCAGGAAATCATCCAGACCGCGGTGGGCGGCATGAACATCAGCGAGACCGTGGAAGGGCTGGAGCGCTATCCGGTCAACGTGCGCTACGACCGCGACTTCCGCAGCGACCTGGAGGCCCTCAAGCGCGTGCTGGTGCCGGCCGCCGGCGGACGGCACATCCCCCTGGGCCAGTTGACCACCATCGGCATCCGCAACGATCCGGACAGCATCAAGAGCGAGAACGCCCGGCGCACGGCCTGGGTTTATGTGGACATCAAGGGTGTGGATGTGGGTACATATGTGAACAACGCCCAAAAGGCGGTGGCCGCTTCCCTCAAGCTGCCGGAAGGCTACAACATCGTGTGGAGCGGCCAGTTCGAGTACATGCAAAAGGCCAAGCAGCGCCTGATCGTGATCATCCCCCTGACAGTGCTGATCATCTTCGTGATCATCTACATGAACACCAAAAGCGTGATCAAGACAGGGATCGTCTTCCTGGCCGTGCCCTTTTCCCTGGTGGGCGCCTTCTGGTACCTCTACCTTCTGGGCTACAACACGTCCATCGCCGTGTGGGTGGGTGTGATCGCCCTGGCCGGCCTGGACGCCGAAACCGGGGTGGTGATGCTGCTTTATCTCGACCTGGCGCACGGGCTGTGGGCCAAGGCCGGCCGCCTGCGCACGCGCGGCGACCTGGTGCAGGCCATCCATCACGGGGCGGTCAAGCGTATCCGGCCCAAGATCATGACCATCTCCGTGATCATCGCCGGTCTGCTGCCCATCATGTGGAGCCACGGCGCCGGCGCCGACGTGATGAAACGCATCGCCGCGCCCATGGTGGGCGGGGTGGTCACCTCGGGCCTGATGGAACTGCTGGTCTATCCGGTGATCTACTGTTTGTGGCGCGGCCGGCGCCTTACCCCCAGCCCAGTGCCCACCACCGAGGGCGATATCGAAGAACACGAAGGGGGCCCGGCGCCCCAGACAACGGAAGGAGCTACCCCATGAAACGTATCATGCCAATTCTGGCGATTTTCCTGCTGAGCCTGAGCCCCGCCGGTTCGGCCCTGTCCCAGGGCGGCGGTAATCACAGCGACCACGGCGCAAGGGCCAAGGAGGCGCCGCCGGCCCAGGGCAGCAACCATGAAGGCATGCAAATGGAAACGGGGGGTGCCATGAGCATGCTCGGCACCGCGGCCACCGACGGCATCAAGGCCATGGCGCACCTGCAGGACCTGCATCAAGGCGAGGCCCAGCACTCCGCCGCCGCCACCCACAATTTCATGGTGGCCTTTGAAGCGGAGGATAAGGGCAGCGCGATCACCCAGGGCCGTGCGGCGGTCAAGGTCACCAGCCCCGACGGCCAGACGGGCAGCGCCGTCACCCTGAACCCCAAAGCGGGCTTTTTCAACGCCGACCTGGCCCTGAAAACGCCGGGCCGATACACTTTCCTGGTGGGAACCAAGCTGGCGGACGACAAGCCCCGGCAGTTCAGCTTCAGTTATGAATTGAAATAGCACCGGAGAAAGCGCCACTTTTGCGGGAGTAGCAGTAAAAATTGCCTCACTATTTAAAAGGCGCGCGGCTCCCAGCTATGCCATTTGACAATCAGACGCCGGTATCCAATATATGAAAATTTCTGAGACAGCATAGGCTTTTTTAGGGGTCGCGGGGGGCGTGACGTGAAGCATTTGGCCGGAGTACAGGCCATTCACAAAAGGCTGATCCGGCGCCTGGCGTTGATGGGGATTGCCATTGCCCTGCTGCTGGGCATGGGGGTCTGGCTGTTCCAGCATGATCGCATCGGCAGTGAAATCGTTGAACGCGCCGGGCACAGTGTCGAACTGCTGAACGAGGAACTCCGGCCATACCTGGATGCCGCCGGCCGGCCCGACCGCGCCGCTTTGCAGCGTGAAGTAAGCAGATTCGCCGTCCATGTGCTGCGTTCCAGTGCAGGCCACTTTGCGGCGGTCAATATCTATTCTCCCGGCTTTGATCTCTGGGCGCAGGTCGAAGATCCAGTTTACGGCAACCTTGAAGCGATTCGGCACGCGCTGGACCAAATTCAAAAACCGCCCGCTGCGGCGGAGTTGCCGCACACCAGAAGCTTTCACATCGCCGGCCGGCTGCATCTTCAAACCATGGCCGCATTATCCGACCAGGAGGGGCGAACCGCAGCCTACATTGTGGCCATCTATGCTTTATCTGCGCAAGGCATGGACGATATCCGGCGCAATACGATCAGAGCGGTCATGGCCGTCATCGGCATCGTTATCGCCACCACCGCCTTGCTCTATCCGGTCATTGTAGCGTTGCTGCGCAGCCTGGCCGGCGCTTCACTCAATCTGCTGGACTCCCACCTTGAAACCCTTAAACTGCTCGGCAGTGCCATTGCCAAAAGAGACCACGATACAGACTTGCACAACCATCGGGTCACGATCGCCGCCGTTCATCTGGCCGAAGCCTGCGGCCTGACAGCAGCGGATTTGCAAAACCTGATCAAGGGCGCTTTTCTGCACGATGTGGGCAAACTGGCCATTCCCGACAACATCCTGCTCAAGGCGGGCCCCCTGAACGCCGAGGAATTCACGGTAATGCAGGGCCATGTGCGCCACGGCATGGATATCGTGCGGCGCTCCAAATGGCTCGCCGATGCGGCGCCCGTGGTGGGCTATCATCACGAAAGGTTCAACGGCGGCGGGTATTGCGACGGCTTGCAAGGTGCTGCCATTCCCCTGACGGCGCGCATTTTTGCCGTCGCCGATGTTTTCGATGCCCTGACATCACAGCGTCCTTACAAAAAAGCTTTCCCTCTTGAACAGACGATGCGTCTGATGGAGGAAAGCCGTGGCACGCACTTTGACCCTGATGTCCTGAAGCGCTTCATGCCAATGGCACCCAAACTGCACGCAGAGTTGGTCGGCAGTACGCCGGCCCAACTGGAAGAGCACCTGCAAAGGATCATTAACACCTATTTTACACCCGAGAAGATGATCGACGAGTTCTAGGAACCACTTCTAGAAAACCGTCACCACGGGGCAATGGAGAAAAGATACGGAGAGTGGATTCCGTTTTGGACCGGGACGGCGCTGATGATTCTCGGCCTTTGGTCTATCGGTTCGGTTTATGGGTCTCGCCGGGCGCGCCGCAGTGAAGATATCCGTCGAAATGGGATAGGGGAACATATGATCCGTCAGAACGCTACAGTGCCCAGGATCGTTTTCCTGCGCCGCTATCTGGCCTTCGTCCTCATGGCCAATCTTGCGTGGGAGATCCTCCATCTGCCCCTCTACACTATATGGCAGGAAGGGAATCCGAAGAAGTTGGCCTGGGCGGTTATTCACTGCACCGCCGGCGATCTCCTCATCGCATCAGGGTCTCTCCTGCTGGCGGTTATCCTGGCCGGAGGCCGGGCCTGGCCCCTGGGGCGATTCATTGGGGTGGTGGCAACTTCAATAGCACTTGGGGTTTCGTACACAGTATGGAGCGAGTGGCTGAATACGAGTGTGAATGCGAATTGGAACTACTCGGAGTGGATGCCGATCATCCCCGGGATCCGCGTGGGCCTTTCCCCTATCGCCCAGTGGATTGTAGTTCCGCTGCTCGGCTTTTGGTGGGCCCGGCGCGGCCTCGCATCGATGAAAACCGGCCCCCCGGGCATATCCAAATAGTTGAAGTTGGATTTTCCCGCACGCAATTCGGCTCTATTCAGCGACTCAGCCCTTGCCCTCATGGGCAATCTCTATCCAGCTTTTGCAGTCGTCCCGAGACAGAAAGACGCTGCGCCGGGAGGTGGCGATGGCGTACTCGTCCCGACTCGCCGGGTTCTGCGTGATGTAGGTCACCGCATCACGGCCCAGAGGCGGCAGGGCGATCCTGTGCTGCTCGCCCGTTCGCCACTCGATGCGGGCAAGCGCCGGGGCCTCGGCGTAGCTGCCATACCAGAGATGCCGACCGTCGAGGTCGAAGAACACCGCAAGCACCTGACCGGAGGCGAACGCGTGAAAGCTGTCGCCGGCATCGCTCGACAGGTACAGGCCGCTCTTGGTACCGACGGCGACGATCTCGGGATTCTCCGGATGAACCGCAATGCAGGCCGGATCACCGCTAAGCCCCGCTGCCGGTGCTCGCTGCCATGTAATTCCGTCGTTCAACGTGAAAAAAATCCCGGGGTCCGGCATACGGGAGTTTGGTTCGTGATTGTACACATACACCGCTTTGCTTCCGTAGCCTGCGGCGAGCTGGTGGAAATCAGCCTCCCCCTCCAACCCGAGCCTGGTCCAGGTCATGCCGCCGTCGTCACTGCGGATGAGCCCGAACGGTTGGATAGGGACGCCCTTAACTATTTAACTTATCAGAGGTCGGCGGTCCCTACGACGGGTTTGTACAGCAGTTTCCTGGAATTTTGGTTTTCCTTGGGCAAAACGGCGCCAAAATCTTCAGCAGGACGGGGGCCGGCCTTGAATTCCAGGAACCAAGCCGCTCAAAGACGTATGCGGGACGACGTATGAGGGATTTACAATGTACGTCCCCCATGTGTATTTTCAGCGCCTGACCTCTTCGGGGAGAACATAGGGGTAGCAGCGCCCGGCAACCCGGTGCAGGAACCGGTCGGTTTTTCGCAAAGCCAGATAGGTGCGCCAAATCCAGGCGTCCTCGCGATAATTGCCTACAACCTCTTTGTGCGTGATGCGCGGCCCGGCATCCGCGAAAAAGTCATTGATAGTCGTCAGAAGCACCGGGATGAGATCCGGTCGCTGCTCCTTGTATCAATTGGCCAGCAGATCGACGGCCACCTTGCGCGGGTCGTAGTAGCGGGTCAGCAGATCGCGGAGAAATAAAAAACGGGTTAATTTTATCGGGGTCAGACCAAGTCAAAATTCTGATATGCCGCCGAAAACGCTTCAACGCCCCCACAATTCAAGGTCTTAGAACCGTATTTTGAACCCCCAAAACTGTGGTCCGACACTCGAAAGCATCACTGAAACCGGTACGAGCGAATGCGTTCGTCCACCGACCTATAAATATCATGTGCCTGGTCGAGTGTAATCCGCTCGAAGCGGATTTGGGTGCCGGGGATGGCCTGCGCGATCTTCGGCAGATCCGAAGAGATCACGGTGGCAATCTTGGCATACCCGCCAATGGTCCGCTCTCTGAACAAAACGATGGGCTGCCCGTCGGCCGGCACTTGGACACTGCCGGCCATAATCGCCTCGGAAACGATGCTTTCCTTGAAGCCGGGCTGCAGCTTTATCGGCCCACCTTCCAGGCGGCATCCCGTTCTATCGGCCTTGGGGCTGAGATGAAACGGGGAGGTGTAAAAGCGCTGCACATCAGCGGCAAAATAGGTATCCTGCGGGCCGTCGATGGCGCGCAGGACGATTTCATCCGCATAATCGGGACGATCCGCCGGGGGCAGTTGTCTGCTCCGATCCAGGAGTCTTCCAGGTTCGATCTTGAGCAAGTCGCCTTTTCTTAAGGCACGGCCCTGAAAGCCGCCCATTTTGCCTCCGATAAACGTCGATCGGCTTCCCATCACAAGCGGAACGTCGAAGCCGCCGGTGACGGCCAGATAGGTTCGACAACCGGATTTGATCTGGCCGAACTTCAGGAGATCGCCGGCTTCAACCCGGAACGACGTCCAGGGTTCAACCGGCTTGGCGTTCAGCGTCGCCTGCATGTCGGCACCGGCAATGGCCATATCCGCCTCTTTCAAAACAGCCAGCTCCGGCCCGATGAAGGTCGCCTCCAGGACCGCCGCGGTTTCTGAATTGCCGACCAACAGGTTGGCAATCCGATAGGCGTACCGATCGAGCGCACCCGAAACTGGAACGCCCATATGCTGGAACCCGTACCGCCCATGATCCTGCACCGTCGTCAAAGGTCCGGGAGATATCACCAGGATGGCATCCATTTTATGGCCGCTGTTCTTTCAAGTGTAAGAATTCGGTTTTGGAAATGGGCTTGAACCTGATCCGATCTCCGGCCTGAAACAAAAACGGCTCGGGACTTTCCGGGCGGAACAGTTTGAGCGGCGTCCGCCCGATCAGCTGCCAGCCGCCTGGGCCCGTTACCGTATAGATGCCGGTCTGGTCGTTGGCGATGCCCACCGAGCCTTCGGAAACCGTGGTGCGGGGCGTTTTCAGACGCGGCGTGTGAAGTTTTGCCGGAAGCCCGCCCAGATAAGGGAACCCCGGCGAAAATCCGATCATGTAGATGGGGTATTCCGGCGCTGCATGGAGCGCGATAACTTCGTCCGCGTCAAGACCGTTGTGGCCGGCGACGAATCCGAGATCGGGCCCGAATTCATCTCCGTAACAAACCGGTATTTCGACGGTTTTGAACGGCAGGCGCGGGTCTTCGGAAAGCGCTTGCCCCATATCCATGAAGATCGCTTCGAGCTTGACCGGGTCGGTTCGGCAAGGGTCGTAGACGATGAGAAGCGATCGATAGGCGGGAATCAATTCGATGACTCCCTCCGGCAGGTTCTTTTTGGCCATTTGGTAAACGGAGCAGACCTTGCGATTGACTTCTTCCGCGATACCCTCGCCATATTCCACCTGAAGTCCGCCATCGCCGACGATGCGAAATATCGGTCTCGGGTACACTGATTCACCGCTCATCCGTTCCCTGTTCCTTGCCCGGCGGACGTCTCATCCCGCCGCCATGCGTTGAATAACTATCCCGGAAGACTCCAGCAAGCGACGAATCCGGCGCACAATGTTCACGGCCTCCGGCGTATCGCCGTGAACACAGATGGTCTGGGCATCCAACGCAATATCGCTTCCGTCCACGGCGCGCAACTTGCCCTCGGTAACGATTCGAATCACCTGCTCTGCCGCCGCTTCGGGAGAATGAATGATCGCATTGGGATGGCTGCGCGGCACGAGCGTTCCCTGGGGGGTGTAGGCACGGTCCGCAAATGCTTCGAACATCACTTTGACACCTGCCTGCCGGCAGATTTCCCGTGTGCGCTCCGAAGATGTTTTCGCCAGCGTCACCAGGTAGATATCCGGATCGATGCCGGCCACCGCCTCGGCGATGACCCGCAACAGATCTTCATTTTGAGCCGCGCTATTATACAGCGCACCGTGCGGTTTCACATGGCGCAGGGGGATTTTGCCGGCCTTGCAGAACGCCTGAAGCGCACCGACCTGGTACATCACATAGGCCCGGATCTCTTTGAGCGAGCAGTCCATCGGTCTGCGGCCGAAACCGAGCAGGTCCGGGTATCCCGGGTGCGCCCCGACCGCCACCTTGTGCTGGATGGCCGACTCAACGGTGCGGCTCATGACCAGCGGGTCGCCGGCGTGCCAGCCGCAGGCGATATTGGCCGAAGAGATCAGCGGCATCAGCCGGTCATCCGCGCCCAGGGTGTAAGCGCCATAGCTTTCACCCATGTCGCAATTCAGATCAATGGAATACATGGCTTTTTCTCCTCGCCGGATGTGCGACCTGCCGGCAGGCCTGCTCCGCCCCCGTTTGTCAAAGAACGGTCAGATCCTCGTCCTTCAAATCGGAAACGAACATATGCCCGGGAGCATGGGTAATGACCAAAGGCAGTTTGGCCGAAACGGCGGCCATAATGGCGGTCACCCCGCACGCCCAGAAGACCGGAATTTCACCCGGCCGGATGGAAACCGCATCGCCGAAATCCGGTTCGGCCAGATCGGCGATTCCCAGCGCCCGGGAGTCGCCAAGATACACGGGTGCGCCGTGGGTCATGTGAAATCGGGTGGTGATCTGCACGGCCCGCACCGCCTGGGCAGGTTCAAGCGGGCGCATGCTGACCACCAGCGGCGCTGATATGGGGCCTGCCGGCCGGCAGGTGCGGTTGGTGATATACATGGAAACATTTTTCTTTTCTTCGATGTTTCTGACCGGCAGTCCATTGGCCTGCATGGCGGTTTCAAATGAAAAGCTGCAGCCCAGGAGAAAACTGACCATGTCTTCGGAAAAAAAATCGACCACATCCCCTACTTCCGCATCAAGAACGCCGTTGCGATAAATGCGATATTTGGGCAGATCCGTGCGAAGGTCGGCCCCGGGCGCAATGGCCGGTTCCACCTGACCGGGTTCAAGAACATCGAGAATCGGGCAGGGTTTGGGATTGCGCGTACAAAAAAGAAGAAAATCAAAAGCCACCTCTTTAGGGACCATCACCAGATTGGCCTGAACATGTCCCGCCGCGACCCCGGTGGTCGGCCCGGTCCACCGGTTTGCGCGAATCTGCTGGCGCAGTTCATCCATCGAAAGCGTTTCTTTCATATTTCAATCCTTTATGTTGGCTGAAAATTGAGCCTGCCATCTGCGGTCTCAATAAACAAATAATGCGGCTGTTTTCAAATTTCAAGTTGACTGAACTGCGGCCGCTCACGCGCAGAGGCAGGTGGTCATGGCGCCCGATGATCTGCCGCAGCTTTTGTTCAGCCGGGAACTCGCTGCTTTGAATGCTTCGGTTCAAACACCCAGAAAAGCCGTCCGAAACATTTTGCTTGCCAGGAGTTCTTGGCCGGTTCCTTCGGAAACGATTCGGCCGGTTTGAAGAACATACCCCCGATCCGCCAGATCCAACGCTTCGCGAACATTTTGTTCCACGAGAAGAATGGTCATTCCCTCCTGCTTCAGGCGGCGAACCGTATCGAGGACCTCATCGACCAGAATCGGCGCCAGTCCGAGGGACGGCTCATCCAGCATGAGAATTTGCGGGTTGGACATCAATCCCCGTCCGATGGCGACCATCTGCTGCTCTCCGCCGGAAAGGGTGGATGCCGTCTGGAGGCGCCGTTCATGCAGACGGGGGAACAGATTGAAAACGAATTGAAGGTTTTCCTGGATTTTCCGGTGATGTCTTAAAACGTAGGACCCCAGCATCAGGTTCTCCTCGACGGAAAGCGGCTTGAAAAGCATTTTTTCCTCAGGGACGTAACTGATGCCCAAGCTGACGATCTCTTCCGTTCTGAGCTTTTGAATTTCGCGGCCTTTGAAAAGGATCCGCCCCTCAAATACAGGTTGGGTTCCCATGATGGCTCTGAGACACGTGGATTTGCCCACGCCGTTTGAACCCAGGACGCAGACCGTCTCGCCTTCTTCGAGGCGCAAAGAAATACCGTGCAAAACCGGCAGGCCCGAATAGCGCACCTTGATGTTTTCGATTTCCAGAATACTTCGGCTCATCCGTCACCCCGTAAGCTGCGCCGCGTGTTCACGGACGTAGCGTTCGCCGAGATAGGCTTTGATCACATCTGGATTTTTCACGATCTCCGCGGGGTTCCCGTCCGCGATCTTTTTGCCATAGTCGAGCACGATCACCCTGTGACTGACCCTCATCACCAGTTCCATCACATGTTCGATCAAAATGACGGTCACGCCCATACCGTCATGCACGTGTTTGATGTACCCCATCATTTCATCGATCTCATCGGGGTTCAAACCGGCGGCAACCTCATCCAGCAACAGCATTTTCGGCTCCGTGCCCAGGGCCGTCGCCATCGTGACGAGCTTCTGAGCGGCAACCGGCAATTCGCTGACCAGAAAGTCGGAAAGGCCGCCGATGTTTAACTGGTCCAATATCGCCCGCGCCTTAAGCCGGGCGGCGGCACGGGACTTGTTTCGCATAAAGCAGCCGACCATCGCGTTCTCCAGCACGGTCAAATCGCCGGAAGCGACGTAGATCTGAAAGGTTCTTGCCAATCCGCGCCTGGCGATTTCAAAAGCGCTGAGCCGGGTGATATCTTCTCCGTTAAAGATGATCGAGCCGGAGGTCACCGGATGCAAACCGGAAATGCAGTTGAAAAGGGTCGTCTTGCCCGCCCCGTTGGGGCCGATGAGTCCAAGCAGTTCGCCTTTCCGGAGGGAAAAGGAGATATCGTTATTGGCCGTCAGTCCGTCAAAATCTTTGGTCAAATGTTTAACTTCGAGCAGCGACATGGCGTTTGTTCCTCCGCCGATATTTTTCAACGATACCCCAAATTCCTCTGGGCTCCGAGGCTGAGATGATCATGATGATCAGCGCGTAGATGATCAGATCGATTCCCACGAGTCCGGCGGCGGCGCCGAGCCATTCCTTCAGATAACTCTTCAGGGGAATCAGGATGCCGGCGCCGATAATCGGCCCCCACAGCGAACCGGCGCCTCCCAGCATGGCCATCAACGCGATCAGGATGGAAAGGTTCAGGCTCATGGTGTCTTCCGGTTCGATGTTTTTGATGTAGCAGGCATGGAACGACCCGACGACGCTGACAAAGGCGGTGGCGATGGCATAGGTCTTGATCTTGGCCCAGTGCACACTGATGCCCAGCGAGCGGGCGACGTCCTCGTTGTCCTTGATCGACCGCAGCTGGAACCCCAGCCGGGATTTGCGAAACCAGTTGATGTAGAGGATTCCGATCAGGAAAAAAACCAGAAGAACATAGTAGTAGTAGACATCTTCCTTGAAGATCAGCCTTAGAAAATCCGGCGGCCGGTATTGTATCGGAGATATCTCCAATCCCCGGGCCGCCCCCACAAAATCCCAGACCTCGAAAAGATCCTTGAGCACGAGGGAGGTGGCGATGGTGGCGATGGCAAAATAATGGCCCTTGAGCCGGAAAAGCGGATAGCCGATGATAAACGACCAGCCCACCGCGAAACACATCCCGATCGGCATGGACACCCAGAAAGGGATGTCCCAGCGAATCAGCATGACGGTGGTGGTATAGGCTCCGATGCCGACGTACTGGGCTTTTCCCAGATCGACCTGGCCGCCGTATCCTCCGATGGTGTTCCAGCCCATGCCGTACAGGGAGAACATCATGAACTGGATCATGGTGGCCATGGCGAAAGCTGAATGGGGCAGCACCGGAAAAAATAACAAGAAGAACAGCACCGCTCCGGCGACCATCAGATCGATGCGGGGAAAATCGGAAAAATCGAACGCCGTTTTTATTGCTTCCATCCGAATAAGCCTCTGGGGCGGATGACCATGATCAGAAAATAAGCCAGGTAGACCCACATATACTTGAACGAGGTCATGGGAACCTGCGTCATCCACTCGATGTCGAACGTATAGGTCAAGAAGTCCCAAAATCCCGGAATTTCGGTGATCAGGCCGACCACGAGCCCGGCGAAGAACGCGCCGGGCACGCTGCCGAAACCGCCCAGAGCCACGATGGCAAAGGCGATCATGGTGAACAGCAGTCCGATAAACGGGTTGACCGACCAGAAATTGACGATCAGCGCTCCGGCGACACATACCGTACTGCCGCCGATTCCCCAGGCAAAGGCATTCATCCGTTGCGTGGGAATTCCCATGTAGCGGGCGCCTTGGGCATTGAGCGCCGTGGCTCTCAGGGCTTTGCCGATCTTGGTGTGGTGCATCAGCAGCCATACGCCCCAGAAAGCCAAAACGGACAGTCCCGCGGCCGCAAGCTTTGTGGCCGGCAGGATCACGCCCATCCCTATGTCAAAGCTTTTGCCGACCAGAATGCCGTGGTGCAGGGCACGGTCTTCCGATCCGAAAATCAACAGTGCCAGATTCCTGAGCAGCAGCATGAGACCGAAGGTGCCCAGCAATTGGGCAATCATCGGCCCGCGCAGCAAAAAGCGGACGAACCCGGCATAACACACGACCCCCAGCAAAAATCCGACGACGGCCGCGACCGGAAGGGTCAGCAGCGGATCGATGCCGGCGGCCTGGGCCGTCAGCAGGCCTGTGTACATGCCGACCATGAGGAATTCACCGTGGGCAAAGTTGACGATGTCCATGACTCCGAAAATGATCGTCAATCCCAACGCCACGATCGCCAAGACCATCCCGAGCAACAGGCCGGCAACGATTGAACTGATCAGAATGTCCATCTGCTTTATCGCTTTCGACTTTCCGCTGAGGCGCACCCCACCCATGCACTTGCCTCCCCCTGAAGTTTAGAAGCGGGGAGGCAAGGCGATGAATAGCGGCCGATGTGGTTAGTATTTTGGAAAGGGGTAAATCATGTCGGCTGAAGCCACATCAAAGGGGTAGACGATCTCCAGCACGATTTTACCGTCTGCGCCTTTCTGATACTGGCCGATGACGCCGGAGCCGAGCGTGTTCTGACCGATTTCTTTCCCGGAGGTCGAAAACTTGACCCCGGCCCACGGCACCACCAGCTCCTCGCCCGGAATGTGCAGTTCGTTGGCGGCCTTCTGGATAGCGGCCGGTTCTGTGGACCCGGCTTTCTCGAGCACATGCACCCAGGTCTGCAGACCGGTAAAGGATCGCGCGGAAGCCCCGGTCAGATCATTGCCGTGTTTGGCCTTGTAAAGCGCGTTGACCTGTCCGGCGACCTTTTTGACCCGCCCCACCTGGGGCAGGAACACCGTCCGGGTTAGTATGCCGACCACGCTGTCGCCGAGGGTGGCCCGGAATTCGGGCACCTCGAATCCGGCATCCTGGCCCCAGAGGATTTTGGGCTGGGCCTTCTGGGACTTCATGGTCTTGATCATCAGAATCGCATCCGAGGTGTAGGAGGCGAACAGCATGACATCGGCGCGGGACGCTTTCAACGACCGGACTTCGCTGGACAGGTCCGGCGCCTCCTTGGCATACAGCATCGATTTCTTGAGATCATAGCCGTATTCCTTGGAAAGCTGCGCGATCTCCGCGCTGACTGAAGACCCCCATTCGGTTTTTTCGCAGGCCGCGGCCAGGTTCTGAATGTCTTTTTTGGGGACCGCCGGAACCCCTCTGGCCTTTCCCTGGGTCAATCCGTTCAGAAAATCGAACAGGTCTTTGGTAAACGTGGCGTCATGCGGGGTCGTGCGCCAGAACCATTTGAAACCGCGCTCGGTGAGCGACGGCGATGTGGACGACCCGTTGATCATGGGAACCCCGTACTGTTCGGCGACGGCGCTGACGGTCTTGGTGACCGCACTGTGGTAGCAGCCCAGCAGTCCGTGAACCTTGTCATCCAGGATCAGCTTTTTTGCCAGATCGGCGCCCAGGGTGGGATTGCCTTCATGATCCTTGAAAATCAGCTTGATTTTCGCTCCGCCTATGTTCTTTATGCCGGCATTTCTGGCCATGCTCATGTTGATGTCGGACATGGCGGAGTTGGCGATTTCGGCTGCGAGTTCAGCACCGGCGCGAAGCTCGCGCCCGGCTGCCGCGGCACCGCCGGTCAGCGGATAAAGGACTCCGATTTTGATCTCCTCAGCAGCCGCAACGTTCGTGGGCACAAGGAGCCCGGCTGCTGCCAAAATGATAGTCACTGCCAGTGTCCATCTGAGAAATGCTTTCATTTTTTCCTCCTTCTGATTGGTCCGGTGGCCTTCGTTAAAGAGGTGTTTCCAAGAACGCCTTCAGGCGCATTATATCCCTGAAATACCATATTCATTAATGAACATGGCAAATGGACATGGCAAGCCAAAGCGGAGACTTAAAGAAAATGAACAGTTTTTCCAGAGGACGAAGACATCATTGATCCGGCACCCAACGTCCGCCTGAATTTGGTCCTGTGGCCGCAATTCAATGAACAATTGGACAATACCATACAATTCACAGCCCTGCCACCCGGCTTTTTTGGATCCGGCTTGCGGGCGACTGCACGCTCGCTGCAGGGGTTAGCAGGCTGTGGAAAAACTTCGCCTGAGGCCGCCATGCGGCGTTGCGCGGTTTTCGAAAATGCTCACATACGCCGTGTATGCTGCGCTTTTCAAAAACCGCGTGCCTTGCCTGACAGCCTGATGCTTGTTTTTCCACAGCCTGTTAGGCGCGCGGTTCATCAGAGCTGAGCTTCTCGCGCACAGCAGCGAGCAAATCAAGACCGGTGGCGCTATTCACCACCTCGTCCTTGTTTGCCCATGGGTAGTTCAGCCGCTGGAGCCAGGCAAAGACAGTCCCAAACGCGCTACTCGGAAGAACCTGCATGGTTTCTATTGTGATGACAAGCTCGCTGGCCAGGTATGGGGAGCAGCTGCTGAAGGTCCAGTCGTAACGACCACATCCGATCCGAACGTTCTTGCTCTCCTTCTCCGTCATTCCCACCAGCCACTCACAGGAGAACTTGGACGCTTTTTCGGGTGGTTTGGATAGGTAGAACGAGTAGATGTTCTCGTAGGTCTGCGCAAAGCGACGAACGAGAACGTCGGCGATACTTTCGCGCCCTTTGGTGACCGCCGGGAACACGATGTTGGTCGCTTTGTTTACCACGCAAAGAGTTGCGTCATCTGAGAACACCTCCGCCAGCAAGTGCGGGCGATTCTCATCTTTCGCCCGAAAGTATCCGCGCAGGACAGCGCTTGGCTTGAGAGATAACGGTTGATGCATGTGGCCTCGGGTGTAAGCCTATAGAAGGTGGTGAGTCCCGGTCAAGAACAACATACATTCTTTCTGCCCTCAGCCTCAGGGATGAATTTTTTTTGTCCGTGTGTGTCTGTGAGTCTGTGGCTTGCCCTCCGTGTCAATATGGAAGCTTGCCCACGAAGCCATGAAGCGCCTGTTGATCCACGCGTCCTCAGCACTCAGCCCTCGCCACTCGAAACTTCTTATACCCTTTTTCAGCGCCTGACTTTTTCGGGGAGAATATAGGGGTAGCAGCGCCCGGCAGCCCGGTGCAGGAACCGGTCGATTTTTCGCAAACCCAGGTAGGTGCGCCAAATCCAGGCGTCCTCGCGATAATAGGCGGCAACCTCTTTGTGCGTGATGTGCGGCCCGGCATCCGCGAAAAAGTCATTGATGGTCGTCAGAAGCACCGGGATGAGATCGGGTCGCTGCTCCTTGTATAAGTTGGCCAGCAGATCGACGGCCACCTTGCGCGGGTCGTAGTAGCGGGTCAGCACATCGCGCAGAAATAAAAGACGGATCAGCCAGACCAGAAACGAAGGTGCGCTGCGCAGAAAAAGCTCGCTGTCCAGCTGCTCGACACCCTTGAGGCGCATCAACGGTGAACTGACATCCAGGTAAAACAACTCGGGCTTTTGTGTGAGATGATGACCGGTCGCAGTCGACCGCAGGGCCCAGTTGGAAATCTGGGCGTCAAACCCGATCTCGATCATCCCCGCGTTGGCCCGATTGAAATCGTAGACTTTGCGCATTTCCTTCAGCACGGCCCGGAAAAGCAATCCAGCCTCCTCCGGTGCGGCCCTGCGAATGATTTGATTGCCGATGCTTTCTTTGGGCAGTGCGTTCTGCCGGATGTAAACGATGATGCGCCCGCTTCTCTCATCCGTGAAGTGCACGGTCTCGCTGGCCAGCACATGAATATTGATCCGCGTGTTGCACAGATCGACCCACTCCCGGACCAGCGCTTCATAGTGGGTCACCTCTTGCTCGGAATAAAACATGGGCATTCGCTTGTAGGCAAACCGGCGGCCGTCGGGATGCTCGATCTCCAGCACCGTGCTGATCTCGCCATATCCGAGCACGCGCGTGGGGATGGGACATCGTTCAGGCAGACGCGGGTTCAAGCCGTTTTCATACGACTTCAGGAATGCCGAGAGGGCATTTCCCGGCTGGCGCGCGGTTTCGCTCATAGCCAGGATTCCATGGTATCCAGGGATCGGTCGATGCGCTCGATGATCTCCCCGGCCAACGCTTCATCGATCACCAGAGGGGGCAGAAGCTGGGCGATGCGGGTGTCATTGGCGGCGTAAATGGAAAGCAGACCGTGCTCGTAGGCCGCTTTGGTAAACAGGGGACCCATTTGAGGATGCGCCATTGCGATTCCCATCATCAAACCCTTCTGCCGCAGTCCGATCAGAATGCCGGAGTGTCTGGCGATCAGGGCTGCGAAATGCGCTTCGAAAAAGGCCGCCAGTTCCCGCACATGCCCCAGAAAAGCCGGATCGGAAGAAATCTCCAAAACCTTCAGGGCCACCGGACAGCCGATTTCCGCGCCTCCGAAAGTGGAAATGTGCACAAACGGATCAGCCCTGAAAACCTCGTAGAACTTGGCCTTGCAGCAAGTGGCGGTCATGGGAAAGATGCCCCCGGACATACCTTTGCCGATGACGACGATATCCGGCACCACATTGTACTGCTCAATTCCCCACAGGGTGCCTGTGCGTCCGAAGCCGGTTTGAATTTCATCAACGATAAAGACGGCGCCGTTTTGGCGGCATAAGGCTTCCACGTTGACATAGTATTCGGGATCCGGAATGGGCATGCCGTAGGTCGCCGGGATCGTCTCGAAGATGACTGCGGCGGTATCCCGGTCGAGGACGGCCGCCAGTGCGGGTATGTCATTGAATGGTACTTGGACGAAGCCCGCCGCCGGGGGTCCGAAGGGGCGGCTGAATTTCAAATCCCCTGCCGCCAGGGCATAGCCGGTATGGCCGTGATAGGCTCCGGCTGCCGAGATGATTTTGGTTCGCCGGGTAAAGCCGCGGGCGATTTTGATGGCGAGATCAACGGCCTCGCCGCCGCTGACGCCGAAAACGGTGTGGGTGATGTCGCCGGGCATCAGATCAGCCAGTTTTTTCGCCAGGACGGCCCGCTGTTCGCTGATGAAATGATGGTTGCCGATATCATAACGGTCAAGGCTTTCCTTCAGCGCTTCAATAA
>QZKV01000034.1 GCA_003599575.1 Desulfobacteraceae bacterium | reverse complement strand
GCTTTATCTTCCCATCATCATCGATCCGGAGTATCACTATGAAGTGGTCAATGTCGACGCCCACCAGAAAAACCGCCACTCCCTGTTCTGGTGGATGCGCCGGCTGATCACCCTGCGCAGCCGCGTGACGGCCTTCAGCCGGGGCAGCCTGAACTTTCTTTTTCCGGAAAACCCCAAAATACTCGCCTTTATCCGCGCATGGGAAGGCCAATGCATCCTGGTGGTGGTCAATCTATCCCGCTATGCGCAATTCGTCGAGCTCGACCTGTCCGATTACAAGGGCGCCGTACCGGTTGAAATGTTCGGCAACACCGCTTTTCCGGCGATCACGGACGAGCTGTATCTGCTTACGTTGGGGCCGCACTCGTTCTATTGGTTCGACCTGCAGCCCGAAACCGCTCCGCAGGAAATGGGCGAAACGGTTCTCGAACCTGAAAAGCTGCCGCTTTTTGAAGTGCAGCGGCGCTGGGAGGAGCTGTTCGAGCACGGACTATCGCAGCGCCTGACCGGCAGGATCAGCAAATATCTGATCACGCAACGCTGGTTCGGCGCAAAAAACCGCCGCATCAAATCGCTTTCAATACGCGATATACTTCCCATCAAGGACGGCCCGCTTTCCGCCTTCATGCTTCTTCTCGATATCCAGTTCGCCGACGGTGTAACCGAAGCCTACACGCTGACAGTGGATTGCGTGCCGGGGGAGGTGGGGGAGGAATTGATCCAGAAGTATCCGCGTGCCGTTCTGTCCCGCGTGCGCATCGCCGGTGAAGATCAGTTGCGTTATCTGGTGGACGCGCTGGTCAGGGATCAATTCTGCCTGGCCCTTTTGAAAATGATCGCCCGGCGAACCGTCATCAGGGGAGCCAATGGCAAAATGACGGCCATCTCCTCGCGGGAATTCAAATCGATTCATCGCGAAGATGAAATGCCGTACGAGATTTCCCTTTCCAAGGCCGAACAAAGCAACACCTCGGTGATCTTCGGGAATCGATTTATTTTGAAACTCTTCCGGCGCTTGCAAGAGGGCACCAACCCGGATCTGGAAATCGGCCGTTTCCTGACCCGCAAGGGATTTGTCAACCGGCCGGCCGTGGCGGGCGCCCTGGAATACAGTGAAGACCGCCGGGAGCCGGCCACATTGGCCATCCTGCAGGCCTATGTTCCCAACGAGGGAGATGCCTGGGCATTTACCTTGGATCAGCTATACCGATTTTTTGAAAACATCCTGACGCTCACGGGAGAAGAATTCCCTGGCTTGCCGGACGCCGATCTTCTGGTCGCTTCCCGGGAGGAGGTTCCGAAGGAGGTTGCCGAACGCATCGGCGCCTATCTCAATGCCGTTCACATGTTGGCCGATCGCACAGCCGGGATGCACACCATCCTGGCATTGGAAAAAAGCGATCCGGCATTTGTCCCCGAGCGGTTCTCACGGCTTTACCAGCGTTCACTGTACCAATCGATGCGCATGCAGGCCGGGCAGGTGTTGCCCCAGTTCAGAAAAAGCCTGCCGGGCCAGCCCCAAGCCGTACGCGAGTTGGGAGAACGCGTGCTGGCGCGGCGGGAGGAGATCATCGGGGTCTTCGGGCGCCTGCTTGAAAACCGCCTGACCGGCAAAAGGGTGCGTTGTCACGGGGACTACCACCTGGGCCAGGTGCTTTATACCGGCAAGGACTTCGTGATCATCGATTTCGAGGGCGAACCGGCGCGTCCGGTCAGCGAGCGCAAAATCAAGCGATCGCCCTTGCGGGATGTGGCCGGCATGCTGCGCTCGTTTCATTATGTGGCCTATAATGCGCTGATGCACGAGCAAACGCGCGGCCTGTTCAAGCCCGAAAAGCGCCCATTTCTGGAAGCTTGGGCCGATTACTGGTACCGGTGGGTCGCCGTGGCTTTCATGGGAAGGTACCTGAAAAGCAGCCGCACCGGCGGGTATCTTCCGGAAAATACGCACGAAACCAAAATCTTGCTGAACGCATTCCTGATGGAAAAAGCCATCTATGAACTCGGCTACGAAATGAACAACCGCCCCGACTGGGTTCACATTCCCCTGCTGGGCATCGAGCAGTTGCTGGGGGCGGCGGATTGAAAGAAAGGTTGAGAGACCAACGGCCCGAGTAGGATTTTAGGAGGTAGACCATGTCAAAAGATCACGTTGCCCCTTCGGCCGAACGGTCCGCAAAGGGAGCGGTGGAAACCGGCACCTCCCTGTTGACGGCGGACGATGTGTACCTTTTCAATGAAGGCAGCCATTTCCGGCTGTATGAAAAACTGGGTGCACATACGATGGTCCATAAGGGACGCGCGGGGGTTCACTTTGCCGTATGGGCGCCGAATGCGGAACACGTGGGGGTGATGGGCTCTTTCAACGGATGGAACAAGGATTCCCATCCATTGTACCCGAGGGAGCATTCGGGCATATGGGAGGGGTTCATCGCCGGGCTGGGGACCGGAACGGTATACAAATATTACGTGCATTCCCGGTATCACATGTACAAAGCCGATAAAGCCGACCCCTTCGCATTTTTCACCGAGTTGGCGCCCCAGACCGCTTCGGTGGCCTGGGATCTTGCCTATGAGTGGAATGACCGGCACTGGATGGACAATCGCGCACGGCACAACAGCCTGGACGCGCCGATTTCCATCTATGAAATGCATCCCGGGTCCTGGAGGCGTGTCCCGGAAG
The DNA here is from genome assembly GCA_003599575.1 of Desulfobacteraceae bacterium. Classification (GTDB taxonomy): domain Bacteria; phylum Desulfobacterota; class Desulfobacteria; order Desulfobacterales; family Desulfosarcinaceae; genus Desulfatitalea. The sequence goes on along the minus strand of QZKV01000034.1, from coordinate 24,582 downwards.
AGGGCAACCGGCCTTTGAACTGGCGCGAAATGGCCCCCCAGCTGATCGCCTACATCCACAAGATGGGTTTTACGCACGTGGAGTTTCTGCCGATCATGGAACATCCCTTCTACGGCAGTTGGGGCTACCAGTGCCTGGGCTATTTTGCACCGACCCGCCGCTACGGCAATCCCCAGGATTTGATGTACCTGATCGATCAGCTTCACCAGAATGACATCGGCGTCATTTTAGACTGGGTGCCATCGCATTTTCCTTCCGACGAACATGGACTGGGTTACTTCGACGGCACCCACCTGTTCGAGCACGAAGATACGCGCAAAGGCTTTCATCCCGACTGGAGCAGCTTCATCTTCAATTACGGCCGCAACGAGGTGCGCAGTTTCCTGATCAGCAGCGCGCTGTTCTGGCTGGACAAATACCACATCGATGCGTTTCGGGTGGATGCCGTGGCATCGATGCTCTACCTGGATTATTCGCGCAAGGAGGGCGAGTGGATTCCCAACCAGTTCGGCGGCCGCGAAAACCTGGAGGCCATCGATTTTTTGCGCCGCTTCAACGAAGAGGTCCACAAGAACTACCCCACGGCCCTGACCGTGGCCGAGGAATCCACGGCCTGGCCGCAAGTCTCCCGGCCCACTTACGTAGGCGGTCTGGGATTCGACATGAAGTGGGATATGGGCTGGATGCACGATACCCTGGAGTACATGTCGCATGACTCGATCCATCGCAGTTATCATCACAACCGCCTGACCTTTCGAATGATCTACGCATTCCATGAAAATTATGTCCTGCCCCTGTCCCATGACGAAGTGGTGCACGGCAAGGGGGCGCTGCTCTCGAAAATGCCCGGCGACGATTGGCGCAAGTTCGCCAATCTGCGCCTGTTGCTCGGCTATATGTACGCCCAGCCCGGCAAGAAACTGCTCTTCATGGGGTCGGAGTTCGGCCAGCGCCAGGAGTGGTCGCATGACCGCAGCCTGGATTGGCATCTTCTGGAATATCCCCCGCACCAGGGCCTGCAGCGCTGGTTGGAGGATCTGAATCAGTTTTACCGCCGCACGCCGGCCATGCATGGGCGCGACTTTTCTCACGAAGGGTTCTCCTGGATCGACTGCAACGACGCCCCGCAATCCACGTTGAGCTGGTGGCGCCGCGGTGTTGCACCCGAACAGGATGTGGTGGTCGTATGCAATTTTACCCCGGTGCCGCGCCACAATTATCGTGTGGGGGTCCCGCGGGAGGGGGTCTGGTGCGAGCGGCTCAACAGCGATGCGCGCGATTACGGCGGCAGCAATCAGGGCAGCCTGGGCCAGCTGGATGCAACGCCGGTGCCCTACCACGGCCTGCCCTACTCCTTGAATTTGGTGTTGCCGCCGCTGGCCGTCGTCTTTTTCACATTGGGAGAATAGAAGTGAATATTCTGCTGCTGACCAACGAATACCCGCCCAATGTCTACGGCGGCGCCGGCGTCCACGTGGGCCATCTTTGCCGGGAACTGGCCCGTATTGAAGACGCCGGCGTTCGCTTGCAGGTGCTGTGCTTCGGCGAGCCCGCGAAATCGCGACACCCGCCCGAAATCATCGCCGTTCCCGGTCCCAGCGCCCTGTTCAGCGATCTCCGGCATGCCAAATTTCTCGATACCCTCTACCGGAACGTGGTGATGGCCGGCACCGCCGCCCAAGCCGACCTGATCCATTGTCATACCTGGTATACCTATCTGGCTGGCTGCCTTCTCAAGCAGATCATGAGCGTTCCCCTGGTAGTGACCCTCCATTCGCTGGAGCCCCAGCGTCCCTGGAAGAAAGAACAGCTCGGCAATGCCTATTTCGCCGCCGCATGGCTGGAAAAAACCGCTTTGCACAACGCGGACGCCGTCATTGCCGTATCTACGGCCATGCGGCAAGACGTTCTGACGCTCTACGATATCGAGCCCGGGCGCCTGAGGGTGATCTACAACGGCATCGACCTGCAGCGCTACACGCGCGTCGAGCGCCCCGATATCGTGGCACGCTATGGCATCGATCCGGACCGGCCCTATGTGCTGTTCGTCGGCCGCATCACCCGGCAGAAGGGCATCCTTCACCTGGTCCGGGCGCTGCCCCTGCTGGACAAGGGTGTGCAGGCCGTGCTTTGCGCGGGCGCACCGGATACGGCGGCCATCGGCGCGCAGATGGAAGAACTCGTGCGGCAAGCCCGCTCCCATTCTGAAAATGACATTGTTTGGATTTCCAAAATGATCCCGGAAGACGATTTGGCCGCCCTGTACAGCCATGCCGCCGTTTTTGTCTGTCCCTCGGTCTACGAGCCGTTCGGCATTATCAACCTGGAAGCCATGGCCTGCGGCACACCGGTGGTGGCCTCGGCTGTGGGGGGCATCCCCGAAGTGGTGGTGCATGAACAGACTGGATTGCTGGTGCCCCTGGAGCCGGCCGGCGGGGGCGATCCGGAACCCCGGCAACCCCGGCAGTATGCCGGTGACCTGGCGGCAGCGATCAACAAACTCCTGCGCGATCCCGCAAGGCGGGCCGCCCTGGGAGCGGCGGCCCGTGAGCGCGCGGAACGGCATTTCGGCTGGAACCGGATCGCCGAACACACCCTGGGTTTTTATCGTGAGGTGGTGGAAAAGGCCGGCAGCGCCTGAGGGACATTCCAGGAGGCCTGGATGCGGGTGCCTTTTCCGGCGGCTGCTTCGATGGCGAATTGTCCCCCGGAGAGCTCCACCCGTTCGCGCATGCTGGTCAGGCCCAGGCCCTGCTCGGCGCCCTCGACGCCCGGAACATCCTGGGCATTGAAGCCGATGCCGTCATCCCTGAAGTGCAGTTCGAGCCGGCCGTCTTGACCGGCGAGCACCAGGTGGGCTTCGGCGGCCCGGCTGTATTTGGCCATGTTGTAGAAAGCTTCCTGGATGACTCTGAAAATGACGATTTTCAGTTCTTCGGGAATATCTTTTTCCTGCACGACGATCTGCTTGCGGATGGCGATGCCCCCGTAAAGCGTTTCGTACTGCTGTTGCAGCCAGGCGATGGCGGAGATCAGACCCAGCCTATCGAGCAGCGGCGGACGCAGGTTGCCTATGATGCGGCGCACTTCTTCAATGGCATGCACCGTCATTTGCACGATGGCGGCGATGGTTTGGCGCGTTTCGGCCTTTACGCCCGGCTCGGCAAAGGTGCTTTCCAGGCTGAACTTAATCGCGCCCAAAGTTGAACCGATGCTGTCGTGGAGCTCGGCGGCGATGCGCTTGCGTTCTTCTTCCTGGGCGGACAGCAGCCGTCCGGAAAGGCTGCGCAGCTTCTGTTCCGATTCTTTCAAGGCCGCATTGGCCCGCTCCAGTTTGGCGGTGCGTTCCCTAACGCGTGCTTCCAGGGCCTGGTTGGCCTCCTTAAGCTCCGCGGCCATGCGTTTGCCGGCCATGCGCTGGCGGAACAGCTCCAGAAAAACGGCCGCTTTGCCCAGCAGAATCTTCGGGTGATACGGCTTGGTGATAAAATCAACCGCGCCGGCATCATATCCCCTGAACACGTGGTGTTCGTCATAGAAGACCGCCGATAGAAAGATGATCGGCAGGTTGCGCGTATGCTTCTGGTCGCGCAGCAATTCGGCCAGTTCATAGCCGTCCATTTCGGGCATCTGAACATCCACGATGGCCAAAGCGAATTCATGGTTCAGAGAAGCAACCAGGGCATCGTTTGCGCTGGCGGCCTGAATCACTTCGGCATCCAGGACGTCCAATACTTTTTTCAGGGCGAACAGGTTTTCAGGCTTATCGTCCACAATCAGAATTTTTTGCTGTTCATGCATGAAAACGCTCCAGTTATTCCTGCTTGCCGGAATTTATGGGTCCGTACCCGTGGTACCGGTGTAAAGCGTCGCTTTGCTCCGCAAATGGTTGCTTGGGATGGCCTGCCCAAACCGTGAACAGTTTCAATTTTTAAGCGACTGCCCGCCTTCACGTTCCGGGAGCAGGGTGGCCCGGCGCTGCGTTGGCTGCCTTCAACTGAAAAATCCGGGCCTTCTCGTCCATCTGCTTGAAAAGCGGGCGAGCCGAAGAGAAAGTAATATCTTCGCTGGGGCCCAGACACAAAAATCCGCCGCGCGCAAGGGCTTCGCTGAACAATGTCAGCACGCGGCTTTGAAGTTGCTGGTTGAAATAGATGAGTACGTTTCTGCAAAACACCAGGTGCATTTCGCTGAACACCCAATCGGTGACCAGGTTGTGATTGGCAAAAACCATGTTCTCCTTCAGCCAGGGCGCCATGGCGGCCGAATCGTATCCGGCATGGTAGTACTCTGAAAAAGAGCCGCTCCCGCCCGCCTGCTGATAGTTGCGGGTATATGCGGACATGCTGTCGAGCGGATAGATTCCGGCCTTGGCTTTCTCCACAGCGACGTCGTTGAAATCGGTGACAAAAATGGTCGATCGGTCGTACAAGCCTTCCTCTTTGAGCAAAATGGCCAGCGAATAGGCTTCTTCTCCGGTGGCGCAGCCGGCCACCCAAACGCGGATGAACGGAAACGTCCTCAGAAAGGGGATGGCGACCCGGCGCAGACTTTGAAATACATGCGGGTCCCGGAACATCTCGGTCACCGTTATCGAGATTTCCCTGAGCAGCGTTTCGAAAAAGGCCTCGTCGTGCAGCACCTTGGGAATCAGATCGGCGATGCGGCCATGGGATTTCACGCTGGCAAACTGTTGCATCCTCCTTTTGAGATGGGCCTTGGAATAGTCGCGAAAATCGTGGCCGTAGCGCCGGTAGATGGCTTGCACCAGCAGGTCCAGCTCGATTTGTGCGATCACGTTTTCATTCATGGCGCATTACCGATACAGCCATACCCGCATCATTGAGAACAGGCGCATCAGGTCCACCGGTTTGGAAAGATAATCGTTCGCTCCGGACTGGATGCAGCGGTCGCGGTCCTGCGCCATGGCCTTGGCGGTCAGGGCGATCACCGGAAGAGTTCTGAACCGTTCCTGGGCACGAATGCGTTGCATGGTTTCATAACCGTCCATGACCGGCATCATCATATCCATCAGGACAAGATCGATACCGGCGTGCGCATCGAGCAGCTCCAATGCTTTTTGCCCGTTTTCGGCCTTGAGCGCAACAACCCCTTTTTCCGCCAGCAGTTTCGACAAGGCAAATAGATTGCGCATGTCATCATCGACGATGAGGACCGTTTTGCCCCTGAAGATGACATCGCAGTCATGCAGGTTGGTGATCAGTTTGCGTTTGCGTTCGGGCAGCTTGTCCACCATGCGGTGCAGAAAGAGCGAGGCCTCGTCGAGCAGCCGCTCTTGCGAGCAGACGCCCTTGATGATGATCGATTCGGAATAGCGCCGCAATTCGCTCTCCTGTTGGCGGGTCAGCTCTCGGCCGGTAAATACGATCACCGGCGGCAGGGCCGCCTCGGTATTCTTCTCCAATAATTTGAGCATATCCAGCCCGTTCATGTCCGGCAGGCCCAGGTCGAGAATCATGCAGTCATAGCGCTTGGATTGAACCGCGCGCATGGCCTCGGCCGCGCTGCCGGCTTCATCCGAATGCACATCTCCGTTGCCGACCAGCGCAATGGTGCTGTGGCGCAGCTGTTCATTGTCTTCGACCACCAGCAGTTCTTTCATCGGCCGGTTGAACACATCTTCAAGTTTGCCCAGGGCTTTTTCCAGTTCTGCTTTTTCGACCGGCTTGGTCATAAAACCGATGGCGCCCCTTTCCAAGGCCGCCATCTGGACATCTTCGACGGAAACGATGTGCACGGGGATATGCCGGGTCTTGGGATTTTCTTTCAGGGAGGCCAACACAGACCAGCCGTCCCGGCCGGGCAGCCGGATATCCAGGAAAATCCCCTTGGGCAGTTGGGTCTCGGCCAGGCTGAGGCCCTGTTCGCCGGACGGGGAAAAAAGGACTTTGCAGTTGTTCTGGCGGCACAGATCCATCAGATGCCTGGCGAAAACGGGATCATCCTCGATGATCAGAATGGATGTATCGGCTTCGGTGATATGGTTCCGGTCATCCTGAATCTCCGGCACCACGGCCGCTGCCGGTTGGGCCAAAGGAACCCTTTTGGGCCGCGACGGGCTTTCGGGAAGCGCGGCCGGACTGGATGCGGCCGGACCCTGGCGGGCGGGGGCAATTTCATCCGGCAGGTACAACGTAAAGGTTGAACCGGCGCCCGGTGTGCTGTGCAGCAGGATTTCGCCTCCCAGCAAGTGGGCCAACTCCCTGGAGATGGAAAGCCCCAGACCGGTTCCGGGGAATTTGCGCGCGGCGCCGCTGTCCAGCTGCTGAAAGGCCTCGAAGACGATTCTTTGCTTATCCGGTGCGATACCGATCCCGCTATCCCGGATGGCGATGGCCACGGTTGTCTCTTTATGCATCCCCGCCGGTATGAGCTCCTGCGCTCCGGGCCGTGCAATATGCACGTTGATGCCGCCGCGGTCGGTGAATTTAATCGCATTGGAAATCAGGTTGCGCAGAATCTGACCCAGGCGCTTGCGATCGGTCACCATGTGAACAGGACACGTTTCGGCGGTATGCACCTCCAGGCGCAAGCCTTTTTCTTCGATCAGGTGGCCGAACTTGTGTCCGATGCCGTCCGCCACCTCGCGCAGGTCGACCGGCTCCACCTGCAGTTCCATGCGGCCGGCCTCGATTTTGGCCAGATCCAGTACTTCGTTGATGAGTGCGAGCAGGTCGTTGCCGCTGCTGAGAATGATATTTGCGGATTGCACCTGTTCTTCGGTCAGGTGGCCGTCTTTGTTTTCGCACAGCATGCGGGCCAAAAGAAGAATGCTGTTCAAAGGCGTGCGCAACTCATGCGACATATTGGCCAGAAACTCCGATTTATATCGGCTGGCCTGGGCGAGTTGGTCCGCTTTTTCTTCTATTTCGAGCCGCGTACGTTCCAGTTCCCGGTTGCTCTGCTCGATCACGGACTTGTTGTTTTCCAGGTATCTGTTTTTTTCTTCGAGCTCCGAATTGACCGTTTCGAGTTCTTCCTGCTGGTTGCGCAGCCTTTCCTCCGATTGCCTGAGCCGTTGGGTCTGTTCTTCGAGTTCTTCGTTGACCGCCTTGAGTTCATCCTGCTGCTGCTGCAGTTCTTCGGTCAGGACCTGTGCCCGGGCCAGGGATTGGGATAGATCTTCGCGTCCGCGCACGGTCTCGATGGTGACGGCAACCGCCGGCAGCATCTGCTGGACACAATCGAGCTGCACTTCGGTGGCCGGTTGTAAAAAACCCAGCTCGACGACCCCGCTGAGGCGGTCCTCAAACATGAGCGGTGCGATGGTGATGCTCGTGGGACAACTGTCGCCCAAGCCCGAGCACACCTTGATGTAGTCGGCCGGAATATCGTGCACGCGTATCGGCGCCTTGCTCAGGGCGGCCTGTCCGACCAGCCCCTCACCTATAGAAAAGCGGTGGGGAAAACGGCCGGCGTTTTCATAGGCATAGCCGCCGCTGAACTCCAGAACCGGCGCGGGGCCGCGGCCGTTCAACAAAAAAATCGCCCCCACCCGGGCGTCCACGTAAGTGGCCATCTCGTTGATCACTGCGGCGCATAGATCCCTGACATTGACCTGGCCGTGCATGGCGTCATTGATCCGGGCAAGTCCGCTTTTGACATAATCGCGCACCGCGTTCTCATTTGCGGCCCGGATCAAGGCAGCCTGCATCTGTTGGATCGATTCGGCCAGCAGGCCGGTTTCATCCCTGCTTGCGACGGTCACCTGAGTCTCCAAATCGCCGCGCGCAATGGCGTCCGTCACCCTGACCACCCGCTGCAGGTTGCCCGAGATGGTCCGCGCCGCCAGAAAACCGATCGACAGACCGCCTCCGATACCGGCGGCGCAAAGCACCAGCACGACGATCAAGGCCATCCTGAAATAAGCCATGCTCGTGCTGCGGTGATCATCCAAAACCCTATCCGCATTTTTCACGATCTGATCGATCATCTCGGAGGCGCGATCGTAGGCCGCCCGGCCGCTGCCGGTGGAAAGTTCGACCGCTGCCGACTGCCCTGGGGTGGTCGAACTGTTCTTGGAGTGGTCGAGCACCATGGCCTCGATCTTGGTGTCAATGGCGAGAAACTCGTTCAGGCTGTAATGCAGGTCGCGCAGGGTCAAGCGTTCCTGCTGGTAGATGAACCGGTCGAGCTCGGCCAGATCGGTGCGCAGCCCCTCGGCGGAATGGCGCTTGCTTTCCATCTGGGGTTCGATCTGCGCAAGCGAGCTGGACAGGATGATGTTCTTCTGGGCGCGATGAACTTCCAGCATTCCGGTCTTGACTCGCGCGGCCAGGCGCATCTTTTCCGCATCGTATTGCACGATTCGGGACATGCTGGAGTTGACGCTGCCCAAAAAATAAAGCGTGCTGGCGGCCAGGATCAACTCCAGGCCGATAATCAGCAGAACCACGAGAATGATTTTGCCCCGGATGGTAAGATTGCTGAAAAAATTCATTTCGTTGTCCTCTCGTGCCAACGCTCCGCGCAGAACGCACATCCCGATCGAACGGCAATTGGCAGCAATTGCCTTTCTCAGACCAAGGTTCCCGGTAGCGGCGGCAGGCCCGCTGGCCCGCAAGGGCAGCCCTTTCTCGCGGCCCCTCACATGGGCCGGGTCGCGATTTACCAGGAGATACCCGGACTTTTCGGTGCAGGTGGATGATGGTGCGCTGAGCTGTGATACCGCTGCAATGGGGGCCGCTTGGCTGCGTCCGGTCCGGCCGGGGCGGATACGGCTCGGCTTAAGGTAAAAATGCACTATGGACCTTATTGGATTCGGTCCATCAGGTCAATACGGTCACATGAGATAAGTCAAATCAAAAAACAACCCTCATTTTTCTACCAAAGGACATACACATGCCCCTTTCTCCTTTGTCACCGGAACGTTTGTATACCTGGTGCGACCTGGAACAACTTGGTTTCGAGACGACCGACGATCTTGAGGCCATCGAGGAACCCATCGGGCAGGCCAGGGCGGCCGAGGCGTTGCGGTTCGGCATCGGGATGAGCCGCAGCGGATATAACATATTCGCCTTGGGCGAGCAGGGCGTGGGGAAGCATGCGCTCGTGCGCAAAATGCTGGAAGCCAGGGCGCAGCACGAAGAGGTGCCCCCCGATCTGTGTTATGTCAACAATTTCGAAGACGCGCACAAACCGCTGATGTTGACCATGCCGCCCGGCAAAGGCAAGGAGCTGGAACGGGATATGAAGGCGGTGATTGAAAACGTGCGCCGCTCGCTGCGGGCCGCCTTTGAAAATGAGGATTATCAAAACCGGCGCCGTGCGATCAACCTGGAGTTTCAGGAAAAACAGCAGCGGCGCTTCGAAGCGCTGCAGAAGAAGGCCCAAGAAGCCGGTTTGACCCTGATGCGCACGCCCGCGGGCCTTTCGTTCGCACCGGTCCGCAATGAAGAGGTGCTATCGCCGGAAGCGTATGAAAAGCTTCCGCCGGAGGAGCGCCGGACCATCGAGGACAATATCCGGCTCCTGCAACAGGAGGCCGGCAAGATTCTCCAGCAAACCCCCCAATGGCAGCGCGAAATCGATGAACGTCAACAGGAGCTCGACCGGGAGGTGAGCCAGTTTGCCGTGGGGCCGGTTATCCAGTGGTTGACCACCAAATACGCGCAGCATGCCAAAGTGATCGAGTATTTGCAGGGGGTCGAGAAAGACATCAATGAAAACCTGACCCTTTTTTTGCAGCCGCCCGAGGGCGGGCAGGAGCCGATTCAGAAGCTGATGCAACAGCGTCTGGGCGGGCAGTTCTCCGGACCCGGCGGCCCGGGCGGGGATGCCGATGCACCGGCCATGCGCAAGTACCGGGTCAATGTCATCGTTGAAAACGCCGCCACCCGCGGCGCACCGGTCGTGAATGAAGAAAACCCGTCCTACGAAAACCTGGCCGGCCGGGTGGAGCATCTGGCTCACATGGGCGCGCTTTTAACCGATTTTACCATGATCCGCGCCGGCGCGGTGCACAAGGCCAATGGCGGATATCTGATTCTGGATGCCCTCAAGGTGCTGCAAATGCCCTTCGGCTGGGAAGGGTTGAAACGCGCGGTGCGTTCGGGGAAGATCAAAATCGAATCCATCGGCCAGATGTACGGACTGATCGCCACCGTCTCCCTGGAACCGGAGCCGATCCCCTTGAGGCTGAAGATCGTCGTGACCGGCCGGCCGCTGCTTTATTATCTGCTGCGCCAGCACGATCCTGAATTCGGCGAGCTGTTCAAAGTGGCCGCGGATTTCACCGATCGCATGGACCGCAGTCCCGAAAACCAGCAGGCCCTGGCCCGGGTGATTGCCGGTGTGGTCCGCCGGGAGGGTCTGCGTCCCTTCGATTGCGGCGCGGTAGCCCGGGTGATCGAGCACAGCTCCCGCTCGGCGGGGGATGCCGAAAAACTGTCCGTCTACATGCAACGGATTGGCGATCTGCTGCGCGAATCCGATTATTTTGCTTCCGAGAATGCAAGCCAGGTGGTGCGGTCCGCCGATGTGCAGAAAGCCATCGACGCCTGGATATACCGCTCCGATCAGTACCGCGAGCGGCTGCAGGAACAGATCGAACGCGGCATTCTCTTTGTGGACACCCAAGGGGCCAAAGTCGGCCAGATCAACGGCCTGGCCGTCCTGCAACTGGGTGATTTCATGTTCGGCCGGCCCAGCCGGATCACCGCGCGCATCGCTCTGGGAAAAGGCGAGGTGCTGGATATTGAGCGGGAGGTCGCCATGGGCGGCCCGATCCACTCCAAAGGGGTGCTTATCCTGGCCGGGTACTTGGGTGCCCGTTATGCCTGGGATCAGCCCCTGTCCTTATCCGCCAGCCTGGTGTTCGAACAATCCTACAGCGGGGTGGAGGGCGACAGCGCTTCATCGGCCGAGCTTTATGCCTTGTTGTCGGCCATCGCGGACCTGCCGATATCCCAATCCTATGCCGTGACCGGTTCGGTGAACCAGTTTGGACAGGTCCAGCCGATCGGCGGGGTTAACGAGAAGATCGAGGGATTCTTCGATATCTGCAAGGTCAGGGGGTTGACCGGTGCCCAGGGGGTTCTGATTCCGGCCGCCAACGTTCAACACCTGATGCTGCGCCGGGACGTCATCGATGCGGTCAAGGAGGAACGCTTTCGCATCCATGCGGTCTCCACGATCGACGAGGGAATCGAAATTCTCACCGGTGTTCCGGCCGGAGAGCCCGACGCGGATGGGCATTTCCCCGAAAATACCGTCAATGGCATGGTATACCGGCGTTTGACCGAAATGGCCAGGCGGCGGCTCGATTTCATGAAGCCGGGCGCGCGGGAGGAGGCATGACATGGCCGCAGAACAAACGGCGATCCGGCGAATCATGGTGGCCCTGGATGCCTCTGAATCGAGCCTCTCGGCCTTGCACAACGCAGTGGATCTGGCCGCGCGGCTCGGCGCTCAGCTGATCGGGTTGTATGTGGAAGATATCAACCTGCTGCGCCTGGCGCAACTCCCCATAGCCCATGAGGTCAGCGCATTTTCGCAGACCCTGCGCCGTTTGGATGGGCTGGACCTGGAAAGGCAATTCAGAGACGATGCAGCCCGCGTTCACCGGGCGATTTTGAACATTTGCGCAGAACGCAACGTGCCCTGCCGCTTTGAAGTATTCCGCGGCTTGGTGGCGGCCGAGCTTCTGGCCGCCGCCGCACAGGCCGACTTGATGGTGGTCGGCAAAATCGGGCGATCCTATTCAGGAACCAAACGCATCGGTTCGATCACACGCATGATCGTGTCGCGCAGGACCGGATTGACCCTGATTCTTCAAAGCGGCGCACTGCTGACGATCCTTCCGGTGGTCCTGCTTTATGACGGATCGCCGCAGGCCCGCAAATCCTTGGCCGTCGCCGCCCACCTGGCCCGCGCGCCGCAGGGCCGCCTGACCGTTTTCGTGGTGGCCGACAACCGGCAGGATGCCCGGCGCTTCGAGACCGAGGTCTTGGAGTACTTGCAAGTGTATGAACTGGGCGCCGAGTTCCGTCTGTTGGTGCGCGACGCATTGGCCGGCATCGCCCAGCGCATCCGCCTGGAAAGTGCGGGACCGGTCGTGATTCCATGCGGTGCGCAGGAGCAGGAAGGCGAACAACTCTGCGCCTTGATCAGCGAAATCAGCAATCCGGTGCTGCTGGTGCGCTAGCCCGCCCGCCGTTTGGCCCATGGCCGTTTGCCTTTGCCCGCTGCGGGGGGGTAACTTACTCGGGCATCTTCGGGTCGAATGGGGCTTCAGCCTCAAACCACCCGAGGGGGCCCGGAGAAAGGCCGTTGTGAACGCTTGCAGCAGAGCAGGCGCAACGCGGCCATTTTTAAATCAGGAGGAATAAAGCCAATGAAACTGAGCAGCAGTGCCTTCAAAAACAACGACCCGATTCCCCGCAAATACACTTGCCAGGGCGAAGACGTCCATCCGGAGCTGATTATCGAGGATATTCCGCAAGAAGCCGAAAGCCTGGTCCTGATTGTGGATGATCCCGATGCGCCGGGAAAAGTCTTCGACCATTGGGTCGCCTATGACATTCCGGTGACCGGCAAGATTGGGGAGGGCGCAATGCCGGGAACCCAGGGCGTGAACGACTTTCGTAAAAGCGGCTACGGCGGTCCCTGTCCGCCGTCCGGCACCCACCGTTATTTCTTCAAGCTTTACGCCCTGGACGAGCGTCTCAACCTGCCCGAGGGTCTCGGCAAGGGCGACGTGCAGAAGGCCGTCCAGGGCCATGTTCTGGACCAGGCCGAACTGATCGGCGTCTATTCGAAAGGGTAAGGGCGAAATGCAGCCGCTTTGATTTTCCCCAAGGCTCAGCGCAGCCGGGCAACCCGTCCGCTGGGCTGAGCCGCACCCGGCATAAAGCCGAAGGGCCGCTGAAAAGAAGCTTGATTGCCCGCACGATCATCTTGCAAAATTCCGCGATTCCGCTTGCTGGCGCATGTGCGTAGCCAGGTTAGATCTGGGTGCGCACTTGAAGTTAGACCTGGTTAACGCACCCGGAAATCTTGTCTTCAATAACGTACCGCTTTGGGGGATTTGCTTAATCGGTGAATTGGTCGGAATCGAAATCGGAATCGGTATCGGTATCGAATTCGATTGCGACCCCGATACCGATCCCGAAAGTTACGTTACAATAGTTATGAACATATGTACTAAGTTGCCGGCACCTGTCCCGGAGTTCCGAAGGCCGCAAACACCAGGGCCAGCACCAGGGCCTGCACGATCCAGCCGATCAGACACACCCCGACGGCCCGTAAAGTGCTTTGGTAATCCAGGGCCTGGCGGACCGCAATCACCATGGCCGCCAGCATCCAGACGCCGGCCACAAAAAAAATAAATCCGGTCAATCCCGGTATGATCCCCAAGATCCTGATAATGCCCGGTGCGCTGGAAAAACCGATGGCGCGCAGCAACTGTCCGTAATCGGCATGGGTTTGGGGGGTGGGCAGGATCTTGGTGCCGATAAAATAGGTTAAAAAGGCCCATATCAGCCATCCGCCCAGGGCCCCCAAGATCCCGAAAATGAAACCCGTTGCGCCGCCGTGCCCGATCGTACCGATTCCGGCCGCAACGCTGGACAACAGAACCACACCTATGGCCTGACCCATGGCGGTACGGTCAGATTCCACCTCTTCATACAAGGTCGGCTGCATTTTTGCGGCCCGAATCATACGATTACTGAAAGTGTTCATTGCTTTCCTTTCTGTTCAGGTTATGGCTGACGCAGGTTTGCCGGCGTTCAAGTCGGTTCCATGCCCACCGGAAGGCCGCAGTTAATGCCGCAATGGGGTATGCCGGCCAGCAACCTGAGGATCAGGCCGGTGCCGACGCCCCAGACGCCATTGATCAGAAAGGCCGTGATCAACAACGGCGGCTGCCACCCGCCGCCGATCGGTAAGCCTCTGAGCGGCAGCACCACAAAGAAAACGACCAGGGATGGGATTATGGCGCCGAATAGAAAAGCCGTCCACCAGTAGTTGCCCCGGCGCGGGAAAGCGACTTGGATCAAGGCGAAAAGGGAACCCCAGACCCCTCCCCAAAACGCCAGCGAAATCACGGCGGGAATGCCCAACGGTGGCCTGGGCGTCATGGCATAGGGTCCGGACGGTGCAATGCCCGCAAGCCACAACCCCCCCAGCACCAGCTGGTGAAAAGTCACGGTGGCAAGAAATCCGGCTATGAAACCCAGTACGATCAGCCTGGGATAGCTGATGGATATTTTTGAACGATCCATGGGAAACCTCCATATCCCCCAAAGGGGTATTTGGGAATGCTGAAATACCCTTTCCGGTCGGCCAGCCCGCCTCCGCCCGTGTCGTGAAACCAGTTTCATCACGGTCTCACGGTCCAACGGCGGAACACGCTACGAACAGGACCAGCGCAAAGGCAAGCGGCGATCGGCAATCGGTTGATGGTGAGCGGTGATGGAGAGCGGGTGTTGGTCAGAGGTGATTGAAATATTTCAGATGTAGAATCTGAGACCGATTCTTCAATCCGCTCGCGTGGGTGTCAGCTTCCATTATTTTCTTTTAACTATTAGGATTTTCTGTGGCAAGGCAAGGGCAGGGGCGATAAATCGCCGCGGTTCATTCAGGCCGGGGGCGGCGCAGTGTTTACGGATCGATCCGTCCCCTGGACTTGGCTGCCGTCATTTTTATCCCGATTTTCTCGATGCAACGAACCAAAGAGGATTGTGCGCCATTCTGATCTCGGCGTATCCGGGCGATTGTTCATAATTTCCGGCAGCTTATTTGTCTGTGCGCTAATGTTTGGCGGCAGACGGCCGATATCTTTTCGGACCTGTGGGTCACTTTGATGGTCAACGGAGTCGGCTGGAATGAAAATGCTCTATCCATGGCTCAACCGGCGCTTGCTCAAAAACAGATCGCTGTACGGCAAGCTCAATCTGCTTTTCTTCTTTTTCTTTTTCATTCCAGTGGGCGGACTGATCTATTTCGGCATCCGCTACAACCTTCTGACCGACACCTATCTTCCGTTTTTTTTCGCCGCTTTGCTGGCGTTCTCATTTGTCGGGCTGAATTTGCTGCGCAGGGTGTTCGACGACATCAGCGGTTTTTCAGCCGATCTGTCCAAAAAGGTTCAGAGCAGCTTTCCGGAGAATCAAGGGACAGCCTGCGAGGGGGACGAGCTGCACCAGTTGGTCCATTCCTTCGGGATCATCGATCGGCACCTGATGCATTTCCGGCAGCAGCTTGAGGAAAAGATCCGGGCATTATCCGTTTTGAAGGGGGTTGCCGATCTGTGTTTCGTGACCGCCGATCCGGATGAAATCCTATACGTGGCCCTGGAGCGCTCCCTGGCCATGACCGAATCGGATATGGGTTCGGTGATGTTGCTGGAACAGCCCGAGCACAAACGTTTCTCCGTGCGCGCGGCGATCGGCCTGGATCAGTGGATCAAGCCGGGCGCCTACATCGACTTTGAAACCAGCATCGCCAAATATGCCGTACTGACCAAGGCGGCCCTGCTGGTGGACGACATCGAAAAGGATACCCGTTTCGGCCGTGAAAGCCGGCCGCAATACGGTACCAAATCGTTTATCTGCCTGCCGATCAAAACCAGCCGTGAGATCATCGGCGTGCTCACCATTTCGCGCCGCAAAAACGACCGGTCCTACAGTGCCGACGTGATCGAAGGGCTCGAAATTTTGTTGAGCAATGCCGCGTTCACCTATGAAAATCTGATGCTGGCCGCCGAGAACAAGCAAAAACAGGTCTATCTGAAAGTCATCGCCGACATTCTGGATAGCATCCATTCGGGCCTGCGCGGCATCGAGCTGTTGAGGGCCTGTTTAAGCCTGGTGCGCACCATTATTCCATTCGAGGCGGCGCTGATCTTTCGCCGCGACAGCGCGAGCACCAAAGATTTGGTGGTCGACGCAATCCTGTCTGTTCAATCGACCCTGCTGGTTCAAGGCGAGCACGCGGTTTTCTCCGAGGGAGGTATCCTGGACCAGGTCATGCGACAGCAGGGGCCCATTCTTCTGACCGATACGCACACCCTTGCGGAAGACCACCAGATGGACATCATGGGGGATCAGGAACAGTTTCCGGTTTATCTTGCAACGCTTAAAACGACGGCGGGGGTGAGCGCGGTGCTTGCCCTGGTCGTGCAGGAGACCCTGGTATGGGGCGGCAACCGGACCTTCATTGAATGGGCCTGCCGCTGTCTTGCTCTGGCCATCGAACGCAACACGCTCTACGAAGCCGTGGCCAAACGCAACCAGGAACTGGACTCGATTCGCCGCATCGGCGGCGCCCTGGCCTCTTCCACCTTCGATATCGGGCAAGTACTCAATTACACGATGGATATGATTCGCACGATCATGAATGTGGAGGCCGGGGTGCTTTACCTGGTCAAGGACGGCGAACTGGAGTTCTCCGCTTCCTTCAACATAACACCGCGCCTGCGCAAGCCGGTGCGGCTCAAGTTGGGGCAGGGCATTTCCGGTCATGTGGCCGCCCGGGGGGAGTCCATGATCGTGAATGAGGTCAAGGCCGCCTCATCGTTTCTGCCGCATCTCAATGCCGATCTGAACTTGAACATCCGTTCGGCCCTGTGCGTTCCCATGGTCTCCCAGGGCCGCGTCATCGGCGTGATCGAAGTCATTAACAAAGCCAGCGGCGAGTTTATATCCGGCGATCAGGATCTGCTCCAATCGATCGCCTCGTCGGTAAGCATCGCGGTTGAAAACGCGCACCTGTACAATGAGACAGTCCACATGGCCGAAAAAGAGCGCGGCATTCGCCGGATTTTTCAAAAATTTGTCCCCAAGGAGGTCCTGGAGAAAATTCTTCGCGGCCCCGATGCAGGCATCGAGCTGGCCGAGGAAATCAAGACGCTTACGCTGCTCAATATCGATTTGCGCGGATTTTCCGGTTTGGTCAAACGATTGGGGCCGCAAAAAACCGTTTACCTGCTCAATGCTTTCTTCTCTCTGATGGGCGGCATTGTTTTCAAGCATCACGGCATCGTGGACAAGTATCTGGGAGATGGATTTCTGGCGATTTTCGGGGCGCCCAT
Source organism: Desulfobacteraceae bacterium (assembly GCA_003599575.1). Lineage (GTDB taxonomy): Bacteria > Desulfobacterota > Desulfobacteria > Desulfobacterales > Desulfosarcinaceae > Desulfatitalea. The sequence goes on along the minus strand of QZKV01000034.1, from coordinate 7,526 downwards.
ATCCAGTATGGCCGACGCGGACAACGCCTTGAACGCGGCCCTCGAAATGCAGGCTTCCCTGGATACGATCAACTCAGGCCCGGCCAGGGAACTGGGCGTGGAATTGAAAATCGGCATCAGCGTGCATACCGGAGAAGTGGTTGTCGGCAATATCGGCTTCGATATGAAGATGGACTACACGGTCATCGGCGACCCGGTCAATGATGTCTTCCGCCTTCAGGATATCGTCAGTGAATTTCCCAACAGCATCTTTTTTTCAACGCACACACTGCGGGCCTCCCGCATGGCCCTGAACTATATCGAGCTGGACGAACAGCTTGGAGAAGCCGCGATCTATGAACTGCTGGGCAGGGCCCGGTAGACCGTCGGCCCGTCAGCCCCTCTGCCGTTTGCCCGCCGGCCCTGAGACCAACGTCTATTTTCAGCTCAAACGCATTAAAAAAATGTTTTTACGCTGTTCGCCTTGAACTTGCGAGCGCAATGCCCAAAATGTTAGCACTTGGTGGTGTTGCGCTGGGCTCAAGGCAATCTTTCGTTCTTGATTCTCGAGGGATCTCGTAGACCCGCTTGAGTCTGCACGGGCAAACGGACCACGGGTCCACAGCTAAAAGGAGTTCCGTCATGGATTACGCGTTATTGACCCAACTGGTTGAAACGCCGGGCGTGTCCGGGCGTGAGGAGCGGGTGCGTGATTGGCTGGCCGGGCAGCTTGCCGATATTTCACCGGAAACCTCTACAGACCCCATGGGCAGTCTGATCGGCCATATCCCCGGCGGCGGTCCAAGGGTCGCGCTCATCGCCCATATGGATGAAATCGGTTTTCTGGTCAGTAAAGTCGAAGCGGGCGGCTTTGTTCGCGTCATGCCCGTCGGCGGCGTGGATGCACGGGTATTCAGCGCCCAGAAAGTCATCGTGCACGGTCGCCGGGATCTGCCCGGCATCGTCGGCAGCATCCCGCCCCACTTGTTGAAAAAAGACAGCGGCGCAGCGCATAAAGAAGCATTGCCCATCGAAGAGAGCTTCATCGATCTCGGGCTGCCGGCCGATGAAATCCTGCAATCGGTCACGGTCGGCGATCCGGTCACTTTTGCCACCTCCAGTTGGCAGAACGAACACGCATTTTTCGGCAAGGCGCTGGATGACCGGTTGGGCTTGTTTGTCATGCTGAGCGCGATACGGCAGGCTGCCAAGATAGATTGCGACCTTTATGTGATCGCCTCCACCCAGGAAGAGTATGGCTTGCGCGGCGCCGGACCGGCGGTTTTTGCGGTAAAGCCGAACATCGTGTTGGCCTTGGAAGGCACGGTTGCTTCCGATACGCCGGGATTGAAACTGCCGGCCAACATCGTCGCCACCTGCCAGGGCAAGGGACCTGAAATCAGGCTGAGCGACAGGGCCATGCTTTCCAACCGCCAGGTGGCCGATTTACTGATCCACCTGGCCCGCCAAGCCAACATCCCCCATCAGGTGGTCGTCAAGAATACCGGAACCACCGACGCCACGGCCGGCCAGACGGCCGGGGCAGGGGCCAAAGCCTGCACCCTATCGGTGCCCGTGCGCTATATTCACGCGCCGGTGGGCATCGCCCAAAAAAAGGACATCAAGCACAGCGTCGATCTGGTGGCCGCATTTTTGGAACACGCAGCGGATATTTCGGCACCGTAGATATCGATGTGCTCATCGTACTCGTACCTACTCGTTCTCGTACTCGATCGAAATGATGCATTCGCGAAAGTCTTTATCCGAGTACGAGTAGGTACGAGTACGAGTACGAAATGGGGAAGACATCTACCCGGTAAGAATCTTCAATCGCAATATCTCTTCCAGAGCTTCCAGCGCCGCGCGGGACTCCTTTGCCAGCGCGGGGTCGGCCAGATCTTGCGGGTACAGCGCATCGCGGTAATGCCGATGCACCCACTGCTCCAGCCGGGCGTATAATTGCTCGTCAAACAAGACCTGCGGATGGACCGCCGCGAGTTCGCTTTCCGCCAGCACCACGCGCAAGCGCAGGCAGGCCGGACCGCCGCCGTTTTGCATGCTTTCACGCACATCGAAGTAGTGCACGGCGGTCACAGGATTGTCATCGGCCGCCGGCAAGGCATCCAGGTACGCTTTTACGGCGCTGCGCAGCCGGCATTCCAGAGGGGCGATTACGGCCATGCCGCCGCGGGGTAAGCTCACCAGCTGGGAGTTGAACAGGTAGCTGGCAACGGCCTCCTGCACACTGACTTGTTCGCGCTTTACGCACAGCCGCTGCAGCTTTCCACCCAGCATTTGCTCCAAGCGTGCCACCACTGCGGGCGTATCCACAAACGCATCTTCATGATAAAGGAACGTCATTTCATTGGCAACGGAGATCACGTCGTTGTGAAACACGCCCTGGTCCACCACCGATGGGTTTTGTTGCACCAGCAGTACCCTGTCAGGATCGAGGCGGTGCTTGCGGACGATGGCTTGGCAGGCTTCCCTGGTCTGCCGGGCCGGATATAGTGCGGGCAGTGCACCGCCTTCGGCCATCCTTCCGTAAATCAGCATCTCCACCCCGGGTTCGCCGTGGGCGGGTGCAAAGCGCATATGGTTGGCCGCCCCTTCATCGCCAAAGAAAGCATGCCCCGGCAGGGGGGCGTGATGCACGAACCGCTTCGTATCGGGGAATATCTGTTGCAGCACCAGCGCGGTGCAGGCGGGTTCCAGGGAACGGTGGAGGTGGGTGGCCAGGTTGGCCGGCGTAAAATGAACTCTACCGTCCCGGGTATCCGCGCTGGGTGAGACGGTGGCCGCATTGGCCGCCCACATGGCCGAAGCCGAATAGGCATTGGCCAGCAGCCGCGGGTTGGCGGCGGCCTGGGCAATGATCTCCTCTGCAGAGCCGCCGAAACCCATCTGCCGCAGGAAAGAGAATACCGGGCGCGGCTGCGGCGGCAGTACACCTTGCTTCACGCCCAGCCCGTGCAGCCGTTTCATCTTCGCAAGCCCCTGCAGGGCCGCCGCCTTGGGCGAAGAGACGCTGCCGCGGTTTCGCTCCGACGCCAGATTGCCGAACGACAACCCCGCGTAGTTGTGGGTCGGCCCGATCAGCGCGTCGAAATTGACTTCGTAGGCCAGCATGGTTTTCCTTATACTTCTACTTCCAACCCCGGACTGACCTCTTCCGGCATACTCACCTTCTCAACCTCCATGGAGGCTACCGGGTAAGCGCAGTAATCGGCCGCATAGTAGGCGCTGGGGCGATGGTTGCCGGAGATGCCGATGCCGCCGAAGGGCGCCGTGCTGGCGGCGCCGGTGGTCTGGCGGTTCCAGTTCACCAGCCCGGCGCGCACCCGCTGCCGGAAGATTGCATAGAGACTTTCATGATCGGTGAAGATGGCCGAGGTCAGGCCATAGGCCGTGCGGTTGGCTTCACTGATCGCCTGGTCGAAATCCGCCGCGCGGATCACTTGCAGCAGCGGCCCGAAGCATTCTTTGTCCGGCCGTTGGGCCGCTTGGGTCACATCGATGATGCCCGCGGAAAGAAAGGCCAACTTTTCTTTCAGCGGTTTCATTTCCAACAGTATCTCTCCTCCGGCGGCTTTCATTTCCCGCTGGGCGGCGAGCAGTTTTCGCGCTTCCGGCATGCTCGCGAGGGGGCCCATGAACGGTTCCGGCTGCTCGGTATAGGCCCCGATCCTGATCCGGCGGGTCATCGCAAGCAGCAGTTGCAGGAACGCCTCGCCCTTTTCATCTCCGGAAACGATCAGCCGCCGCGCGCAGGTGCAGCGCTGGCCGGTGGTGATGAAGGCCGACTGGATGGTTTGGTACGCCGCCGCCTTCAGATCTTCCACGCCCCACACCACCAAAGGGTTGTTGCCGCCCATCTCCAGGGCCAGAATTTTTTCCGGCCGGCCTCCCAACTGGTGGAGCAGAAGTCTGCCGGTTTCCGAACTGCCGGTGAAAAACAGCCCATCGATCTGCGGATGGGAAACCAGGGCCGCGCCCGTATCCCCGGCGCCCTGCACCACGCTCAGCACGCCTTCGGGCAGGTCCGCCGCCTGCCAGCAGCGCAAGGTTTCCTCGGCCACCAGAGGCGTCAGTTCGCTGGGTTTGAACACGACCGTGTTGCCCGCCAGCAGGGCCGGGACAATATGCCCGTTGGGCAGATGGCCTGGGAAATTATAGGGGCCGAGTACGGCCGCCACCCCGTGGGGACGGTGGCGCACCACGCTGCGCACACCGCCGATCATCTCTGCGCGGCTGCCTGTGCGTTCCGCGTAAGCCCTGGCTGAGATCGCCACCTTGGCGATCATGGCCGCCACTTCCGTGCGCGCATCCCAGAGCACCTTGCCGGTTTCCCTGGCGATGGTCACGGCCAGATGCTCTTTTTTCTTCTCCAGAACGTCACGGAAGCGCCCGATCACTTCCAGCCGGGCCTCAACGGTTTTATCGCTCCAGGCGGAGAAGGCGCGGCGTGCGCTGCGCACCGCCGCATCCACCTCGGAGGGACCGGCGGCATTGCCCTCCCAGACCACTTCGCCCGTCGCCGGGTCTATCGATTGCATCATCTTCATATCTGACATACCCCCGCTTGCACCGGCAGTCTGGGCGGAGGAAACTGGGGCGCGAACCTGACCTGATCGCCCTGGTCCACCTGCAGCCGCTGCGCTGTTTCCGGCGATACGGCCACGCTGCCGTCTTCATTCTGCTGCAATTGGTCCAGCACGAAGCGCAGGTTGCTCAGGGTCGTGCCGCCGATCATGAAGCGCTTGTCCGACTGCACCTGCCCCACCGCCGTCACCTCGGCCTTTTTGCTGCCGCACACCGTGGCGATGCGCTCGCGTTCGGCCTGCAGGGTCGGTCCGGCGTCAAACACATCCACATAGTCTTCATGATAAAAACCTTCTTCTACCAATATGCGGGCCGCCGGTTCCGAAGGGGCGAAGGTTTTACCGATGACCGCCTGCGCCGCCGGCGGCAAAAGGGTCACATAGATGGGGTAGCGGGGCATCAGATCGGAAATGAACTGGTTGCCCTTGGTGGCATTGATGTAATCGGCCTTGTAGAACGGCATCTGGAAAAAGTGGCGGGCCACGTTGTTGTAGAAGGGGGAGTCGCCGTTTTCGTCGTGGACGCCGCGTATTTCGGAAACCACCGTATCGGAAAAGAGTTCGGGAAACTCCGCCAGCATCAGAAAACGGCAACGCGACAGAAGCGGCCCCAGCGCTTTGCGGCGGTATTGCGCATGCAGGAACAGGGAGCCGATTTCGGTGGCCCCGGTGAAGTCGTTGACCATGTGCAGCACCTTCTGGCGCGAGTAGATGCCCAGATCGCTGTTGGATTGTACCAGAGTCGAAAGCTTGTAAGAGTAGAACGGATTGGACAGCCCCACATGGGATTTGATGCCGGTGGTGCCGACAATGCGCCGGGTCTGGCTGTCTTCCAGCACGAACAGGAAGATGTGTTCGTTGGGCAGCGGCGGCGTGCCGGCGAAACTCTTCACGGCATCCTCGATCTTGCGGTGCATAACGGACTCGTCCTGGGGCAGCGACGTCATGCCGAAACCCGCCAGATTGGCCAGTTCCATCATCTGTGCATGGTCCTGGAGCGTGACCGGGCGTATCACCAGTGTCTTCATCGTCTATATTCGCACCTCTCCGCCGGCCAGCCGCATCAGCAGCAGCGCGCTGAGTTTGGCGCGCTCGGCCAGACTGTCCAGCATAATATACTCACGGTCGCTGTGGATATCGCCGCCGCGCACGCCCAGCGTGTCCACATTGGGCAAACCGGCCGCGGCCAGGTTGTTGCCGTCGCAGCAACCGCCCGTCGCCTGCCACACCAGCGCAACCCCCAGCATCCGCCCGCATTCCGCCACCGACGCCAGCAGCCGTTCATTGGCTTGGCTGATGGGTTTGGGCGGGCGGGTAAATTGGCCGTGCCGCCGCAGGGTAATCCCGTCACGCTGGACAAACTGTTGGTCCAGTCCGATCAGTTGTTCTTCCAGCCATTGCCGGTCTTCCAATGCGGATATGCGCGTGTTGAAGCGCAGGATCGCCAGATCGGGTACGATGTTGACCGCACCGCCGCCCTCCACCTGGCCGGGGTTGATGGTCACCCCCTCGCGCCGGCCGTTCAGCGCATGCAGCGCCTGAGTATACTCGGCCAGCGCCACGATGGCGTTGCGCCCGCGCTGGAAATCGCGCCCGGCATGGGCCGCTCGCCCGCGCACCACCACGGTGAAGTTGCCGCTGCCCTTGCGCACGCCGGCCAGTGCGCCGTCCGCCAGCGCCGGTTCATACAGCAAGCCCATCTGGTTGCGACGGGCACACGCCGTCAGCAAGCGCGCCGAACCGGGCGAACCGATTTCCTCATCCGGGTTGATCAATACTTCCCACCCGATCCCGGGCGCAAACGGGCTTTGCTCCAGTGCCTGCAGCGCCGTCAGCATCACCACCAGCCCGCCTTTGAGGTCCGCCGCACCGGGGCCGCACAACCGCCGGCCATCCGGCCGGCGCGTTTCCTGGAAAGGATGATCCTTGCCGAACACCGTATCCATATGGCCGCCGAGAAATACCTGCACCGCTGCGTCCGGCCTTTTGACGAGGTGCAGCGCTTTGCCCAGGGGGAGGTTTTCCACCTCCCCGGCGCCATTGACATGGGCCATGGGATCACAATCGAGCACTTCCATCTCGGCTTCCAGCACAGCGAACGCTTCCTGCAGTACCGCGCACATGCGCGCCAGCCCCTCCAGGTGGTGACTGCCGGAATTGATGCGCGACCACTCCTCCACCCGCTGCACCATCTGCGGTTGCTGGCGGTCGATCCAATCGATATGTGGGCCGTAGTCGAGCATGTTAAAGCCGATAAACCTTCGAAGTTCAAACCTGTGCATACAATTTAGGTACTGCTCACAAACTCCGCAACGGCCGCGGCCAGGCGCGTCAGGCCCTCTTCAAGGTCTTGGGCGGTGATGTTGAGCGGCGGCAGGAAACGCACGACGTCCGGCCCGGCTTGCAGGACCAGAACCCCATGCGCGCGGGCCGTTTCCATCAGGTCGCCGGACCGCCCGCGCCACGGCTGCGCCAGCGCGGCCCCGATCATCAATCCGCGGCCGCGCACTTGGCTGAAGACCGTGTGCGCAGCGTCGATCTTTTCCAGCGCGCGGCGCAGTTGGCTTCCCCTGGCTGCAACGTTCGCCAGCAGGGCGGGGTCATTCACATGGCGCAGCACTTCACGGGCCGTCGCACAGGCCATGGGGTTGCCGCCGAAGGTCGATCCGTGGGAACCGAACTGCAGCACCTCCGCCACCTTGCCGCCGGCCAGCATGGCACCGATGGGAAAGCCGCCGCCCAGGGCCTTGGCGCACGTCAGAATGTCGGGTTTCAGGCCCTCTTCCCACATGTGGCACCACAGCTTGCCGGTGCGGCCCATGCCGCACTGCACCTCATCCAATACCAGGAGCGCGTTGTGGCGGTCGCAAAGCGCGCGCGCAAATTTCAGGAATCCCGGTTCGGCCGGTATGACGCCGCCTTCGCCCTGCACCGGTTCCAGCATGA